>MHHS01000016.1:24719-39954 GCA_001817115.1 Candidatus Andersenbacteria bacterium RIFCSPHIGHO2_12_FULL_45_11b
CAATTTGTTACGAACGGAATGTGTTCACCAATCGCAGCGAGCGTAGCCGTTACGATTGTAGACGGCTCTGCAATTTCGCCCTCCCTAACCATCCGCCAGAATTCACGCGGAGTAACGCTTAACACCTCGATGGATTCGTCAGCGTCCAGCTTACGTGCCCCCGTAAAGTCACACCCCTTTGCTACAAACGACCGGAAAAAGTTGGGGACTTCCGCGTGCTGATGTGGTGAGGGCCGCTAAGCGATATTACTCGTTCAGCGTGAAAACCAGTTTCTTCTAACAGCTCACGACTTGCCGTTGCTTCCAAGCCCTCACCATCGCTTGCAGTGCCCGCAGGAAACTCGATCACAATCTTGTCAACGCCTTGCTTGTACTGCCGCACGAGAATAAGGTCTCCACTCTTGGTTACCGGGCAGATGATTGCCCAATTTTTCCCCCCAAACAGAGAAAAGTCACTTTCGTGGCCGTCAGGGTCGCAGAATTTCTGCAGATGGAGATACGCACCGAAAGATTTTGCTAACACTTGAGGCTCACCAGTTTTCGTCCATGCCTTAACGTCTGCGGGTATAACAACGTACACTGGACTATCCTTTCGCTAGACTAGAGTAGTGCAAAGAACAAACGCCTATTCACTTGTATGCCGTAATGCTAATTTTGTCAAACGTTGGTAAAATCCCTGACAGCGCCTATACTAAATAAGGCAAAACAAACAAAATCGTTCTTTTGAACTGAAAGGAATATCCCATGTTTGAAGCGTTTTGGGGAAGTGCTTTGAAAGTTCGGCGTGTTTATAGAGAAATGGATCAAGAAGAACTGCTCCATCAGCTTAACGAACGAACAGGTAGAAATCTTTCGCTCGCATTGCTTAATGGAATGGAACAACGTCTAAAAGTTATCGATCAGGAACTATTTGATGCATGGTGTGATGTTTTAGACTGCTCCCAAGCCACCATACTCAAGGATGCTCAATCACTTGAACAAAGCAGCAGACTATCCAAGGAAGATAAATGGCGCGTTTTTATACAGGAGCTAGATTATCTAAACTGGAAATCCGAGCATCAAGACGATTAACCCCGGAGGCGTCAAACCACTGACGCCTTTTTCTTTGCGCGGTATACTTCTTATATGACCATCACAAAAATCGGGCATTGTTGCTTTTATGTTGAGGAAAATGACGTGGGAATTTTGACGGATCCGGGCGCATGGACGAGCGAGCAAAACAATCAAACCGGCGTTAGTATTGTACTTATTACGCACGAACATGCGGATCATTTTCATATTGATTCTGTAAAGGAAGTACTAAAGAATAATCCCGCTGCAAAGATTATTACGAACAGTGCAGTGGCGTCGTTATTAGAAAAAGAGGGAATAACATGTGAAATCGTAGATGATGGGCAACGCGTCACGATACAAGGCATTGAAATTGCAGGGTTCGGCACAGACCATGCTATCATTTACAAAACTATTCTAACCGTCATGAATACGGGATACTTGATTGCAAACAAATTTTTCTTGCCTGGCGATGCATTTGTTAATCCAAACGTTCCCGTTAAAGTCCTCGGCATGCCAATGGCCGGCCCTTGGATGAAACTATCAGAATCAATAGACTGGGCGCTTGCGCTCAAGCCTAACGCTTGCATTCCTATTCATGACGGTATGCTCAATCCAAGGCAATGGATATATGGAACGCCAACTAAAGTTCTCGAAGAAGCCGGAATCCATTTTGAACCATTAGAGCCAGGAAATTCTGCTGAATACTAAAAGCCATTGTGGTATAGTTTTAGTATGAGCGAGAAAAGAATTACTATATGCGACTGCGGATGTAAAAAGCGAGTAACTGGGTCCAAGTCGGCAAGCTGGTTTAATTTGAACCAAGGCCATGGTTTCTTTCGCGATAAAAATTCAAATATTATCGAGGGTACTCTCAATTTTTCATCACTGGAATGCTTGCAAACCTGGCTTACACATAATATGAATATATGAACATCTTTATCGGCGCAGATCACCGCGGGTTTGCTATGAAGGAAGGGTTAATTGCGTGGCTGCAACAACAGGGGCACAACGTGGAAGATATGGGTGCAACGGAGTTTACAGAAGGGGATGATTATCCTGATTATGCAATGCTCGTGGCGAAGAAAATTGCAGAAGATATAGAGAACAATCGCGGGATTCTGCTGTGCGGGTCGGGAGTGGGTATGGCTGTTGCCGCTAATAAAGTTGCGGGAGTGCGTGCGGCGCTTATTCATGATGTTGAAATTGCAAAAATAGCGCGCAATGATGATGATATCAATATTCTGGCTCTTGGGTCGGACTTTATTTCATTAGAAGAAGCGCAGGCTATTGCATCAACGTTCCTTTCCACTCCATTTTCCGGACTAGAGCGGCATGTTCGGAGAGTTGGAAAGATAGCGGAGATGGAGAAAAATGAATAAGAAGGATGATGAGAATGTTTCCCTTCCCCCTAATCAGGGGGAAGGAGGGGATGGGGGCAAGTTAGATGCACTACGCGACCAGACCCCCTCTAGCTCCCCCTTGGTAAGGGGGAGAAGCGTCGAAATCGTCCCTGCGATTTTACGGACCACGTATGAAAAAATTGCAGAAGATTGGGAAAAGGTCGCGAGAGCTGCGCGCCATATTCAGATTGACGTGACTGACGGAATTTTTGCAGGCGAAAAAAGTTTTTTGGATATAAAACGATTAGAACACTTGCCCGCTAGTCCAGCGGGCGATCCGCCAAATGGGCGGATCGAATTGCACATGATGGTGCAAACGCCAGCAGAATATGTAGAGGATATTATTGATTTGAATCCCGCGCGCTGCGTATTTCATATTGAAGCATTTTTAGGAACCATGGATTTGCCATTCGTATATAATACGATAGGCGAGTACACGAGCGCAGAAATGGGAATTGCCATCAATCCAGATACGAATATTGATCGGCTTACAGAATATTTGCCGATTGTTCAGTACGTACTGTTTATGGGATACACGCCTGGGTTTGCGGGGCAAGAAATAAATCCGAATGTTTTTAAGAAAATTTCAGATTTTCACATCGCGCACCCAGCAATCACGATTGCCGTTGACGGCCATGTAGATAAAGCAACTATCCCGCAATACGCAAAGGCGGGAGCAAGCATATTTTGCTCAAATACTGCGATTTTCGGCGCAGGAAATCCCGAAGAAAATATGAAGCAGCTTGCATTACTTGCGGCGAGTGCATAGCAGGCCGTGGTATACTGAAAAGCAATGCAGAAGCTTACTACACGGGAAGATCTTGAGCGTATGGCGAATACAATTCGCAAAGACATTATCTCGATGCTGCTTACAGCGGGATCTGGTCACAGCGCAGGGCCGCTTGATCTGGCAGACATCGCAACGGCGCTGTATTTTAACGTGTTAAACACCAGCCCAAAGCAAAAAACAGACCCCGACAGAGATCGCCTGCATATTTCATGCGGACACACCGCGCCCGTATGGTATGCAACCCTTGCGCGCGCAGGATACTTTCCAGTCGAAGAATTAAAGACTCTAAGAAAACTAGGAACGCGGCTGCAAGGTCACGTCGACCGGCTTACTACGCCCGGTATTGAAAGTTCTGCGGCAAGCCTCGGCCAAGGCTTAGGCATTGCATGCGGCGCAGCGTACGCGGGAGTAATTGATGGGAAAACATACCAAACATACGCTCTACTTTCTGATGGGGAACACGATGAAGGATCGATATGGGAGGCAGTTGCATTCGCGGGAAATTATAAGCTTGCGCATCTTACAGCAATTATCGACCGAAACAATATTCAAATCGACGGACCGACGGAAACTGTGATGCGCAAAGAAAGCTTGAAAGAAAAATACGAAGCGTTCGGGTGGCATGTTATTGAAATCGACGGGCATAACATGAGTGAAATTATCGGCGCATGCAATGAGGCAAAAGCCATAGTGGAACAACCGGTGTGCATTATTGCGCATACCATTGCGGGCAAGGGAGTCGATTTTATGGAATACCAATACCAATGGCATGGCAATCCGCCCAACAAAGACCAAGCGCGAGAAGCGCTCAAGCAGTTGCGAAGCTTAGATAATAAAATAGTGCCATCTGACCTATGAACAAAAACGCTCATTTACTTGCATCAACCCTGTATAAAGATGTTCCCATGGCCGCAACTCGAGATGGATATGGGATCGGCGTTGTGGAGGCAGGCACGGAAGATGAACGCGTTGTCGTGCTATGCGCCGATCTTACTGAATCAACGCGCAGCCAGCAATTCAGCAACGCATTTCCAAAACGCTTTATCGAGATGGGTGTTGCGGAACAAAACATGGCAGTCGTTGCAACGGGGCTCGCACTCAACGGCAAAATCCCATTTATTGCAACGTACGCCGTATTTTCTCCGGGAAGAAATTGGGATCAGATCCGCATTTCTGCGTGCTACAACAATGTTCATATTATTTTCATCGGCGCCCATGCAGGCATTTCCGTAGGCCCCGACGGCGCAACGCACCAAGCAATGGAAGATATCGCGCTCACCCGCACGCTTCCGCACATGACCGTTCTTGTGCCATGCGACTCTGAAGAAGCGCGCAAGGCCGTACATGCGGCAAAGGATGCAAAAGGGCCAGTGTATATTCGATTAGGGAGAAATGCCACACCTAAAATTACATCCGAAAAAACACCCTTCACCATCGGCAAAGCGCAAATATTTAAAGAAGGAAATGATGTGGCGATAATCGGCGCCGGACCGATTATTCATTCTGCACTCGTGGCGGCAAGAACATTAGCAGAGCAAGGAATTTCATGCAGAGTCATTAATATGCCAAGCATTAAGCCGATCGACGCAGATACCATTGAACAGGCAGCAAGGGATTGCAAAGCAGTCGTTACAGTAGAAGAACATCAAATAATGGGCGGGGTTGGCAGCGCGATTGCAGAAGTGATCGCACAAACATACCCAGTGCCCATGGAGTTTATCGGCATGCATAATAGTTTTGGAGAATCCGGAACGCCAGAAGAGTTATTAAAAAAATATCGCATGGATGCGCCAGCAATCGAAGAGGCAGTCCGAAAAGTTTTCAAACGGAAAAAAACATGAATACAAAACTTGCAGTCATCATTGGAACTGTTGCTATTATCTTTATCAGCGGCGTGTGGTTTGCGTTTCAACTACCGCAAAATGTGCCTCCAAAAACCGACACTGCATATACGGGGCCCGTCTTTATTGACTTGCGCGTAGGTACGGTGGTGCGAGAATCGTTCGCTTCGCAGAAAAATCCCCCCATCAAACAAAAATCTGATTACTCCACAAAAGACTTGCTCATGCTGCAGGGAACAACGGCGGACGGCGTTACTAGCCCGGTAACTGTTACTGTTCGTCTGCGAGATGCTGCGCAGAGCATTATTCCGCTTGTGCCCGAATCCGTTACTTTAGACCCAGGAAAAAATGAATATTGCTGCTGGAATATCCCAACAGTGGGGAACTACACTATGCAAGTATTGCGCCCTGATGGCATTATCACGAATTTACCTATTAAAATCATCCCTGCGGCAGGCCAATAGCGATATTACACAATACTATATAAGAAGTTACAAGAGCTCTTCATATTGACATGCCCCCAACACTGTACTAGTATACCCGCCAGTAAGCCCGCCAAGTGCGGGTTTTTGTTTTATATACACGAAGAACGTATGAATAAATCACTTATTGCACAGGTTGAACAACTTGAACAAGAAGCATCGCTCATGATCGCAGACGCAAAAAAAACGTCTGAAAACGAGCTTTTGCACGTATCAAAATCGATGCACGAAGCTCGAGAAGCAATTACAGCTAAGGCTGATGCCACATCTGCGCAAATTATTGCCGAGCACACAAAACAAGCAACTGAAGAAGCTCATCGCATTATGAAGGAAAGCAACGATGCGGCTAGCATCACGCACAACGCTGCAGAAAAAAATCGAGATCGCGCAATAAAAAAGGCGACGCAGCTGTTTGCTGAAACATATTCTGTCCCGCTCGCATAATCTCCAGATATGATTGCAGAAATGAAAAAAGTTACTATTGCCGCTCCGAACACTGTTCGGGAGCAGTTATTGCAATTTCTGCAAGAAGAAACAGTGATGCATGTTGACCAGTATAATCAAACCGAACAAGGAACGTACGCGAGCGATTCAGTGCATCTATTAGCACAGCTCCAATTCGCTATTTCATTTATCGAGCAGATTGAAAAACGCCTCAACATTGTTCGCAAGAAAAAGCTAAAAGACATGTTCGTTGGTAAGCCCACAGCAAACCTGGCGGAACTGGACGCAGCAGCACAGAAGATCGATATTCCCCTCCTAATTGCGCGCGTTGAAGAAATACATAATGCAATCACTCAGCACGAGGCGAACCTTGCCGAACTCGCGATCGCAATTGCTCAAGCAGAGCCCTGGATAGGCCTAGGAATTCACAACAGCCAATCCGCGAACATGCGCACTCCGCTGATTCATCGACTACTTTCCATTACTGCGCCTGACGACGCTATTATCACTCGTCATTTAGAGAGCATTCCAACGGGGGCGTGGCAGGAAGCATACCGATCGGTACAAAAAAACTCTGTCACAATATTTGGCGAACTTGTGGCGCATCGACAAGATGAGGCGCACGTAGATGCGTTTGAACAAGCGCTTAATGCAGAGCGCATCACTCTGCCATCCCATGCAGACGGATCCATGAAGAGTTACCATGCGCGCCTTGTTCGTGAATCAAAACAAACTCAAAAGGCGCTAGCACAAATCGTGCAACAAGCATCAGAACTTCTGCCAATGCGCATGGATATATTATTTGCATATGACGGCCTATTGCATAAAGTAGAGCGAGAAAAGCTTGAGGAACATATTACATCGCAGCCTTTCATAACTGTCATCTCGGGATGGATTCCGTCTGTCTGGCTTGGATTATTTTCAACAAAACTGCAGCACGCTTTTCCGGAAGCAGCGCTGGAGAGCGCGGATGTTGCACAAGAGGACCGCGCCCCTGTCATGTTCCAAAACAACAAGCTTATTCGGCCGTTTGAAGCAGTCACTGATTTATATGGCAAGCCCGCATATCATGAGCTTGATCCGTCTGGTCCGCTGGCAATCTTCTTTTTAATATCGTTTGGGTTAGCCTTAACCGATGCTGGGTACGGCGTTATTATGATGATCGGTACGTTCATTGCGGAACGCTTCTTCAAGCTAAAACGCGATATGCAAAAACTGGTCCGCGTACTTTTTTATGCAGGCGCCGCTACGGTTGTATTAGGAGGCCTTACTGGAGGCTGGTTCAGCATCGATCTTATTACGCTGCCAGACGGAGCAATTAAGCAATTCTTACTCGGCATCAAGCTCATTGACCCGCTCAAACAGCCGATTTTATTGCTCGGAATTATTTTTGCATTCGGGATTGTGCAGTTGGTATATGCCTGGATTGTGCGCGGCATGTATCACTGGAAGCGAGGTGAAAAAACAATTGCAATTCTTGATGACTTCTCATGGGCCGTCATGGTCGGTGCAATAATTTTATGGATCGCATCGTCCAATGTTTCTGCGCTGCAACCATACATAATGCCTGCAAAATACTTCATGTATGCAGTTGCGTTATTTATGATCGCAACACAGGGCAGGAGCGCAAAAAATATATTCGTCAAAATCGGCAATGGAACATTGAGCTTGTATGGATTAATCGCCTTTGTAAGCGATATGTTAAGCTACTCGCGCTTGCTAGCACTTGGCCTAGCAACAGGGATCATCGGGCTCGTGGTCAATTTGATCGCGGGAATGGTGTCGTCGAGCATTCCTGTTGTAGGCATTGTGCTGGCCGGCGTAGTCCTTCTAGTTGGGCACGTATTCAACTTAGGGATAAACGCACTGGGCGGATATATCCATTCAGGCCGCCTGCAATTCGTGGAATTTTTCCCAAAATTCCTTGAAGGGGGAGGGTTGCCGTTTCGGCCGTTCGGGCGAGTCGGCAAATATGTCGATAACCCGAAGGATTATGTAAAAGCGTTATAACAAGCAAGAAAATAATTTTATAAATAACTAATAAAACAATTCTATGATTACATATGGTCTTATGCTCGCAATCGCCGCAGCAGCGCTCGCAGCGGCACTAGCAGGAGTAGGTTCAATTCTCGGCGTTCGCACTGCGGGGCAGGCAAGCGCAGGGCTTGTGTCTGAAGATCCGGACAAATTCGGCAAGGTTCTTATCTTAACAGCTCTTCCAGGGTCCCAGGGTATTTACGGGTTCTTGGCAGCAGTTATTATCGCAAATAAAATCGGTCTGCTTTCCGGCGCGCCAATCGACGTGTCTGTCGGAGTTGGATTTCAATTCCTAATGGCTGCAATTCCAGTTGCAGTAGGCGGATTATTTTCTGGAATCTATCAGGGTCGCGTGGCAGCAGCGGGAGTAAATATTATTGCGAAAAAACCAGATGCTTCCGGTAAGGCAGTTATTTTATCAGCTATCGTAGAAACATATGCTGTATTAGGGCTTCTTATCACGATCTTGCTCGTAAACGGATTAGCGCTTCAATAACCCATGTCGCTCTCCGCACTCAAAGAAGCTATCGTATGCGAAGCCGCTGCTCAAGCAGAAGCAATTGCTAAGCAGGCGGCTTCCGCCGTGCAGCAAGAACAGCAGCGAACAACAAAAGAACTTCGCGAATTAGAAGAATCTATTGTGCAGCGCGCACGGGTGGAGGGCGAGAGACAAGCGCGCATGATTCACCAAAAAGCGGAGCTGGCTGGCCGAGCGCTCATATTGCGCGCAAAGCAAAAAGAAATCGCCTCTACAAAAGATGCGTTTGTTTCATACCTCGCACAACTGCCAGATGCGCAATCAAAGGCATTGTACCAGGAGCTTCTTAATAAGCTCCCCGGAACGTCGGGGGAAATTATCGCCGGAGAAAAAAGCAAAGCCATAGTAGAAAAGCTCACCACCAAGCACCATGCTATTTCTAAAGAAACTCTTCCTGATGAAGGCGGGTTTATTTTTCGAAGCAAGCACGTGGAAATCAACAGCACGTTTTCTTATCTCGCAGAGAAGATGTTTTGGAACCATCGCGCTGATATTGCGAAAGAACTCTTCAGCTAGCTTATATGCCAACCGTTGAAGCACCATTTATAACAGCTGTTATCCGAGAGAAGGAAAAAACCATGCTCGGAGAAAATGAGGTAACACGTATTATGCATGCACAAACAATGCACGATATGCGCGAGGTGCTTATGACGACTCCATACGCAACACATCTGGCAAACGACGTGTCTATTTCAGACGCTGTTACGAATTATTTAGAACAAGAGTTTGCTTGGCTTGCTGATAGCCTTGATAACGATATGGTGCTAGCGTTTCTTGGAACGCGCTATGATGCCCTTCATGTTGCACAAGGAATACTGGCACTCTCAGCTGGTGAATCAGCTATGCCCAGCATACCCGAACTCGGAATCCTCTCGCATGCGCAATTGCAAGAAATGATTTTTGACAGCGTATTCATTGAGAAAGCGCCTGCATCTTCGTGGGCTCGCATTATCCAAGAACAGCAGCAAGCGATAGCGCAGGGCACATGGTCATCGCCGCAGCTCTTCGCCGCAATGCAGCAAGAGCTTGAAGTGCAGCTTGAGCATTTCGCGCAATCGCCATTTATGCATGAGCTTGCTGCGCTGGCAAAAGCGCATCACGAAGCAGACCATGCGATGCGAAATGCAACGCTTCCAGAAAGCGCGGCTGCTTATGAACGAACCTGGGATGAATCTGCGCTTGCGCTTGCAAAACAATTTCAATATGAACCGGTCGGATACGATCCGATTGTGGCCTATTGGATCACAAAAGAATACGAAGCAAAAAATATTCGCTTACTTGTTGCCGCGATACAGGGCGGATTCTCGCAGCAAGAAGCGGGCGCACTTATTCGCAATCTCCACTAACTATGAATCAGACATCCTCACCAATTGCATATATTGGCCCAGTCGGCGCCGGACTCGGTTTCTCCCTTTCTGGCATTCATGTAGAGGAAACGGCCGATCCAAGCCTGGCGCTGAAATACCTGCGGCAATGGAAACAGGAAGGGGTCTACAGCATAATCTTCATCGATGAAGGGCTGGCGGATCCGAACTTAGAGAGCATTCGCACTCTCAACGAAGACGCTCTTCCTTCCATCATGCTGCTCCCGAACCCATCGAACCCGAAGCACACTGCAGCAAGAAATCTCCAACAGCTCATGATCAGGGCAATAGGATCCGATATCTTCGCCTCATAACACTAACTTACACTATGAACAACAATCGCATAACAGGAACAATTCAAAAAGTATCAGGACCGCTCGTTATCGCAACGAAGATGAGCGGTGCCAATATTCAAGACGTTGTACGCGTAGGAGAGCAGCGCTTAATTGGTGAAATCATCGAATTGCATGGCGACACTGCATCTATTCAAGTGTACGAGGAAACGTCAGGCCTCAAGCCGAATGATCCAGTAGAATCTACGGGTGAGCCTTTGTCGCTCTTGCTTGGGCCCGGCATGCTTGGCGCTATTTATGATGGTATTCAGCGTCCGCTCGATGTTATTAAAGCAAATAGCGGCGCATTTATCGCTCGCGGAGCAGAAGCCCCTGCGCTTGCAGAAGATAAGAAATGGGACTTTGTTCCATCAAAGAAAAGCGGCGATTCTGTTTCTGGTGGAGATATTATCGGCACCGTACAAGAAGGCGCATTAGTACATCACGTTATGATTCCACCAGCAATTACCGGTACTCTCACATCTATTTCTAAAGGATCATTCACCGTACTGGATACTGTTGCCGAGGTGAAGTTAGCAGATGGAACAATATACGCTATTCGGTTAGCTCAACGGTGGCCAATTCGAACTCCGCGCCCCGTACAGCACAAGCAGGTTCCAACTATTCCTCTTGTTACCGGCCAGCGAGTTATTGACACATTTTTCCCAATCGCAAAAGGCGGAACATCTGCAATTCCAGGACCGTTCGGTTCAGGAAAATCTGTAGCGCAGCAGCAGCTTGCAAAGTGGTCAGACGCAGACGTGATTGTATATATCGGATGCGGAGAACGAGGAAATGAAATGACGGACGTATTGCTCGAGTTTCCAGAATTAGAAGATCCGAAGACTGGCGAAAGCTTGATGAAGCGAACCATCCTTATTGCAAACACTTCAAACATGCCAGTAGCTGCTCGAGAAGCCTCTGTATACACAGGTATAACTATTGCCGAGTATTTCCGAGATATGGGATATTCTGTGGCATTAATGGCAGATTCAACATCCCGATGGGCGGAAGCGCTTCGAGAAATGTCTGGCCGATTAGAAGAAATGCCTGGAGATGAAGGATACCCAGCATATCTAGGGTCTCGCACTGCGCAGTTTTACGAGCGCGGAGGTATTGCAGAAGTATTAGGCAGCCCAAGCAGAGTGGGTTCGCTTACTGCAATCGGCGCCGTGTCACCCCCCGGCGGAGACTTATCTGAACCGGTAACGCAAAATACGCTTTCAGTGGTAAAAGTGTTCTGGGGATTAGAAGAGCGCTTGGCATACCGCCGTCATTATCCGGCAATCAACTGGCTCACCAGCTATTCGCTGTACCTTGACCAGCTTGCAGGATACTTCGCCAAAGAAGCAGGTGCAGACTGGAACGAATTGCGAGCGGAAGCGATGGGCATTTTGCAACAGGAAGCGTCTCTTGAAGAAATTGTTAGATTGGTCGGACTTGAGGCATTGTCAAAACAAGAACAGCTACTGCTGCACATTGCGCGCATGATTCGTGAAGATTATCTGCAGCAAAATGCGTACGACGCAGTGGATACGTACACATCTTTGCACAAGCAGTATCGCATGTTGCAGTTAATTATTGGACTATACCGCAAAGCGGGGGAGCGGCTTAAGGACCATGATTATACTATGCAATCATTCTTGTCTCTTGAAATTTTGCCTGCGATCGCTCGAGCAAAATCAATTCCAGAAAAGGAAGTAGATGCGCAGTTCGATGCACTCGAAGCTATGACTACTTCGAACGTTGAATCTCTTATCAATCAATAGCCTGACCCTATGCTTAAAGAATATAAAACAACAACAGAAGTAACAGGTCCTCTGCTCATCGTAGAAGGAGTAGACGGAGTTGGGTACGATGAACTGGTAGAAGTGGAATTGGCATCCGGCGAAATTCGCCGAGGAAAAGTGCTGGAAGTAAATAAAGATCGCGCCGTTATTCAGATGTTCGAAGGAACATCCGGTATCAACGTCCCGGAAACAAAAATTCGATTCCAAGGAGATGTATTAAAGCTTCCGGTATCCGGCGATTTGCTGGGGCGAACATTTTCCGGAGCAGGCACGCCGATCGACGGCCAGCCGGAAATTATTCCTGACGAATTGCGCGACATTAACGGATCTCCAATTAATCCTGCGGCACGCGCATATCCGAATGACTTTATTCAAACAGGAATTTCTACGATTGACGGAATGAATACGCTAGTATTAGGGCAAAAACTTCCGATCTTTTCCGGTTCTGGGCTGCCTCATTCCAAGCTTGCAGCACAGATTGCGCGGCAGGCAACGGTGCCTTCGGCTAAGAAATCAAAAACTGGAGATATTCAGTTTGCAATAGTGTTTGCTGCAATGGGCATCACATTCGAAGAAGCGGAATTCTTTATCAACGACTTTACGACTCGAGGCGCTATTGAACGCTCTGTTCTATTTATTAATTTGGCAGACGACCCTGCAGTAGAGCGCATCGCTACCCCTCGCATGGCATTAACAGCAGCAGAATACCTGGCATATACAAAACATATGCATGTCTTAGTTATCATGACAGACATGACAAAATATGCAGAAGCATTGCGCGAAGTTTCTTCTGCTCGAAAAGAAGTTCCCGGCAGGCGCGGATATCCTGGATATCTGTACTCCGATCTTTCCACGCTCTATGAGCGAGCAGGGAGAATCCAAGGAGAAGAGGGATCCATTACCCAGCTTCCAATTCTCTCAATGCCGGAAGATGACAAAACGCATCCAATTCCAGACTTAACTGGATACATCACGGAAGGACAAATTGTACTTGCGCGAGATCTGCACCAGCGAGGAATTTATCCTCCAGTGCAAGTACTCGGATCTCTTTCTCGACTCATGCCGAAAGGCATTGGAGAAGGGAAGACGCGAGAAGACCATAGCGGAGTTGCAAATCAGCTATTTGCATCGTATGCGCGCGGACAAGAAGTGCGCGAGCTTGCAACTATCTTAGGAGAAGGGTCTCTTACTGATACTGATAAAAAGTATCTGGAATTCGTTGGCAGATTTGAAAAAGAATTCGTCCAGCAAGGTGCAGATGAAAATCGAACAATAGAGGACACGCTCACGATCGGATGGAAACTGCTTTCCCTCTTGCCAAAGAACGAATTAAAGCGCGTAAAGCCGGAGCAGATCGAAAAGTATGCCAATTAACCCCACACGCATGGAGCTGTTGCGCACGAAGAAGCGCGCAACGCTGGCAAAGAAGGGCCACAAGCTGCTCAAAGACAAGCGCGATGGCCTGATGCAAGAATTTCTTAAAATCGTCCGCGATGCAAAGGACTTGCGCGCTCGGGTAGATGAGCTGCTTTCTGCATCACTGAAACATTTCGTACTGGCACAGGCATCGATGCAGCCGCAGGCTGTGGCATTATTGCAATCGCTTCGCCCATATGAAATTTCTCTTTCCGTTTCCCAAAAAGCAATGATGGGCGTTACGATTCCGACGTTTGCAGTATCGCTGCAAGAAAAAGACGAGCAACCGGGCGTATGGGAAACTTCGCGAGAGCTAGATATCGCGCTTGCGTCATTCCAAACATTGCTGCCGCTGCTATTGCAGCTTGCAACCGTTGAAAAAACAGCGGAGCTGCTAGCGCAAGAAATCGAGACAACACGCCGGAGAGTAAATGCATTAGAATATGTTTTGCTTCCGCAGCTTAAAACGAATATTAAATTTATTCGCATGAAACTGGATGAACAGGAACGCGCGGCGATCATGACTACTATGGCTGTGAAGCGGAAGATTGCATAACAGAGGCACTTCGGTGTCCAACAAATACACTTGACACAATAGCAATGTTTGGTGTAGAATGCGTATATGAAAATTGCAATCTTCGTGTCAAAAATCGGAGTATACGTTGGTGTTACAGCGTTCGCACTTAGCATGCCTCATGTTTCTTTTGCAGACGAAAGCAATTATGGCGCTGGGTTCGTTCCCTCACCGACGCTTAATCAGGCTAATTATGGCCAAGGGTTCGTAGGGTCTCCAAACGTAGCGCAAAATACTATTCCTGGAAATAACCTCCCACAAAGCAACTACGGGCAAGGGTTCGTGGGCTCTCCTACAGTTGCGCAGGGGACAATTCCTGGGGCCTCTATTTCCCAGGCGAATTATGGCCAAGGGTTCGTAGGGTCTCCAACATTAACCACATTCGATACTTCTTCCACTATTTCTACCGCAAACTACGGCCAAGGGTTCGTAGGCTCTCCAACATTAGTGGGGTACAACACGTACACGTTCACCACGACAGGAAATTACGGTGCAGGATATCACACATACGGCGCCCCTTCCTCATGGTCCGGATATCTTGGAAGCTACGCCTGGTGGTGGTAAATTGATTTGACATTTTTCTATTTTAGGAGTAAATTGCTCGCACAGGGTTAGCTACGTGCGTAGCTAACAAATGCATATTCTAGTAAAAAAGAGGTGGATCATGTGGAAGTTCGGATTGATGTTTGCAGTGTTGTGCGCGTTGATCGTTAGCACGGCCGAACCGGCAAATGCGCAGTACTTCGGCAGGTATGGCGCCGGCTTCATCCCGAGTCCTTCGCCGTATTACGGAGGATACTATGGGGGCTATTACGCGCCCGCGCCGGTGTATTATGCGCCGCCGATGATGTATGGAGGGAACTTCGGCCTAAACGTCGTCGGTCCACGGGGAGCTATGATTAGCCTGAACGTCCCCGTCTATCGGCAACCACAGCCATATTATTACGGGGGATATTCGTACGGAACCATTTATGGTTACCGCGGCGGACACCATCATCATCACCATCACCACTAAGTTTGCTCGAAAGAGGCTTGTCAGGATTGCTGTAAGGAAACAGCAATCTGGCAGGCCCTATTTTTTTACATAAAAACATATTGCATAAGTTCAGAAACATATGAGACTCCGTAACGTACGGAGTCAATTTGCAACAATTCAACAAATTTAGAGAAACAA
>MHHS01000017.1 GCA_001817115.1 Candidatus Andersenbacteria bacterium RIFCSPHIGHO2_12_FULL_45_11b
ACCTAGAACGCAAACCCCGCCTGATGGCGGGGTTTTTGTGGTATACTGAACACAATAATTTTATATATTTTGATATGAAGCGAAAAAAGGCAATAAGCAAAAAGCAAATGTGGATTATAGGCGGGGTGGCTCTGCTTGGCATAATCGCTATTTTTTTCGCGATGTCTTATAGCGGCGCATTATCGCTTGCAGCATTTCCCGCACCATCGCCTGGCGAGCAAGTTGTTACGAAGCTAGATTGTTCAATTTCGAATATCAACGTGTTACAGGCCATAATTTCTATACCTGGCACCACTGCTTCGCCGTCTCAGCTGAATAATCTCCGCATTGCGTGGTCGAATGACAATAATCTCGGATTTATTACTCCGCAAGTTTCTACGGCTGTCTCTGGCGGAGTTGCCACGGCGCTCTATCTTCCAAAAACTGCGCTGCAATCTGCTGATACGGTACGTGCGGATTTTCTGGGAGGATGGTTTTATAGCGGCAGCATTGCCCCAGTGTTTTACGCACCCTCAAGCTGTACGATTCCTGTGAGCATAGGGTTCTGTGCAGCGTCTACCGGCTCGGTACACATTGATTCATTGAGCCCTGCAACGGCGAAAGTGGGGCAGCTTGTGCAGGTGAAGGGGACTGGGTTTACAGCTACGGGCAACGATATTCATTTTGCAGAGGGGGGAATTAAGAATGCGGGCTCTGTTGGAGGAACAATGCTGACATTTACTGTTCCCAGCGGAGTAAGCGGATGCGATTTTTTCTCAAATTCAGGAACATGCACACAGCCAGTCCGCCAAGTACAGCCTGGTACGTATGATGTATATGTAAAGAATGCGAATGGTACGAGCAATACTGTAAAACTTACGGTATCCGGTGTTACGCCAACGCCGATTGCCGCCCCTGTTTGTGCGTGGTCTTGCAGGATAGAAAATGGCAAGTTTCACTGCGGTTGCTAAGCGACCCTTTTACGAGAATTTTCTGAAGATTGCCAGGTACTGCTGGGCAACGTTCGGCCATGTCATAGTGCGTCCGAATCGATAGCTGTTTTTCTCCAGTTCGTATTTCTCTTCTTTATTGTTCCATAATCGTATAACGGCCTGTGCGATTGCACGGGAATCTTTGAACGGCACGATCACTCCGCGATTGTGCGCAAGAACTTCCTTTGCATAGATATATGGCGTTGAAATGCAAAGCTTGCCGGCTCCAACTGCATATGCAAGCGCACCCGAAGTCACTTGCTCAGGGTCGAGGTAAGGCGTGATGTAGAAATCGAATGCGGATAGCCACCTGGTCAGGTCGTGCAGTTCGATATATTTGTTGACGAATTTTACATTATTCTGGATTCCCAGTTCTCGAACCTTCTTTTTGAGGAAGTTTCTGTATTGCTCGCCATTTTGCTTGAGCAGCTTCGGATGCGTTTGTCCGATAATGAGATAGAGCACTTCGGGATGTGTTTTTGCGATTTCCGCAACAGCGTCCAGCGCATACTCAACTCCCTTGTTCGGAGAAAGCAAATTGATATTTCCCAATACAATTCGATTTTGCATTTTTTTTACTCTTTTTGCTTTGTCGCTTGATTGAAATGGAGTATTTGGTACGCCGTGAGGAATGACGACTATTTTTTCTTCTGGTACTTCGTAGAGTGTCTTCAGTTTTTCAGCACCGTCTTGCATCATAACAACAAGGACAGTCGATGCGTCTACTATTTTTTTTAGAACCACGCCATATTCGTTCGTCGGGTCGCTTATAACAGTATGCAGCGTGGTGACGAGCGGGAGTTTTACATTGTCAATAAACGCAAGAATATGCGATCCGCCAGCTCCTCCATACAGTCCGAATTCATGCTGCAGAGAAACAACATCAGCTCCCGATGTATTGACTTGTTCAGCCATGCGCTTGTATTCCAAGAGATCATCTTCTGAGATTTTATGCGTAACTTCCCATGGGTAGGGAAGGTTTTCCAGGGGGTCGTCTATGGCAATAATTTCCGCCAAGCGTTCTGGATTCAATAGATTAACAGCATTCGTCAGGTCTTTTGTATATGTGGCGATGCCGCATTTTTTTGGAATATAGGAAGAAACGTACAGTACTTTAACTGGGGTATATTGTTGGAAGATTGACCCGAAGCTGAACATGTGCAATACTATAACACATAACATTTTATGACGCAAGTACATTCCATATCGTTTGCGCACGTTGAGCGTCTTCTTGGCGAGTACGGAATATATCAACATGCGAAATTACTTGAACCAAGATTATCCGAAGGATACTGCGTTGATGATAATGCACGCGCAGTAACTACGCTTTTGCGCGCAATGCCATTTCTTGCGGGCGAGGACGCAGATATTGCCGAGCGAACACTATTTTTAAGTTGGAAATTTCTTGTTGATGCGAAGCGCCCAGATGGCAGTATGCATAATTTTCGAACAGTAAAAGGAGTTTGGCTTACGCATGATGTTTCAGGCGATATGTATGCACGAGTGCTGCGTGCGTGCGTTGCAGTTATTGTTCATGGTTCCGATACTGCGCGCACGCAAGAAGCCCGTGTTCTTATGGGTGATATATTGCGTCAAGCGGACCATCTTTTTATAGTGCCTCGTGCGTGCGCTGAAGTGCTCGTAGCGTTTCAGGAATTATCATTGCATAGGCCACTTTCTTCGGAAATGAACCGTATTGTGCGGCAATGTGCTGCCCAATTAATACATGCATGGCAACGCGCTTCTTCTCAATCATGGCCATGGTTCGAAGATACAATGACATATGCAAATGCGCTGTTGCCGCATGGTTTGCTTGCTTCGCTGGTTTTAAATCCGAGCGAAGAAGCTGAGCGGGTGGTGCGACAGTCTTCATTTTTTTTGCTATCTACGACTATAAAAAACAACATGTTTGTGCCGATTGGAAATAGTTCTTGGTATCACCGGGATGGGAAACCGTCGCAATACGACCAGCAGCCGATAGAGGCTGCGGCGACGACAGATTTTCTTATCGATTTGCGCGCATGGGACCCCTCGCTTATTTCTTCGAGCGATGTGCTGCTGCTGCATGAATGGTTTTTCGGAAACAATACGGCGCGCCTTGCGATGGCTTCTGAATCTACGGGCGCCTGCTATGATGGCTTGCTCGATGGTGAAGTAAACCAAAACTGCGGCGCGGAATCGCTGCTGGCGTATTTGTGGGTTGAAGTGCGAATACGGGAAGCTCGCTTGGTTTGATTATTCTTGTATTACGTTAGTTTCTGGATGTTTAATTGCTTCCGTAATGTCTTTCATTGAGAGAATCGCGCGGCCCATTACCCGGTCTGCTCCTCCATAATAAATCCAAAGCTCGTTATTTTTTACCAACGCTCCGCACGTATACACCACATTTGGTATGAACCCTTCTTTTTCGTAGGGCATTTCTGGCTCTAAAATTGATTGATCTGTAGACCAAATAAGTCTGCTCGGATCGTTTTTGTCGAACAACATAAGCCCAAGGCGATATTCGCTGTTGCTGTTAACGCCGTGTGACACAACGAGAAATCCTTGCGAAATAGATATTGGTTGCGAGCCTAAGCCATATTTTCGCTCGCTCCAGTTCTTGTTTTCTGGCCATAAAATAGTTTTTGTTCCGAACCATGAAACAAAATCATGCGTGAATGCTACTTTCAAGATTTCCCCTGCGTCGGTGAATTCTCGGTAATACAATGCGAATGCGCCGTTGATTTTTTGAGGGAGCAGGCTGGCATTTTTTGCACGAATGTCGGGCAAAATGACCCCATGATGAACAAATGATTTAAAATCTTTGGTGGAATGCATGCCCACGCGGACTCTCCAGGGCATGTAGTCTTCTTTACTTACATCTGATTGCTCGCCGACTCGCTTGTATGATGCGGATGTGTGAACAATATAGTACGTATCTCCGATTTGCGTTACGCGCGGGTCTTCGATTCCAATTCGTTCAAATTCATCAGAAGGATTCGTATCTACAATAGGATAGTCATACAGTTTGAAATCAATTCCATCCTTGCTCGTTGCTAGTCCTAATCTGGAAATGCGGTAATCGTCGTAAGCGCGGTATACCAGTAAAATCTGATCTTGATACTCGGCAACTCCTGCGTTAAATATTCCATTCCGCTCCCACCAGTGCAGATTATCTGTGCGCGGTATCAGGATAGGGCGGCGAGGCAGTCGAATAGCGCGAAGCTGGGGCATGGGTAAATCGTATCATAAAATCTGATATACTAAATATTATGAAAATTGCAGTTTTTGCACCATCGTCTTGGCGCACGCCCCCGCGCCATTATGGGCCTTCTGAGTTTTTTTCTTCATCTATTTCCGAAGGATTGCATAGGCGCGGCATTGATGTGACTCTTTTTGCAACTAAAGACTCTCAAACGAGCGCAACGCTAGATGCGGTGGTGCCAATTGGAACAGAGGAAGATAAATTTTATGGTTCAGGAGACATTCAAAAGAATGTTCGCTATTGGGAGTATCTTCATATTGGCAACTGCTTTGATCAAGCTCATAAATTTGATCTCATTCATAATAATATGAATTATGCTCCTTTATACTTTGCTCCTCACATCAAGCCTCGCATCGTAACAACGGTGCATAGTGGATTGATCGATTTTCAAAATCAACCTCTTTCGTTAAAAATCTACAAACAATACAATCCGTTTAGTGATTATGTGGCGATAAGTAACGCAGCTCGTCATCCTGATTTAAACTATGCTGCTACTATTTATCATGGCATTAATGTCTCTGAGTATGTATTTCAGCCGAATGCGGGTGAGTATTTGCTTCTTTTTGGTCGTATTGATGACGCCAAGGGGGCTGCAGGAGCTATAGAAGCAGCTAAAAAGTTTGGCATGAAATTAGTATTGTCGGGTATTGCCCCTGATCCGGTGTATTTTAAAGAGCGAATTGAGCCGCATCTCGACGGAGTTCATGTGGAATATATCGGTTCCGTTGGAGGAGAACAAAAAAAGAAAATACTGAGCGAGGCATATGCTCTTTTGCACCTTATTAATTTTGACGAACCATTCGGTCTTTCGGTGATTGAAGCATTGGCAAGCGGTACTCCCGTTGTTGCGCTGAACAAAGGGTCGATGCCAGAAATTATTGAATCGGGGAAAACTGGCTTTGTAGTGAATTCGTTTGATGAAGTGTTGGAAAAATTAGGTGATATTCCAACTATTAATCGCGAGGACTGCCGTGCAGCTGCATCGGAACGGTTTACCGAAGATATTATGGTTGATAATTACGCAAAATTATTTGAACAGATTGTATCTTCTTGATATATGCCAAACGATTTTCAAAATTCGGTTAAGTCTATTATAGTGTTAGTGCTTATCGTCATTCTGCTTATTGTGGGGCTGATTGTTATTTCTGTGGTATGAGCGTTGTTGCTCCGAAGCTGCAATTGCCAATTGATCCATATGATGTGAATGGATACAAATTCGGCCAGTCGATACGCAGCAAAGTAATACTTATTGCACGCCATTTAGGAGATGATATTCTTGCCAATCCCGGAACGGAAGTTCGGGCAATTGGGGACGGCACGGTGGTGTGGTCAGAAATGCGAGTAGGTTCGCAGCAGAAAAAAAATTGGGGAGGCATTGTGATTATCGAGCATGAACATAAAACTACGGGAGCTCTATTTTATTCTGTGTACGGTCATCTTGATGCACTTGCTATGAAGCAAGGCGATGCGGCGCATATCGGCGACCTTGTCGGCGCGGTGGCGAAAGGCTCGACTCCGCAAAACGGGTATTGGGAATTAGCTCATCTGCATTTCGGAATCTATACTGGCTCATGGAACAATGTCGTATTGCCGGGCTGGCTGCGCCCTTTTGCAGGCAGAACGAAGCTTTCCTGGTGGCAAGACCCGAAACCGTTTGTAGAAGGGTATAATTCTTAAAAATAACTATGCCTCACAAAAAAGATTTTGATACATGGAACGAAGAAAAGAAGCGAATTAATGAGAGCGCTCCGAAAGTATTTTTTCATGTTCGAGAAGTTTGGTGGTGCAAACTTGGCATTAATGTTGGATTTGAGCAAGATGGCAAAAGTGAGAAATTTTCTCGTCCTGTGGTAATCCTAAAAACATACAGCGTTAATGCCGCTCTCGTAGTTCCGCTCACATCAAAAAATAAGAAGGGTACATATTATTTCGATCTTGGCAAGGTTGGCAAACGAGATGCCAAGGCAGTATTGTCACAAGTTC
>MHHS01000018.1:0-1348 GCA_001817115.1 Candidatus Andersenbacteria bacterium RIFCSPHIGHO2_12_FULL_45_11b
CAATATTTTAATATTTAATCGATCTGACAACTTTAGTTTTGATTTTTTTACCATATTTAGATAGTACCCTGCTGTCCTAATTCATTACGGAATTTACGAAATCTCGATTGATCGTTTTACAAGGAGAACGCGATGGAAAGCATTCCTGTGCATTTTACACGCAGAGATACCCTGTCAGATTCGACTGAAGACATCTGGAACACCGGCGAAATTCGATACGTAAAAAGCGATAATCCAGAAGGTCGTTTTTTTGGAGCGCTTAAACTCGAGGAAGTACACGTGAGTAGCTCGTTGTCTACAGCGAATGATAATTGCCACCTTTTGCTTCGATTCGAAACTCTCTGCATGTCAATCAATTATGGTTCAACAA
The DNA here is from genome assembly GCA_001817115.1 of Candidatus Andersenbacteria bacterium RIFCSPHIGHO2_12_FULL_45_11b. Lineage (GTDB taxonomy): Bacteria > Patescibacteriota > Andersenbacteria > UBA10190 > UBA10190 > HO2-45-11b. Next base: position 371 of record MHHS01000018.1, read on the forward strand.
TAGAACGGGGACGAGTATCCCTTCACAAATATAATTTTGGTGGTGATATGTCTGTAGAGATTCCACTCTGCTTTGCGTGTCGAGTCCACCAACACGCGCTGCATTTCTGTATTCAACGTGTTACTGGAACTTACCCTAACAGTATCATCGTGCTTCCCTCTACCCCAACATAGTTCCATGCCCGGCCATGCGTTTGCATCGGCCGGGTTTTTCTTTTTCTTGCAATCAGCCATACTGTGTATATATGAATATTGCATTTGATGCATCGGACATTTGTACGAATAGGGCAGATGGGACAACGCGATATACGCGTGAGCTGATGGCGCGGCTGCCGGGAATGGCAAAAGATGATCATTGGAATTTTTATGGACCGTGCGCGGCGCCAACTGGGTACGTCGGCCCCACTTCGCCAAGCCTGCGGGCTGGGCTACGCGGGGCAGCCCATGAAAATACATTATGGAAAACATCTATTAGTTCCATGGGCTGGACTCAATCAAAATTTGCTTGGCAGTTATTCAAAGACAATCCAGACGTGTTGTTCATGCCCATACAACAATTACCCATACTTCGCCGTAAAAAGATGAAAACTGTTGCAGTTATTCATGATCTGGCATTTCATGAATACGGCCCGCAATTTCGCATGAAAGACTACTTGCTGCTTCACACATTTTCAGCACAAGTCGCCAGAGAAGCTGATGCGATTATCGCCGTTTCGGATGCTACAAAGCAGGATATTAAAAAGTATTACGGCAGAGAAAAAAATGTATTTGTAGTTCATCATGGAATAGACCATGACAGGTTTAAGCTATTTTCGGATACAGAAAAACAGGATGGATTTAAAAAACTTCAAGAACAATATCCTGAACTAAAAAATAATTATATTTTATTTGTTGGTCAAATCCAGCCGAGAAAAAATATCGAGAGGCTAGTGGAGGCGTTTGAACTAATGCAGTCTCGTGCTGTCATGCCGGGCTCCGA
>MHHS01000018.1:1395-6010 GCA_001817115.1 Candidatus Andersenbacteria bacterium RIFCSPHIGHO2_12_FULL_45_11b
CCGGCAGGCAAGCCCGAGGTGACAAATTACAGCTAGTAATCGCTGGTGGCCATGGGTGGCATAACAAAGAAATTTATCAACGCATCGAAAAATCTCCAGCGCGTAAAAATATCTTGTTAACCGGTGCTGTTCCAGACGAATTACTGCCGACCTTATATGCAAATGCGCAAGCATTTGTACTACCAAGCCTGCAAGAAGGTTTCGGCATTCCTCTCATTGAAGCTGCTGCGTGCGGAGCCCCTATAATTACAAGTAATTGTTCGAGCATGAAAGAAATTATGGAAGGCGCAGGAACGCTCATTGATCCGCTATCAGCAGAATCTATGGCTGATGGAATACAAGAAACACTTCGGCACCGCGAAACAATCGCAGCGCGCTGTATTCATCGTGCACAGCAATTTTCTTGGGATATAACCGCACGACAAACATTAGACATATTAAGGCGAAGTGGGGAACAAAGTCGAAAGGTGGTGACGAATATATGATGTTTGAAAGCGTAAGCATAGTGGCAATTATCGGATCTGGTATTTCAAGTATGATCCTTGGTTCAGCATGGTATGGACCGTTGTTTGGAAAAACCTGGACAACTCTTGAAGGATGGACGGAAGCAGATATTGAGCAAGGGAAAAAGCAAAATATGGCTAAAACATACGGAATTCAATTCGTAGGATCGCTCGTATTTGCTGCAGTTCTTGGCATGTTTGCTCGAACAATTGGAGCACTGACACTCACAGACGGTCTTGTAGTCGGTTTCTGGGCATGGCTCGGTTTCGCACTGCCGCTTCTACTCGGCTCTGTGCTATGGAATGGCAAACCCTGGAAGCTGTATGCGTTGCATGCGGGATACAATCTCGTGCAGTTCGCACTAATTGGAGCAATCGTAACCCTTTGGGGATAATTAAAGTCCCGTCGGCACGTCCACAAATTCAACTTTTACTTCGAATGTTTTCTGCAAAAGATCCCCGAGCGCTTTAATACCAAGGCGCTCGGTTGCGTGATGCCCTGCAAATATGACGTTTGTTCCCGAGTCTTTTGCATCATTATAAATTTCTGCAGTATCGCCCGTAATGAATAAATCTACTTTTGCGTCAAGCGCTTCTGCAAAAGCTTTATATCCGCCGCCGCCGGAAACTACCGCAATAGTGCGCACAATAGCAGGACCGAAGGGAAGCGTAATGCATTTTGTTTTTAACGATGTTTCTAAAATTCCAATAATTTCATCAAGATGCTTGCCCCGCATAATCATTCCTGTGTAGCTGCTGCTCGTATTTTCGTGCTGAGAAAAATCATCTGTAATTTCAGCATTGAGCAACGAAAGCAACTGCGCATTATTTCCAATTTTCGGATGCTTATCGAGCGGCAAATGAGATGCGTAGAGCGACATCTTATGCTCCAATAAAATATCTAGCCGATGCTTCTCCCAACCGGTAATTGAAGGCGTGCCATATCTCCAGTAATGCCCATGATGCACCACGATAAAATCGGCCTCCAATTCTGCGGCGCGAGAAAACAATTCCTTGCCCGCGGTCACTCCTGTTACAATTTTTGTTACAGAATCTTTGCCTTCTACCTGTAATCCGTTAAAACTGGGATCTTGAAAATCTCCAACTGGCAATTGCTCATTTAAATATGTAGTAATTGCATCGCGATGCGCCATAGACCATACTATACCATATATGGAATCAGTATCGATAGTGATCGTAAACTGGAATACGGGTACCTTGCTCAAGAAATGCGTCGAGTCACTTGTGACATTGCCTGAATATGCTGCAATTAGGCATATTGTTGTGGTTGATAATGCATCAAGCGACTCGTCATTGGCTCTTGCCAAACCCCTCATCCCCTCCTTCTCCCCGTCAGGGGAGAAGGGAACGATTAAAATAACACTCCTGCCACAACAAATAAATTTAGGTTTTGCAAAAGCAACGAATCTCGGCATCAAATACATTCATGAGCATGATGGAATAGATGATCATATACTGTTGTTAAATCCTGATACGGAAGTTCGCCCTCATGCAATCGAAAACATGCGTGATGTACTGCGAAGAAATAATACGGCAGGAATTGTTGGCAGCAAGCTTTTACATCCAAACGGAACGATACAGAAATCTGTACGCACTTTTCCAACCCTGCCCATATTGGCAATGCTTTTTTTAAAGCTGCAGCGAATTTTTCCAAATATTTCCGCATGGCGCAGATATATGATGGACGATTTTGACTACTCTCGCGAACAAGCAGTTGATCAGGTTATGGGCGCTTCTTTTCTTATTCACAATTCTTTATTGTCTGAAATCGGGTTATTAGACGAGGCTTTTTGGATATGGTTTGAGGAAGTGGACTATTGCAAGCGAGCAAAGGACGCTCATCGGCAAATCATATATACTCCGCACGCAGAAGTGGTTCATTATGGCGGGGTAAGCTTTAACCAGCTGTATGGGCCCAAAAAAACATTGCCGTTTCTTAGAAGCGCGCTCGTGTATGCAAAAAAGCATCTTGGGCTATTTGCCTCACTCCTATTAACCTTTTTGTATCCTTTTGGTTTTCTGACATCATGCGCTGCAATGCTGGCACGGAAAGCACCTATATCTCCCGTTATTGCATGGGGAACTATTGCTATAGTTTCTGCTGTCGTATTAGCACTGCTGGTCAGCGCTCAGATGGGCTTGGCTGTACTGGCGTTCGCAATAGTGGCATGGTGGGTTTGGGAATATTCAGAAGAAGGTCTGCTCTTTTTTATTGTGATATCGCCCCTGCTTCCGCTTTTAAAAATTACCCAGACGCTCGGAAACGCATCGCTGGTAAAAGATGCGATTATTGCGACGCTATTTTTAAAAACATTTTTGGCTCCGCTCTTATCCAAAACATTGCCATATCGCGCTAACACGTTCCTTGCTCCTACCGTGGCGTTAGCAACATGGGCGATACTGCAAACCATTCATGCACCCTCCCAAACTCTCGCCATTCTTCGCTTGCGCGATATTTTGCTGTATATATTGCTATACATTGCAGTACTGTACCTTCCGCACACAAAGCAAATTATGCGCACTCGCTTCTTGTGGTTTATCGCAACGCTTATTGCTGTTATCATGCTTGGCGCTATACAGTTCAAATTTTTCCCCGACAGTACCGTGCTTCGATTCGACCCTGCGCGCCAAATCTGGATCCCGAGAATGGCGAGCACATTCGGACACCCGACCGTTTATGCAGAATTTCTTGTAACAGCAGCAATGGTATTTATCGGATATTTATTGGCAGGGTATAAGAATACAAAAAACAGAATTGCAATTCTCGTTCTGCTTATTACAACATTGCCGCTTTTGTATTACACATATACTCGAGCGTCTTGGATTGCGCTTGTTGCCGGTGTGAGCGCAATTGGAATAGTATATTTCCTCCCCTTATATAAGGGGAGGCGTGGTGGGGTCGTAACGGCGCAAACAACCCCCACCCCCGCTCCGGGGGGGCGCTCCCCCTTATCCAAGGGGGAGAAATCTCGGCGAATACTGCTCGCAACTACATTTGGTCTACTTCTCACCTTCTCCATTCTGCGCTTCACCCACGCCGGCACATTTTTGCGCAGTGCGTTCGACCCAACATATGCAAGCAATGCTGCACGCTTCGGCTTTGTTACCCAGCTCATTGCCCAAACATCAAATAGCGATGCACTGATTGGCAAGGGCCTTGGGAGCAGTATTACGCAAACAAATATCAGCCAAGATGTAACGGTGCTTGATATTGCGTCCGGAGCGTCGCGAACCATTCAGCTTTCTCAAGATGCGACACTCGTCGACAACCAGTACCTAAAAACCTTCATTGAAATGGGTGTTGTGGGAATCGTGTTTACGTTGTGGCTATTCTGGAGATTTTTCGAAGCATCGCTTCGTCTTATTCGCGCTCATGCGCAAGGAACGAGCCGAATGCTCGGCATCGCCGGAGTAGGGTTTATTGCTGCGTTTGCAGTACAGGCGCTATTCGTTGACATTTGGGATGTGTATCCTACAAACGCCATATTCTGGATACTTGCAGCGCTGATATCCCAGGCAACTTTAGCGCGCCAAAATTGACTTTTCGCAACTCAGCTAGCATTATATATTCCAGTGGTTTAGTTGTTGTTTTCAACTCAAAAGGGAGGATCTCTTCATGGATCGACATGCAGTCTTTGATACACTGTGCGGTATTCTCGCAGACTATCTCGACATCAGTGGTCCGGAAGTGTGTGCAGAACAAACTTTGCTGATCGAAGATCTCGGAATGGGATCAATGCAGTTCATTCAGATTGCATTTGAAATAGAGCGGCAGTTTCATCTCAAAATCCGCCATTCCTTCGCCTCCACGAGCTGGAAAAATTTTGTGGGCGAGTATGCAACGGTCGGCAAGCTGTGCGATTTTATCACAGAGCATCAAGACACAAAAATGCACAAACTGACAAACATCTCCTGAAGAAACAATTCTGTATCACTTACGTGCGGGCCTCAAAACCCGCGCTTTTTTTTGCGGAACATTTCAACAGCCCACATCGGCCAATAGCGCCAGGAAAGAGGCAAGTCTTGTGCATGCATATAATTTATTGCGTATCCGCCGAAACCTTTTTTGAAAACTGTAATACCCTCAAAAG
>MHHS01000019.1 GCA_001817115.1 Candidatus Andersenbacteria bacterium RIFCSPHIGHO2_12_FULL_45_11b
CGATTTGCTTGGAATCTCAAAACCTGATGTAATGTAGCTTGACTTATTTAACCGATTGTGTAACAATATATGCAGGTAGTTTGCTGGAGCGTATCCCAGCAAGAAGTTCTTTTCAACTGTAACTTTCAATAGGAGGGGATATGGCAGACAGTTCTGTGACGAACTTTGCTGATAGCTCCGTAGCTTCTTCTAAAAAGAGGACTACGCGGCAGCACTTGGTACCGTGGATCCGATCTCATTTGCGTCGGATGCCATTGGAATTCCTCAATATTCTTTTCAACCATGATCTTTTGTTCTGGTTGATTGGAATCGCAAACAAGCGTGTTGGTTTTTTGGAATCCGTTTTTTTGGTGTATCCGGCAAGCGAGAAGTATGCACGTGCATATGTGTATCCCTTTCGTTTACGCCGAGTGATGTGGAATCCTTGGCCATGCGGGTTGCTGTGGCAAAACGGAAAACTGACCGTAATGTTTTGTATTTCCGCCACCGATTCGCAATTTACAGATTTTTGCAATGCGCAGAATATTGTACATGTTGCGAATCGGATGGAGCGTATTCGGGCTTTGTTGCAAGCGCACGGAAAAACGTTTGCCGGTATTCTGCCAGGAGTTTTATATGCCAAGCGAATAATTCGCGAAGCTCCGGAAGCAGATCTAACTGCCCATGCAGTTGTACAGGCAATCGAAAAGATTGCACGAGCAGAAAATCTGGCTGCAAACACACCGATTGTCGTGCTTGGAGGCAGGGGGTTTATCGGTCGCCGTATTATGAGGATGCTTGCTGAATCTGACGCATGCAGCGTGGATTCTGCGGATGCAAACGGGCATGCAAGTTGGCCAGATGACCTGACTGGGAAACCCGTTATTGTGGTGAATGTTACAGTAAACCACGCGTTGGCTGATTACCTCGAGTGCATGGCACCTGGAACCGTTGTGATAAACGAAGTGTATCCCGAACCTACACCGGATACGTTGCAGCGCTTGTGGCGGCAAAGCTGCGTGTGTTATCACGTTGTTGGAATTCATGCACATGCTCTGCCACCATTTCCCGAAGCATATCGGGGAGCAATCCCCTGTTGCGCGGCCTGGGCCGCAGATGACATCAATGTTGTTGTGCGAAAGCTAGTGTAAGCCTATACACGGATGTATGGGCTTTTTTTATTTTTTTACTATATAATTGCAACATGCTTTTTACAGTCAATTTTGATGTAATTGACATTATTCTTACTTTGGTTGTTTGTTTAAATTTATTTTTAGGCTTTCTGGTATTGTTTAACGGTCCTAAAAAACAAATTAATGTCGTTTATGCACTGAATATCGTTGCAATTATAAGCTGGGTTGGAAGCATGATATTGTATCGATCTGCGTCGATTAGCACTTCTATAGTTTGGGCTACGATACTTTATATTGCCCCGACAGTCATAGCTAGTAGTTTTCTATATTTTACGTATATTTTTCCATCATCTCAGCAGAAAGTAGACCAACGTAAAGTTGCTATAATCTTTTCTATTAACGCAGTAATTGCGCTACTAGTGGCATTACCAGGAATTATTATTTCAACTGTACATATACGTCCTGGTTCAGAAAAAGAAATATTGTTTGGTCACTATTACGGACTATACGTATTATACATACTCATATTTTTTACTTTTGGATTTACTCGTCTTTTTGTGCGCCTCCGCAAAGAAACTGGAAGTAAAAAAATGCAAATCGCATATTTGTTATTAGGTTACGCGATTGCGGCAAACCTCGCATTTATTACCAATCTGATTATGCCTTGGATTGGACTTTTCTTTTTGAATTGGTTGGGGCAAATCTTTACGGTGTTTATGGTTGGGTTTACCGCTTACGCCATCATTCGACATCGGTTAATGGACATTCGAGTGGTGGTAACTCAATTATTTGTTATCGCGTTATGGGCTATCCTACTATTCCGCGTTCTTGTTACCCCATTTGGAAGCGAAGAACAGGTGATCAATGCTGCAACTCTTCTCTTTACCGTTGTTGTTGGCGGTTTGTTGGTGAGAAGCGTACTTAAAGAGGTTCGCCAACGAGAATCAATTGAACGCTTAAATAACGAGCTGCAAAAAGCGAACCAGACCCTTCACGACCTCATGAACATGCGCACAGAGTTTTTGCAGATTGCATCGCACCAGCTGCGTACGCCCGTATCGGTGATGCGCGGGATGCTTGATATGCTGCGGGAAGACGGAGATTCCATGCCCGCACAGCAGCGCAAGGAGTTTATCGATCGCGCATTATCCAAATCGGAAAAACTGACCAACATTATTTCCGATATTTTGTCCGCAACGGAAATGGACGTCTCGAATTTTGATGTTGCATCCATTGCAAAGCCGATTAATTTGGTTGAGATAACAAGATTAATTGTAGAATCGGAACAAGCGGATGCGAAAGATAGAGGGTTAACTCTGGAATTTGATGCAGAATCTGCAAGCTTGCTGATTAAATCCTCTGATGTCTATCTGCCTCAAGCCATTACAAATCTCATCGACAACGCTATTAAGTATACAGAACACGGGTCCGTTACCGTTCATGTGAGCCAAGATGGTAACGATGCCGTACTGGCAGTAAGCGACACAGGAATCGGGGTTTCTCCAGAAGAGGCCAAAAAACTTTGGGCGAAATTCAGCCGCGCCCAGAATGCAAAAGATATGTATACGGACGGCTCGGGACTCGGATTGTTTATCGTCAAGAAAGTTATCGAAGGCCACTCAGGCGGCAGCGTGTTTATGACCAGCGAAGCAAAAAAGGGCTCGACGTTTGGCTTCCGATTGCCTATGATGAAAGAAGGTACTCATGAAAAATCTTCCTAAAATACTCATCGTTGAAGACGACCCGGATCAAATTTTGATGTATACGGTTGAGTTTGAGTCTTATAACTTTCAGGTTGTTATTTCTAGGAAGGGAAGCGAGAGTGCACAGCTGGCAACAAAAGAGCAGCCAGACGTAATTTTGCTTGATATTTTAATGGAAGATAAAAGCGGGTTGGACGTATTGCGGGAGCTGAAAGGCACTGAAGAAACAAAGCATATTCCCGTGATAGTTTTTACTAATTTTAGTAAAGAAAAGTTTGAACAAGAAGCAAAAGAGCTGGGGGCTGCTAAGTTTATTACAAAAACATCCCGCGTACCCCGCGAAATAGTTGCTGATGTACGGGAGCTGATAGGATTAAACTTAGAAGAAGAGAAAATGGAAAAGGCTCGCAGATCTGAAAATATTTTGATGATTGAAGATAATCCATACCATCGACAAATGTATATGACGAAATTTTCCCATGCCGGTTTCTCATTGATCACTGCTGTCAATGGTGAGGAGGGTTTGAGGCAAGTGCATGAAGGCGGTATTGATGTTATTCTATTAGACCTTGCCTTGCCCGGCATGAGCGGCGTGGATGTATTGAAAAAACTGCAGGGGGATCCTGCGACAAAAGACATTCCAGTGATCGCCTTTACGGTAACGCCGAAAGAGGAGCTGCCGTCTGATACCCGAAAGTATTTGGCAGAACATACGGTTGCCTATTTCGAAAAAATGACACAATTACCGAATGAGGCCATTGACTTGGTGGAAAAGGTGCTGAAACGCTAGACAAAATATTACAAAATAGCCCTCTCTGCACGGTTTGTGCTGGCAAAAACACTCGATTTGCTTGGAATCTCAAAACCTGATGTAATGTGAAGCGTAAGAGAGTGTTGTTCGTGTAATGTATGATTTTATGCATGAAGCGTTTGTGCGGATTATGAAAGAAATTGATGCTGTATGAAAAAGAAGCAATCGAGCAAGGATACCGAAATTACAATCTTTGAAGAAAAAGAGGTTCGACGAACTTGGCATAATGACCAGTGGTTTTTTTGTATAATTGATGTGGTTCAAATTTTAACTGATTCTGTGCAACCAGAAGGATATATCAAGGATATGCGTAGGCGTGATGATGAGCTTGCTAGAGGGTGGGGGCAAATTGCCACCCCCCTTTCAATCAGGACAAGGGGAGGCACACAGAAGCTTAATTGTAGCAACTTGCAGGGTATCTTTCGTATTATTCAATCAATTCCATCGCCAAAAGCGGAGCCGTTTAAGCAATGGCTTGCAAAAGTTGGGCAAGACACGATAGGAATTCGAGTAAATTGGCGCAAAGCTCATTTTTGCCTAAAAATCGCATCTGCCGTATGCTGAAGGCATGCGAATCGGTATTGATGCCCATATAATCGTCCGAAACCACAAGCGCTACGATAAGCGTATTGCTTTGTATACGGAGCAGCTTATAACCCATTTAATTGATTCTGATACAAAAAAAGAACACACGTGGGTGTTGTTCTTCGATAGCCGCATGAAAACGACTAAAAAATTCGAGCGGGAAAATGTGGAAATAAAACATTTCCCATTTATACAATATCGCCAATATTTGCCGGTGGTGTATTCGCATATGCTTATTTCCTCGTTTCTAACTGCGGCGCGGCTGGATGTATTTCATTCTCCAGAAGGGCTCATTCCATTCATGTATCCCGGCAAGATAATTACCACGTTTCATTATGTGCCAAGAGGAAAGGGAGAGGCCGGAATATTTGCGCGCACATTCATGCTCGGCGCGCGCGTGGCGTTCGTGCAATTATGCAGAAGGGCTTCGCGTATTATAGTAAATAGCAATGCAGATAAAAAAATACTTGTAGAAACGCACAAGTATTCGGAGAAAAATATTGTGGTGATGGAAGAGGATGACTTAAACCAAGTTGATTGGGGGAGGCGCATAAAAGAGCTGAAAACATTGTACGCTCAGGTCGCTAAGAAAAAATGACAATCATTTGATTGTCATCCTGAACTTGATTCAGGATCCAGAAACGTACGACATGGATGCCGGATCCAGCCTACGCCAAGGCTTCGGCCGGCAGGCAAGTCCGGCATGACAGTTTCTCTTTCTCTGTATAGTATAAATTCTATGAAAGATGCATCTAAAAAGCATGTAATTCGAGAAACTCCATCGCATGTGGATAGCGATTCGCTTGAGCGGGATATTCTTTCGTACTGGGATGCAGAGGCAATTTTCCAAAAATCATTAGATCAAAATAAAGAAAAGGATCTGTTTACATTCTATGACGGTCCTCCCTATGCAACGGGCAAGCCCCATTATGGCCATGTGCTGCAATCTGCGATTAAAGACACGATATTGCGATATAAAACGATGCAAGGATATTATGTGCCGCGCCGAGTGGGGTGGGATACGCACGGATTGCCGATTGAGAATATTGTAGAAAAAGAACTGGAAATAAAATCCAAAAAAGACATTGAGAAAGACATTGAAGGCTTCAATGAAAAATGCAGAGAAACAGTATACCGATACGTAGACATGTTTCGCGGTACGCTCAAGCGTATTGGCAGGTGGGCGGATTATGGCAGCGAATATTCTACGCTCGACCGTGATTACATGGAATCGGAATGGTGGGTATTTAAGAATTTGTGGGAACAAGATTTAGTTTACAAAGCATTTCGATCAACGCCGTATTGCATCCGGTGCGCAACGCCGCTTTCGAATTTTGAAGTATCGAGCAGCTATAAGGATGTGAAGGATATGAGCGTGTATGTGGCGTTGGCCCCACTTCGCTCCTCGGCGGAGCTTCGCGGGGCAAATCAAGAGTCGCGCCTCTTGATTTGGACCACTACGCCCTGGACTTTACCTGCAAACGTTGCTGTTGCATATAACCCGGACATTGCATACGTGGCAGCAAAAAAAGACGGACAAGAATACATCCTCGCAAAAGAACGCGTACTTGCGGTGCTTGGGGAGGAGGCGGAAATTGTCCGCGATATTGCTAGCGAAGAATTATCTGGATATGCATATGAGCCGTTATATGAATCGACTCTTGACGATGAAGAGCAAAAGAAATCTTTTCGCGTAGTCCCAAGCGACCATGTGTCCGCGCAAGACGGTACGGGGTTGGTGCATATGGCGCCGGCATTTGGAGAGGAAGATTTTAATGTTGCAAAAAAGCAGGAGTTGCCGATTGTGCGAAATATCGATGCGCTCGGAAATTATATTCAGAATGTGCCGGTTTGGGCAGGCAGGAATATTTTTGAATCGCAGAAAGATATTATGAAAGACTTAGATAGCAGAGGGCTTCTTTTTAAGCGCGAACTTATCATGCACAGCTATCCGTTCTGCTGGAGATGCGACACGCCGCTTATTTACATGGCGCTTGATACCTGGTTTTTGAAAGTATCTGAATTAAAGAGCGCTATGCTTGAATCTAATAAAACTATTCATTGGGTGCCGGAGCATGTAAAAAATGGCCGATTTGCAAAAGGGATAGAATCGGCACCCGACTGGGCAATCTCGCGCAATCGATTCTGGAGCGTGCCGATGCCTATTTGGGAATGCGATGCATGCGAGGAGCGCGTATGTATTGGGAGCGTTGAAGAATTGCAAAAATTATCGGGAGCTACAGACGAGCAAGTGCAAGACATTCATCGGCCGTATGTGGATGATATCAGTTGGGTGCATACTGATGGTGTGTTTCGTCGTATCCCCGAGGTTCTTGACGTATGGTTCGATTCCGGAAGCATGCCGTATGCTCAATGGCATTATCCGTTTGAAAATAAAGAAAAGGTTGCATCAGGATACCCGGCAGATTTTATTGCAGAAAGCATTGAAATGACCCGTGCGTGGTTTTACGTATTGCACGTTCTTGCAACAGGATTGACGCAGAAGGATCTTGGATTAGGAGAAAATAAGCCAGCATTTAAGCATGCCATTGCGTCGGGATTAATTTTTGCGGAAGATGGCCAAAAACTTTCTAAGAAGTTAAAAAACTATCCAGAAATTGAACCGGTGTTAGAGAAGTATGGTGCAGATGTGTTGCGATTCTACTTACTCGCAAGCACTGCGCTCGGAGAGCCGTACCGGTTTTCAGAAAAAGATATGCGCCAAACACAGCGCAACGTGTACTTAACATTATGGAATGTGTATAGCATGTTTACGCGGTATGCGAATGTGCACGAGTACCTTCCCCCTATTCAGGGGGAAGGAGGGGATGGGGGCCGTAGCGCCGTCATATCAACTAATTCTCTCGACATCTGGATACATGCTCGTACGCATCAACTTGTACAGAACGTTACCGAACACGCGAACGCATATCGCATTGATTCTGCTGCGCGCGAATTTACTACGTATATCGATGACTTGAGCAATTGGTATGTACGCCGTTCCAGAACGCGATTGCAGCATCCGGAAAACGATCAAGAAAAAAATGAAGTGTTTGGAACGTTGCATGGCGTGCTTGTTCAAGTAAGTAAAACGCTCGCTCCATTCATGCCGTTTATTTCTGAAGAGATGTATCGGAACTTAACGGGCGAAGAGTCGGTGCACTTAGTGCCGTGGCCTTCTGCCAAAAAGTATGACGCTGTGATCATTGACCGTACGCGTGCAGTTCGCGAAACAATTTCTCAAGCACTTGCCCTGCGCGCTGCGGCAAAAATAAAAGTGCGCCAGCCGTTGCAGTTGCTCGAACTCCCCGCTTCTGCGGAACAATTTTTCCCGGAAGATATAGAAATGATTCAAGAAGAGGTGAACGTGAAAGAAGTACGTATTGTTTCTGGTGATGAGTTGAAATTAGATACTACCATTACACTCGAGCTCAAAGCAGAAGGCATCGCGCGCGATTTGATTCGTCATGTACAAGGACTGCGCAAGCAAGCTGGATATGCGCTGGATGATAAAATTGTTGTTGGAATTAAAACGGATGCAAAAGAAATTCTTGATGCCATTGATGCGCACAAAGAAATTGTTGCAACTGCGCTGCAGGCAATAAGTATTGTTGATGTATTAGAAAATGCTGATGCGCAAGAAGACGCAATGATTGGTGGGGCGACGGTAACAATTGGGGTGAAGAAATAGTAATGTCATCCTGAACATGATTCAGGATCCACGTCGTTAATGTCTGGATCCCGGCTCGGAGGCCGGGATGACGATGCAAATAATAAAACAGCCCACACAAGAAAACTTGTGTGGGACTGTGGTTGAAGGTGCGGTTTCTGTCTACGCCGTATGAATCGCAAGCGTTGGCGGCGTCTTCAATGCTTGCAGCTGCCTTGTTGCCTTGCCGAGATCGGCGAGGAACTTTTTGCGCACTTCTGCGAGAGGTGCGCGAGCGACATTCTCGGCAACTCGTTCCAGCGCTTCACCGAAGTACTTCCTCGGCTGCGCGAGAGTTTCACCCAGCGAGCAAAATTCTTGCAACAGTTGATCGACGCTCTCGATGTTGTCGTCGCCTAACTCGGCAAACAACCGCTGGCAAGTCCAGTCAAGCTGATCTAAAAACCTCTCGGCGTTCGCATCGCTTCGTGCCGCCAACTGTTCATTGATCTTCCCGACCAGCGCGTAGAGGCGTTTGTAATCTACTGGTTGGGACGATTTAATCCGCTGCATGACGATGGAAATGCCACTTTTGATTTCCAGCAAGCGGCCAAACCCTCCATCTTCTTGCGCCCAGACGATTTGATCGATCCAGAAGTCAAGGTCAATCTTTTCCTTTTTGACTGGCGACGCTGGCTCGACAAGTTCAAAAAGGTGCGGCGACTCGGGGAGCGGCACGAAGTTGCTTGGTGCTTTCTCGACGACGACCGACTCTGTCATCTCAACGACCGATTCATGTGTGCTTTCCAGCACAACTTCGGTCATCATCGGCTCCTCGACAATTGCCATTTCCGGCGCGGCGACGATTTGTTCTGCCGGATGCGTCAGCGCCTGTAGTCGGTCGCCCAGCTTTTCGGCAACTTTTTCCAACAACGTTGGAACCAAGTCACCGACGATGCTGATGAGCTCATCAGCCAATTTTTCCGCGAACTCGTCCGTCAACGCTTCGATACGATTTAACTGTGCCATGATTTTACCCTTCCATAATAAGGGAGTTTATTGCCGGTATGGCGTACCG
>MHHS01000020.1 GCA_001817115.1 Candidatus Andersenbacteria bacterium RIFCSPHIGHO2_12_FULL_45_11b
CGCAAAGATCAATCAATGCATATGAATTACAAGCTTAAAACTGCCGCCCAGTATAAAAAGAAAAACCCGCTTATACTCGCAATAAAGCGTCTTGTTCCTTTGTTGGCGCAGGAGCAGCGCAGCGTGTACGTAGCGCTTACCGCAATGCTCATTAACTCTACGGCAACGCTCGTTGGGCCGATCGTGATTGCAAAAACCATCGACGGCGCAATTCGCGAAAAAGACCTCCATGCGCTTTTTGTGCATACTGCAATTTTAGCAATAATATATATTGTGGCGCTTGGGGCGAACTATGCTCAAATTGTGACCATGGGAAAGGTTGGGCGGCGCGTGTTATTTCGCTTGAGGAATAATCTTTTTGGACGGCTGCAGTCATTGCCGGTTGCATTTTTTAATCAAAATACGGCAGGGGATATTATTTCGAGAATTAATAACGATACGGAGAAATTAAATAATTTCTTTGCGCAAGCGCTCGTGCAATTTCTCGGAAATATATTTCTCATTGCGGGGGCTGGGATATTTTTGCTGTCTTTGCACGTGCAGCTTGGATTGGTGGCGCTGATTCCAGCAGCGGGTATTATCATTGTAACGCGCTTAATCGGCGGCTGGGTGAATCGTTCTAATGTGCGAAGCTTGCAGACATTAGGTAATTTGAGCTCCGAGGTGCAAGAAAGCATTACAAACTTTCGTGTCATTGCGGCATGCAACAAGCAGGATTATTTTCAAGAGAAGTTTCAATCAGTGAATACTACAAACTATGACGCATCGGTGCATGCGGGCGTTGCAAGCAATTTAGCTACTCCTATTTATGCGTTTGCAAGCCAAGGAGCGCAGCTTCTCACCCTTCTTGCCGGAATATACTTCATTCAGCAAGGTTCGCTCACTATCGGGTTGCTCGTCGCTTTTTTGCTGTATGTGCAAAATTTTTACTTTCCGCTTCGGCAGTTGGCGCAGATTTGGTCTTCGTGGCAAATCGCGCTCGCGGGGCTCGACCGTATTTCGGAGGTGCTGGCGATGCGTTCTAATATGAAGCGTATCCGCGATGCAAAAACAGAAGGGAAAGGGCACTTGCTCGAATTTCGAAATGTTTCCTTTGCGTATCCGGGAGGTGAAGAGGTGCTGCATAATGTTTCATTTCGATTGGAGCCTGGGAAGACATATGCGCTGGTGGGGCCAACGGGCGGAGGGAAAACAACTACTGCCTCATTGATGGCTCGGTTATATGATCCTGTAGATGGGAAGATATTGTTAAAGGGAAAAGATATTCGGTCGTATCCTTCGTCAGAGCGAGTAACCAGTATCGGATTTATTCTGCAGGATCCATTTTTATTCACGGGTACGGTAAGAGATAATATCATATACGGCAATGATGCATATACGCATCATACGAACGAGCAATTGCAGGCTATTCTTGATGAAGAGGGGCTTTCTAACTTGCTGGCGCGGTTCGAGGACGGACTTGCAACAAAGGTCTTATCAAGCGGAGAGTCTATTTCACTTGGGCAAAAACAGCTGGTAGCCTTTATGCGCGCTGTGCTCCGCCATCCCGAATTGCTGATTTTAGATGAAGCCACGGCAAATATCGATACTGTCACAGAGAAGCTGTTAGAAGATATTTTGCAAAAGCTTCCTAGTCACACAACGAAAGTTATTATTGCCCACCGGCTGAATACTATTGATGATGCTGATGAAATCTACTTTGTGAGCGGAGGGAATGTGGTGCGTGCTGGGTCGATGCAAGAAGCAGTGGCCATGCTGACGCATGGCGGGGGTAGCAAGGCTTCGTAGTATGTTCGTTGACCGTTTCCTGAATGCCATAACCACATATCGGCTGACATTATATTATCTAATTGGGTTACTTTTCCTTGCGGGATTTTTTAGTGCGCTCGGTTTGCTGCCATACTCTGCAATCGATATTGCGATTGATGTTTGTATCGCCGCCATAGTTTCATGGGTTGCGAATTGGGGGTTTGCAAAACTATTTCACGCTGCAACAAATAGTGAATCAGTCTTTATTACCGCGCTTATTATTGTGTGCCTGATGCCTATTGTGCCTTTTGCTAATGCATTATTTCTTGCTGGCGCATGCATAGTTGCAATGGGCTCAAAGTATATTCTTACGATACAGAAGCAGCATATTTTTAATCCGGCAGCAGTTGGGATCTTCGCAATCTCGTTACTTGCGCCCAATTACTCCGCGCTATGGTGGATGGGGACACCGATCATGATGCCTTTTGTAGTTATTGGAGGTTTTTTATTGATTCGGAGAATTCGGAGGGAGAATATGGTCTATTTGTTCTTTACTGTTTATATAGTAGCCTTCAGCATCGCGTTTATTATTCAAGGAACTTTTTTTACATCACTTTCTACGCTTGCTGAAATACTATTTTTTCGCTCGCCTATATGGTTTTTTGGGATGATAATGCTTGCGGAGCCAATAACTGCACCGGGAAGAAAACGTCCTCAACTGGCGTACGCCAGTTTGATAGGAGTGCTTGTTGCAACACAACAAATGCGGTTTCTTCCATTCAGCTTCACTCCAGAAGAGGCACTGTGCATCGGGAATATTGCAGCGTATATGATGACCCCCAGACATAGGCTTGTGCTGGCACTGCAGCAGAAAATTCAACTGACCGCTGATACGATCCAATTTATTTTCAGACCCGCGAATCCGCTTGTATTTAAGCCCGGGCAATATATGGAATGGACGCTCCCTCACTCGAAAACAGACGCGAGGGGCAATAGGAGGTATTTTAGCATCGCATCTGCGCCAAAACCAGACACGCTTGCCATTGCCGTCAAATTTTATGAACAATCAAGCAGTTACAAAACTTGCCTGAAAAATTTGGAGATTGGGGAAGAAATTATTGCTGCGCAATTGGGCGGAGACTTTACTATTCCGCGCAATGTTGAAAAGAAAAAATTAGTATTTATTGCCGGAGGAATCGGAATTACGCCGTACATCAGTATGATTGAATATATTATTCAGGAGAATAAAAAATGCGACACCGTACTGCTCTATTCGATGAAGAATGTGAACGATTCAGTGTTTATAGATACATTAGAAAAGGCGCGCGTATATGGAGTTAACACGATTTATACAATTACGGATACTACCGCAGTTCCGGCAGATTGGGAGTGGAATACAGGGATGATTAATGCCGCTATGATACAAAAGGAAATTCCCGATTTTACGGAGCGGACATTTTATGTTTCAGGCCCCCAGCTTATGGTGCAAGCGCTAGAAAAAACCCTTGCAAGCATGGACATTTCGAAGAAAAAAATTATAACGGATTATTTTCCGGGGTTTGCAGGGTAAAGGTTGTACGATTGCAACAACGTCGTCTTATCTACGACATACGCAGTGAGATTGGAAGAGCGAGTGAGCATTTCTGGAATATGTAGCGATATTTGTATACGCGTATTAGAGATTCTTTTATGCTTTACCAGCTTGCTGTAATTAATAGGAATTGGCTGTAAGGTGTTTCTATCGGCAACAAGAATTGAAAGTTCTTCAGCTGATGCGTCAGGTGAAGTTGTCTCTAGCTGTGCTTGAATTTTTTTTGCAAGTTCATTAAATGAAAAGCTGGTAATAGTCCACATGGATGTGTTGTTTTGCGATGCGGGGAGCGGGCATAACGATGCCATTCCAACACAGTGAATGCTTCCGCGGTCGTCGAACAGGTCCCATGTGTCCCAGTATTTGCGAACGAGGAATTTTGTAGAAACGATGAGTAGCTCGACAAATGCCCTGATAATATAAAAAACATCCTCGATGCTCTGTATGCTTCGTATGATGCTTTGCGGGGGGTGTGCAGAATTGTATGCGAGAATAATTGATGCAAACGTTTTGATCGGGCCCCTCTCAATGACTTCGGCGCGAAGCGTGGTGTTTGATTCAATAAGAGACTGGCTTGTTTGCAATTGCAGAGTGTCGAGCGGAAAAGGAAATCCAGACGTTTCGAAAAAAATATTCTGCGCAGTAAAGGTAATATGTTTTTCTGCGATTGTTCCGTAAAAAGCAAACGAATATGTCTGTGAGTGTGGTACTCCTATGAGTGCACCATCTTCGCCTCTCCCAAAAATCAATGTTCCGTGCGCAAGAAACGTTTGTTCGTCTGCCGATCGTGCAATGACTCCGATGACGATATCTAAGCTTTGCAGGCCAATTTGGTCGAGGGTTGGAATAATTGCCGGAGATGTAATATGGATGTTGTCGAGAATGTATGTATTTGTTTGCGCTAAATCAGCGAGCGGTATGATTAGTTGCGGCGGGCGGGTAATTACAATATCTGGTGCTGGGGAAAGATAATGATTGTATGGAAGGTAGTAAATATACTTTCCTACTGGCGCAGCGAGGCCGTACGTTCCAAGCGCGAGCGATCCGTTGATGACAAATTTTTGCGTATGCTCATCTTTCGGAGTCGTTTGGAATCTCCAGCGCAGTGCTCCGGCACTATCTAATGCGAATAGATGGCCATCTGCATTTCCGCAGTATACGAGGTAGGGCGATTTCTTTTCCGGGTCTGGTCCGAGCACAGGAGACGAGCGAATAACAGAAAATTCTTTCCATGACCATACGAGCGATTGCGCAGCGATAGAAAAAGCGAGAATTTCCCCGGAGCTGGATGCCGTAATAACGTTGCCATCCGGTGTAATGAGGGGGGAAGCATATACATGCTGAGGAATGCGCTGGGTCCATAATTTTTGCCCGGTGTGCCGGTTAAGGGCAATAAGCGTTCCTCCCAAGGTGCATTGCAGGAGAATATCGCCGTGAATTGCCGGCGATGCAATAAGGGGGTTTCGCATATCCGTTTTCCAGAGCAGCGTTCCGTCGGTGCGCCACAATGCGTAAACGGCTCCGTCGAATGATGATGCATATACGATGTTTGGAGCGCCGAATACAACAGATGCCCATATGAATAATCCTGTGCGAAATTTCCATTTCAAAGTGCCTTCGGGAGTAATGCAATACAGGAAAAAGTCGTCATTGCCTGCATATATATATCCCTCATCATCAATTGCTATGTTGCCTTCCCACCAGTAACTTGTTGCAAAGCTGAACTGATCGTGTGTCCTGTGTTTTGTTACGTCAAACGACCATAATTTTTCTCCCTCTTTACTGATGCAATAAATGCTCCCGTCTCCAGAAGGTACAATAATAGTTCCATTCGGATGCAATGCTGCTGCAGAGTCAATGACTTCTTTAGTTGCAAATGTCCACTGTATTTTTTTTGTACGCGGATTATACGCATACAGACTGTGATCTGAGCTGCCGGCGTATATGATTTCCTGTTCATCGATGACTGGCGTTGAAAAAATGAGTCCGCCTGTTGCAACTGCGCTTGCGGCAATGCCTGCGGATTCGGGTATGGCGAACATGTTCGCACCGGTATTACTGGTATTTTGGCGCATGCTTGGCCAAGGAGGTTTCATGGAATGTATTATGGCGTACCTTTGGCGGGAAAGGAAAGATATGCAGTAGACCCTTTTGCGGACTCGCTTGCTATACGCACTGATCCGTTATACGTTTTTGCGATTGATTGCACGATGGAAAGGCCCAGTCCGCTTCCTCCTGTTGCTCGGGTTCTGCTTGTATCTGACCGATAAAACCGGTCAAAGATTTTCTCAAGTTCTGCTTTTGGTATGCCGATGCCTGTGTCTGTAACACTGATTGTGGCGGTATTTTTTTTCTTTTCCAGCCCAATCGTGACGCTTCCGCCCTTCTTGTTATAATCAATGCCGT
>MHHS01000021.1:0-9882 GCA_001817115.1 Candidatus Andersenbacteria bacterium RIFCSPHIGHO2_12_FULL_45_11b
CTGATAAACATCACGGGGAAAGAGAGAGCAATATCGCTCTCATTCGAGCAGCAAGGGGATGCAAGCGCGCCGGTTTTGCGCACGGGCGGCCAAGAAATTCCTTCTCGAATAGAACAAGGGAAAATCGTGTACGAAGTGATTCTGCATGGAATGGAAACAAATTTTGTTTTTACGAATACAGATTCGGGAAATGCGATTATTCAAAATCCGGAGTTAAGGGTAGAGAGCCTGCCTGCCGGTAAGCAGGGGGAGCGTTCTGATTCATGACTATTTTATTCATTAATTTTGAGTATCCTCCTCTTGGAGGCGGTGGCGGTGTTATGACAGCGCAAATTGCTCAAGAGCTTGCGAAGAGACATACCGTACATGTTATTACGACAGCATTTAAACATGCGAAACGGTACGATTTCATCGATGGCGTTCATGTTCATCGGGTTGGTGTTGTAGGAAGAACGAGCTTGCCAACAGCAACGCTTGTCTCCCTTCTTACATTCGTACCGTCCGCCTTTATTACGGGGTTGGCGCTTACAAAAAAGCACGCCTTTGATATTATTAATGCTCACTTTGTTATTCCGTCGGGAGTACCTGCCCTTATGTTGGCACGTATACGGAATATTCCGCTTGTCGTAACGTTAATCGGTGGAGATATTTACGATCCTTCAAAGGGAATATCTCCTCATCGGCACGGAGTTTTTCGTTCCGTGATTCGCTATATCGTGCGGCATGCAAACGCTGTTACTGCAATTTCTCACGATACAAAACAGCGCGCTATTGAATTGCATAATATTATGCAAGATATTACTGTAGTTCCGATTGGTCTTGTACCATTCCCCTGCACTCCGCTTCCGCGAGAATCGCTTGGATTGCGTAATGATGATTTTTTATGCATATCAATAGGCCGCTTAGTGCCTCGCAAGGGGTATGAGACATTATTGGAAGCCTGGAAGCAGATTCCTGCTGCGCAACTATTAATCATAGGAGATGGCCCGCTAAAAGAATCGCTGCAAGAGCAGATTGATCGATACGATTTATCTGGTCGTGTTCGTCTTGTGGGCTTTATATCTGAACAAGAAAAACATGCAATGCTTCGTACTGCTAATGCATATGTTTCTGCTGCGCAGCACGAAGGATTTGGTATCGTCTTCCTGGAGGCAATGGATGCGGGGTTGCCGATTATTGCAGCTAATGATGGCGGGCAAAAAGATTTTTTGGAGCATGGGAAAAATGCGCTTTTGGTGCCTCCGCGCGATGTACAAAAAATTGCAGCTGCGGTCCAGCAAGTAATGAATGACCAGAGCCTACGACGGGAAATTTCAGCAAATAATATTCGCGATGTGGGTGCGTATTATATTGATAAAACGTCGGGCTTGCTTGAGCGCGTATTATTAGATACTGTAACACGCTATGAACGTCATTATTGAGGCAAGGGCGCGCACTGCGAGAAGCGGCGGGATTAAATCGTATGTAATATATTTACTGAAGGGTTTACGCGAACATTCTAATATTCATATAGATGTGGTAGACGGATCCAGATCTTCGCCTGTTCCATTACGCTCGGAATTATTATTGCCGTATTGGATGAATTATCAACTTGAAACGTATATCGCTCGAAATAAGCCGAATGTTGCGCATTTTACAAAAGCTGCCATACCGCGAAAAAAAACAGTCCCTACAGTAGTTACTATATATGACATTATTCCAATACTTCTTCCTGAAACGCAGTCGCTGTTTCGGCGTGCATACTGGCCAACTGCGTTGCACCATGCGGCGGTGCAATCCGATCGTATTATCACAATTTCCGAGAAGAGCAAACAAGATATTGCGAAGACGTTCCGTGTACCTGAAGAAAAAATTATTGTGACAACCCTTGCTATTGATGCCTCTCACTTTAAGCCAATGGCAAACTATCCTTCTACGGATACGGCGGGCAAGTATATTCTATTTGTAGGCACATGGGATGAGAGAAAAAATATTAAAACTCTTATTCGGGCATTCGAGCTCATAGCCGGCCAAATACCCCATCAGCTTATTGTTGCTGGCCGGCCGGCACATAAGGACGATGGCGCGAGAGTGTTTGCGCAAAAATCGAAATATGCCGACAGAATTGTTTTTAGAGAACATATTCCGTACGTAGACTTACCTTCGCTCTATAGCAACGCAGATATTTTTGTATGGCCATCTATATATGAAGGATGGGGCTTTCCTCCACAGGAGGCGATGGCATGCGGAACGCCAGTCATTGTGAGTAATGGAGGTTCGTTGCCCGAAGTTGTTGGTGACGCAGGAGCGATCGTTCCATTTTCTTCAAATGATTTGCACGAACGGATGTATGACGGCGACTTTACACAGAGACTATCCCAGGAAATGCTTAATCTTATCGGTAATGAGGCAGCAAAGCAGCGATTTCGTGACGCAGGCATTGTGCAAGCAACAAAAACAACGTGGGCACAGGTAACCGAAAAAACCGTCGCGACCTATAAAGAGATTGCGCTATGAAAAAAAATATCGGCATTATTACAAATGCCCGCGCAGATTCTGGGGTAGGAGGGCGTGCGCATGAGCTGATATCTCATATGCCAGCAAACGCTGATGTCGCATTTCACCTTGTGCGTATTGATGGAGAGGAGCACGTGATTACTGTTGATGCGAAACGGGTTGCAATGCAGCGTCCTTGGCCAGGGGTGTTGGGAATGAAAAGTATTGCATGGCTAAGATTAGCGAAAAAAATACCAAAATTTGATGGATATGACATATCTAACCAATCACTATCCTTTATTGCGCGTACTCGCCAGCCATCGCTAATTACAGTGCATGACGTGATCGAGCGTACCGATCCCCAATCTGTACTTTCCGCTCCGCTGAACCGTTATTTAATGAGCGGGATACCTAATGCTCAACACATCGTAACTGTGTCTGAGTATGTAAAGCGCAGTATTGTGAAAATATATAGTATTCCTACTGAACATATCAGCGTTATATACAATGGCGTGGGCGAGCAATTCGCACCAGTGCAGGATTTTCGATCTACGGTTGCGTATCAAACGGTAATAAAAGATCTTCGTCTTCCGGTGCCTGGACCATATATATTATACGTAGGATCAGAGCATCCTCGAAAAAATGTTAAGACAATATTGCGCACTATTTCGCAATTAAAAAGTCAATATCCAAATATCGTACTGCTTAAAGTAGGCGATCCGGGACTTCTCTCGGGAAGACGCGAAACATTGCGTCTTATTGATGATTATGCGCTGCAAAATAATGTGAAGCTTCTGGGAAAAGTTTCAGATGAACTGTTGCAAGATTTTTATCATGCTGCAGACGCACTATTAATGCCATCGTATATGGAAGGTTCTGGAATGCCTATTCTTGAAGCTATGGCCTCTGGATGCCCAGTTGTGTGTTCTAATGCCACTGCGATTCCAGAAATTGCAGGCGATGCAGCTCATATGCACGATCCCGACGATGTTGCTGGTTTTACGCAGAGTATTGGAGAGCTTATTGAAACCCCTGCAATGCGTAAAAGGGTGATAAGACTTGGAGTTGTGCAGGCAAAAAAGTTCTCGTGGAATACTGCCGCACAGCAAACACTAGAACTCTACACAAAGTTTTTATGAAGATTTTATTTATATCTGCACAGTATCCTCCTGAAGCAAAGGGGGGCGGAGAACTTTCGACGCATCTTATTGCGCAAGGGCTTATTGATCTTGGACATGATGTTGGGGTTGTTACGGACGGGGAGCGAAAAGAGCAAAAGGTGGTTGATGGAGTTCCTGTCCGCATTATTCCGATGTTTTTACGGCAAAAACCGCTATTCGAACGTGCTCATAGTATTGCATCATATCGTACATTTAAGCGATCAATGAAGGATTTGAGATCGTTCGACATTATTCATGCGCATGATTTTAGAAGCGCGCTGATGATATCGCACCTTGAATCCTCGAGAGCGATTGTAACGGCTCGAGATTATGCGCAGATATGCGGATGCACGAATAATATCCAATATAACGGAAATATCGAGCAAGGATGCCATGGGCTTCATGAGTTATGGCAATGTCATCGAGTGCATGAAGCATCTATTGCCCGCAAGCCATTTCGTATTTGGCAGTATATGTACAATAAAGCGTATAGGAAAAAATCTTTTGCATCGTTTCGGCACCAAATATTTATTTCCTACGCCCAACGCGACCTTATTGCGCGATACCAGGATATATCGAAGCAGCATACGGCAGTTATTTACAACCCAATCGGAAAAGAATATTTATCAAACCCCATTGAGCAGGGGCATGCTGGAAATATTTTATATACCGGCAGAGTAGAGATGTACAAGGGTGTTCGCGTACTGCTTGAGGCGTGGAAAGGCGTCGCGAAAGAATATCCAAGGGCTCATCTTACCATTGCGGGCAATGGTGCCCAGAAGGAAGAGTACGAGAAACTGGCTAGTGTGTGGGGGTTGAGATATCGCACAACATTTGTTTCGCATATTCCTTATCATCGCTTGCGTCCGCTGATAGATGCCTCAAGTATTGTAGTTGCTCCGCATCTGTGGGTTGAACCATTTGGCAGAACGGTACTCGAAGGCATGTCGCGAGGAAAAATTGTTGTTGTCAGCAGCGTTGGCGGCCCTACAGAGCTTATAGAGAATAATGCGACTGGGTTATTATTTGAACGAGGATCTGTCCAAGATTTAGAGGATACGTTATTGCGAGCTCTTACTATGGGGCATTATGAGGCAAAGCAAATAGGTATTGCAGCGCGAAACGTTGTACGAGAAAAATTCACTCAAGAAATTGCTGCTCGCCAGCATGAAGATTTTTATCAGCAGGCATTGAAATAGAAAAGCCGGCCTGATATCAGACCGGCTTCAGCGGATTATGGCCTAGCATCCATTTTTTAAGCCAAACAACAGTTGCAGAATAACCAAGAACGCATCAAAACAAAGCGTTTCGTAAAACATCTGCCGACCCCTTTAATACTAGAAAGAGCTCAACACCCCGACGCCTTTATTAGACTGCCATTGAGCCTATTGTGTCAAGTACTTGTTGCGGGGTAATTGCTAGCATTGATATATGCGGCTCCGTGCCAAAATAATGTGCGCGTTCGGTGTTGTATGCCGGTTTTGTGCCAGGAGCGCGGAAGGCGACGCTTTTAGCGCCTCGAGGGCCTGTTTGGCACTCGTCTGTAGGGCCGAATAGACCGATAGTGGGCACTCCAACAGCTGCTGCAATATGCATAAGGCCAGAATCATTAGATATAAAGAGAGAGCACCGCTGTATTGTTGCTGCAGTTGTCATAAGCGAAGCAGTAACAGTATCCGCAATTCGTGCACTGCAATGATTGTTTATCATGTCGGCGAGGCGCATTTTTTCGGTCTGTTCGTTGTGACTTCCGAAAATTATAAATCGAGCGGAGGGATGTTTTCTGGAATAGAGCCGTGCAACTTCCGCAAATCTATCAAGCGGCCATCTTTTCCAAGCAAAACCCAGGGCTGATCCGGCGTGAATACCAACGTAGCTTATAGCTTGTACCTTATAGCTTATGGGCGCAAATATAGTTTTTGCCTCTTGTATATTTTGTTCGGGGATTATTAACTCGTAATTTGAGTTATGTGGTATTGTGTCGCATAACGGAGTGATAAGCGTTAGATTTTGTTCGATATCGTGGATGCCAGGACGTTCGTGAAATGCTTTTGTTAAAAAAAGCGTCGCATGCGGATTATGATTGAACGGATATGAATTGCCAATGCGCACAGGTATTCCGGCAAGGAAAAGATACGCGGCACTTTTTAGGAGCTGGCCGGGAGATAATGCTACGCCAACATCAAACGATCGCCTATGCAGTGTGATAATATTCTTTATGTGCTGCATTGCATTTGCTCGAATCGGCATTTCAAGCACGTCGTCGATACCTGGCTGTGAGCGCGCTATCTCAGCTGTTCCGCGCGGGGCGACGCACACAGTTATATGCCACGCAGGATGCTGTTTTTTAACAGCAGTAATGGCTGGAAGCTGCATTATCAGGTTTCCAATACCAGATAGTGCAAGAAATAGAATACGCTTATTTTTTGAGCTCTTCATATAACTCATGCAGCAGGTTAATTGATTGATCTGTAGAATATTGTGTGCGAGCTAGATTACTAGCATAGTCGGTTAAGTGGTGCGCCAATTGCGGAAGCTGAATAATTGATATGATGTTTTGCACTAACTCTTTTTTATTAGTAAATAATAATCCAGCCTTGTTTTCTGGTACTACATAGGGAATTGCTGCTATATTGCGAGCAACTATAGGCAGCTGCGCCGCCATCGCTTCCGCTAGAACAATACCAAACGCTTCGTATGTAGAGGCATGAACAAAAACGCTGGCATGTTGCATTGCTGCTATCAATTCTTCGTCAGTGGCCTTTCCCCAGAAATGAACAGAGGATGTTACGCCTAGTTTTTCGGCAATGGTCACAAGCTCCTGTTGATATCCAAAATCTTCCCCTATTATAACCAAGCAAGCATCCGGAACTCTTTTTTTAATGTCTGGAAGAGCACGAATAGTGTCTTGCAATCCTTTTGACTTTGCAATACGCGATACCGAGAGCAAAATTGTGCCCCCAATATTTTTATTGACAAATGGGTTATCTCGAATCGTTTCGAATTGTTTTATATCTATGCCGGGGGGTATGATTGCAAATTTCTTAACAGGATATCCTGCCTCTTGTATCAGCTTTTTTTCATATTCCGATATCACCACAACAACATCTGCTGCTGCAAAGGTGGCGCGCCCAATTGTTTTGTCATATAGCTTCCAGACTAGTTTCTTTCGAACGCTATTTTTGTAATAAATAGGATGAAAAATAAAAGGAATTTTGTGTTTTTTTGCATAGCGCGCTGTAGTGTCAGCAGGCTGATACCAGTATCCATAAGAATGCAGGATATCCGGTTTGTGATGTCCTATGTAATATGGGAGGGCTTGCAAGCGAGGATAAGAAATAAAGGGAGTTTTTGCGACAAATAATCGCTGGAGATAGATTGGATCTTGCGTCAGGAGCTCTGGATCGAGATATGATATGGGCCCATGCGTACGCATTGCAGAAGAAAGTATGCGCACATCAAACCCATGTTCAATATTTCTAGTGCCAGTTACAATTTGCTCGATATATTTTTCTGCTCCGCCTAGAGACGGGGGATATCGCAGAGCTGTATGGATAATTCTCATAGAAGATTGTCATTCCGGACTTGATCCGGAATCTACGTTATCAAATGACCTGGATCCTGAATCAAGTTCAGGATGACGTAATGCTAAATATTTATTGCCCATCTCGAGCTCGTAATAGGCAGAAAGGGCGCACCATACAACGCCTTGCCATCCATCTAATATGCCTTTTCGATACAGGAGTAGCTTTCCAAATTGCCTGAAAGCTAGATATATTGGCAGTAAAGGATTTTTTGTTACCGCGCGTCCGGAGCGATGTGTACTTGTTTTATGCATTTCTTCAGCATCGAGGGATGTATAGCGGTGCATTTTTTTTAAATAAGCACTAATGCTCGTATATGACTGATGAATGATAGATTCTTGTATTTCTCCCGACATCCCATCTTTGTATTGTGCGGGGATGTTTGTGTCCGCGTACAGCATCTGTTCGTGTACATGTGCGGTATTCCAATGGGCCTGTATTTTTTGTATGAGGCGCGGGTTATGGCCGACAAGATGCTTCATGCGCTTTCCTAGAAAAATATCCTCAAGGGTAATCCAATAGACGCTATACTCAGCGCGAGTTATAACGTCTGGCAATATGCGTTGCAACTCAGGCGATACCCGTTCGTCTGCATCTAAAAATAAAATCCAATTATGCGCTGCATGCTGCGCGCCGAAATTTTTCTGCGTTCCGTAGCCATGCCACTTATTGCATAGCACTTTTGCCCCGTGGCTCTGTGCAATTTCTGCTGTGGCATCTGTGCTGAATGCATCTATAACGAGAATTTCCTGAGCGAATTGGGCAGATGTAATGCTCTCAGCGATATTGTTCGCTTCATTTTTTGTAATAATAACAACAGAAAGAGGTAATTTATTTTTCATACTCGTTTATTACATTTCTTATCGGCAAAGTACTTATGGGTATTGAAGCAATAAAATCAAGATGAGCCTCTAAGTCATCAAGCGATACTGCATGCTTCATAGCACTGTGCCTATTGCGAATCATATGAAATGTTTCGATGCACCATTTATTTTGCAAATATGCGACCAATGCATACAGGTTTGCGCGCGCAAGAGAAAAATTCTTTTTTGTGTAATTAATTGTCTTTAATTCGAATGGCTTGAGCGGGGGAATGCTTTCGAGCCCAAATTTTACCGTACGGGCTGCCCGATACAGCTTTTTTGCTTCAGTGAGCACGTTATCATTATACGCCCCTCCTGGATACACAAGTGTTTGCGCAGAAAGCTGCTTTACGGGGACAGCAAGCTCTTCAATGAGCTGTGTGTGGGAAAGGGTCGTGAGGTTATGATGTGTAATGCCATGCGCTGCAAGTTCGTGCCCTTCTTGCTCTGCAGTTTTCTGCCAATGATCTACAGACTCCACAACTTCATTTTCAATCCGAGTATTCATCGGAGATAATGGAACAGCAAATACTGCTCGAATACGATATTTTTTTAAAAGCGGAATAACGGCATCATACACGTCTTTGTACCCATC
Organism: Candidatus Andersenbacteria bacterium RIFCSPHIGHO2_12_FULL_45_11b; assembly: GCA_001817115.1. GTDB lineage: Bacteria > Patescibacteriota > Andersenbacteria > UBA10190 > UBA10190 > HO2-45-11b. Next base: position 8,678 of record MHHS01000021.1, read on the forward strand.
ATCGAAAACTAGTGTAAGTATGCCCCTCATATTTATAGAGATACAATATACTTCAGTACTTTCTCGCTCGCAGTACCATCTGTTGTGGTGATCATTTTTTGTACCGTCATTGCGCGATTACTGCGCTTTTCATCCGGATGCGCTATCGCTGCATTAATGTTTTTAATGAGATCTGTGGGAGAGGCTGCAATATACGTTGCCTCGTCGGAAAGTAAATCGGCATAATGCTGTTTAAAATCGCGGTATACCATCGATCGATACCAGCCCCACCAATCAAAGCGCATTCCATATGTTACGCTAATAACCGGAACATCAGCAATCATTGATTCGAGCGCAACGGTAGAGGAGTGATTAATAAGAACGCTAGCATGCATGAACACGCCCAGTAAAAAGAAAATATCTTTTTCTGTAGGCGCATAGCGGAATGAGACAAGAGGGATCGTGTCCTTTCTTCCCGGAGAAAATCGAACAACGGCACCGGAATCAACAAGCTCGTGATGCTTCTTAAGCACTCCGCCCGGGTGTACAGACGCATATATGTAAGGATTGTCCGGGATGTCTCCTCGCGCAATTGACCGTTGAATTGTTCTACCAATATATCCCATTGGGTATAGTTCTGTTGTTGCGATGTGAATTAGAGAACGAGAGACGTCCTCTAAGCCAAACGCTGTGTATACTTCCTGCTTGCTTGCAATACGGTCTTTTTGGGCAAAATAATCCATGCGAGGGGCTCCAATAATAACAATGTTTGCTTCTGAAATTTCTGGAATTATTCGCAATAGATGCTCTTTCATCATGCTGTTCCAAACAATGAAATGATCAGGGATTGCAATCGGAATATTGTTTTTCATAAGCCGTTCAATTTTCCATACATTATCCCAGCTTGCAATAAAGGTAATAGTGGGGATATTCATTTGCTTTGCGATGCGTAGAATCGGTTCGTCTAGAGCATCATGGCCGATGGTATTTGTAATAACTCTATCAGGAGCAATACGAGCAAATAATTCACGATGCCCCGCATCGTCTTTTGGATTTTCATGAAACATAAATTTTGTGCCGAATTCTGGGAATACTTGGGAGGAAATTTTTGCAGCAGGGGCTACAATATGCGCCTCTGTAATATCGTTATTCGCCTCAATATGGCGCCGCAGAGGCAATACAAGCTCCCGAATATGGTATCCAGACGGGACGGAAAATAATAGTTT
>MHHS01000021.1:9909-32073 GCA_001817115.1 Candidatus Andersenbacteria bacterium RIFCSPHIGHO2_12_FULL_45_11b
CTGCCCTATCCAAATAGGCGCAATTTCCATACTAAGAATAATGCTTCGCGAATAATCGCTTTGCTCATCTTAGATTGGCCTTCTCTGCGCTCTGTGAAAATAATTGGTATTTCAATGATATGTTTTTTTGATTTCCATGCGCGATAATTCATTTCAATCTGAAATCCATATCCATCTGCCCGCACGCTTGCCAAATCGATTGAACGAAGCGTCTCTGCGCGCCACGCTTTGAATCCTCCTGTAACATCTTTGTAAGGCATTCCTGTTATAACTCCCGCATATGCGTTGCCAAATACGCTGATGAGCAAGCGGCGCAGTGGCCAATTAATAACGCTGATGCCATGAGAATATCGCGAACCAATAACCAAATCGGCGTTTTGCAAACCATGCAGCAGGCGAACTACGTCTTTTGGGTCATGGGAAAAATCTGCATCCATTTGCACAATGGCATCTGCGCCATGCTCTAGGGCATAAGTAAACCCGTGAATATATGCTGAGCCCAATCCCGATTTTTTTGTGCGAACAACGAGATTGAGATTAGGATAAGTTTTCTGTAACCCTCGAACAATTTCCTGTGTTCCGTCAGGTGAATTATCATCAACAATCAGCACAGGCATATTATCGATTGGCTGTATAAATAATTCGCGCACCATTTGCCCAATGTTGCCTTTTTCGTTATACGTTGGAATGACGACCCATGGTGATTTCATATGGATGGATTATGCACCATATCTGCAAGCGCTGCCATAATCTCATGAACAGTAATGACTGACAAGCAGCTTTTTTTACCTTGCACTCCAGGGTTATTCCAATCTGCATACTTTTGCTGTGCCCATTCTGCAGGAGTAAGGTTAATTTGCGTTGATCCTTCTTTTAAAAATCCCATCTCATATCCAGTGGGGCCAAGCAATGTGCGATGCTTTTTTGTATCATCGGCAATGCTTTTGTTCAGGAAATAAGCCGGATCTGCCCGATGTATTGGCTGATCGCATAAAAGCGTTAATACTGGCAGGCCGACAGCAGCGGCAAAATGAAGAGGGCCGGAAAGCACGCCTATTGCTGCATCGCAGTGCATAAGCGTAGCAATGTTTTCTCGAAGAGTGAGCGGGCGTCCCTGATACTCGTGAATATATTTAGCGCCAAACCAAATAGGTGCTGCACTATAGGTGCGCGATATTGCATGCTCGAGACTTGGTATCTTGTCTGCATCCCACCCTCTTGTAGACGCCCCTTCTAGCCCTTCTAATAAAACAATTCGCGGGTGAGGATATTTGCTCATTATGTGCTTTGCTACAGCAAGGTCGTAGTCGCTGAAGTAAAGCTTGTAATTGGTATTCGTTTCATTTTGCATTCCGATATGCTTATATAGGCGCTTCATCGGATTTTCGCCCTGCGCGATGCCGACATCGAGCTCAAATACTCCGTCCCACAGCTCGCTCTTTTTTTGATTCTCATAATACTCTCTACTCCATGTGGGGATATGTCGACCTTCTTCAATGCATATAGACCCCTTAAGAGATGTCTTTTGATCATGCCAGTGGACTAATTGATCAATATGCGGATTATGCATCATGAGGCTAATACAAAATCCGCCTTGATTCCGCTTGCCATATCCATGATTCTTTTCTTTAAAACCCCATGCCGTTATAAATGTGATATGGCAATCCGGATACACAGTTTTTAGTGTCTCGAGTATGGGGGGTACGAAAAATACCATATCGCCCATGTTGCCCGCATGGCGAATAAGAAATTGTTTTTGATGTTTGACAAAATGATTACTCATGCGAATGTTTTGTTACTAACTCCTCAATTCTTTTTTTTGATTCCTCGTAGTTATATTTTTGCAGACGCTGTTTTGCGGTACGCATTACTTCGTCATAATAAGAGGAATCGTTGAGTAATTGCGTGCCTTGCAATACAAGCTGCTCAATATCCGTATTGTCTGTGGCGGGGAGTTTAGGAAAAAGATCGTTTTGTCCATCAGAGTTTGCGCCTATGCTGGCGGTGCCTACTGCAGCGCAATCTACTTGGACACGTCCGCGAGTAAACGTGTAGTCTGTGTTAATAACAAGCGCCGTTTTTGCCAAGAACGCAATATGCTCGCGCCACGGAAGAAAGGGGACAATATCAAACGTTGTTCCTGCAAGCGCCGCAGTATCTAGATTCATGTCTGGCACCTGCGCCATTTGTATGCGATAGTGCGGAAATTTCTTTTGTAAATTTCTGGCTACAATCTGTCCTTTGATAATATTATTACGGTCAGTAATACCGGCCACAAAAATAACATTACTTTTTGCACTTCTCGGCTTCCATTGTTCAAGCGCATACTCTACCGGGTACGGCTGGGGTAGGTAGGCTACTGGCGTAGAGGTAAGACTTTGCCAGATAGTAAGAGTGCTTTCAACAATAGTGAGAAACACATCGCACATATTCATGAATTCCTGCATCTCGTTCAGTTTTTCTGGATGCGTCGTCCAAGCGCCTTGCAATATGCCGTATGGCTGAGTAGGCACTCCCAAAATAACTATTTTAGGATACTTCGCACGCAATGTTCTAAGGAATGCGACCATTTCATGTCCATCGCTTAACTGATATACAACTAGCAAAGCATCAAATTTTGCAAAATAATCGACACTATAAGACATCGGCCACGATCCAGATAATCGCTTTACAATTTTTCTATACGTCTTCGCAACGAGATTCACTTTATCCCCTGCAATAAAATGCGTGAGAGGAATATGCTCGCCTTGTAAGGCAGATACGTAACATCCGAAGCTCGTAGGGTCTATTTCTTTAATAGGGTCGCACACATAATTTGGACGACTTGCCGTGTGATGCCATATCCTTCCCGTTTTACTAGAGTATTCGATAACTGCAAACTTCATAGCGCTTTCTTTTTATGTAATTTCATCTGAATGATCTCGAGCACATCATGCATTTCTTCTAATTTCCATATATAAGAAAGCGCGCTATACAGCGCTATTCCGAATGCAAGAGGGATAGCTATTTCCATGATTGGATTAATGGCAAAGAGCGGGTGGAGGAAAAAGATTATACCACAAGATAGCCCCGTCATAATTGCAATTTTGATATATGCGCTATGAGAAAATATAGCGTGCAGATTTGGTACAAAGCGTTTTAAATACATGTAATACAAAAGTGCGGAAGAAAGCGGTACAAGAGACGATGCCAGCGCCAGGCCGGCCATCCCCATGCGGGGTACGAGCAACATAAAAAGTGCAATTGCAACGATCTGTGATGCGAGCGTGATGGCAACAGCTGCTCGAGTTTCTTTGAGGGCAAGAATTGCGTGGCCGAATATTGAACTAATGCCGGTTGTGGTAAGCCCAAGCACGAGATAGAGCAGCGCTAGGCTTGTGAGATATGCATCGTGCTCGGAAAAAGACCCGTGTTGGTATATCAAGGAAACAATAGGTTGGCGTAGAATTGCTACGGTAATAATAAGCGGAAGAGTAGTAAAGACGATGAGCCGCATAGATCTTGCAATAGTGTTTCGTATTCCGGAAACGTCCATAACGCTTGCTTTTTCAGATAACAAGGGGTAAATAACGAGCGTTACGGAGTTTATAAAAACAATAGTGATAAGCTGTGTTATTTTTTCTGCGAACTTAAGCGCGGACAAGCTGCCTTCTTCTAATCCCGACACCAGTACGCGATATACGATGCCTGCGCCTTGCGTCATTAATACGGATAATGCAAACGGATATACAAGATGAAAAAGCGAGTGAAGCATAGGGTCTTTGAGCCGGATAAAAAATCGATACCGCATGCCTTCTTTGAATAATCCCCACGCAAGAATGCTTAGTTGCACTACTGATCCGATGACTACGCCCAGCGCCAATGCATAAATGCCAAGAGAATGCACGAATAATAAAATGCTGGCAATCGATATGACGGGTGCGACGATGCGCATTAATGCTGGTAATGTAAAATTTTTGAGTGATTGCAGCATAGAAGTTGCAAAGTCGACCATAAACAAAAAGAAAAACGACGGCAGTAACACCTGCAAAAGATGTACGGTCAACATAGTTCGTGCCTCGTCAAATCCGGGAGCGATAATGCGCACAAATTGATTGCTGAAAAAGAATACGGCTGTGATTAGGATAAGGTAGAGCAGACCGACAGTATTAATAATATTCATTGCCAGATTCCACGCCCCTTCCTTATTGTTTTTTGTTAGCCGCTCTATGAATAGTGGGATAAAAATTGCTGTTATTGAACCTCCCATCAGCATTTTAGACAGCAAGTCAGAAGTTGATTGCGCCATGAAGAAGGCATCTGTTTGCTGGCCCGCTCCATAATAGTACGCAACCAGGAGCTGGAGAAAAAATCCTACAACAGCGCCCAGGCTAGCAGCGATTCCTATAATGCCTGCGTTTTTAGCTGTGCTCTGAAATTCAGTTTTACTCATATCGCAGCACCGTATGCGAGCGTCACAGAGGCTACATGCATCAAGTCAAGCACAGCAATACAAACAGTAATTGCCAAAAGAATAAATGCTAGGCGGTCATGTATTCCTATAAAACGCTGCATAGCATGGAGGCCAAGCGCAGCAAACCACCCGAGGCATAGCGCTACAATTATGGAGACCGAGGGTATCGTTAGTGCAATGTGCGCAAATGCCAAAACGAATGAAATACATAATACAATAAACACCGCGCTATCTAGCATGACTTTTCTTCGTGTGTCGCGTGTAAGATTCCAGATAAGTACTGTAATACCAATTGCGCCAAAGAATAGGGCAAAGAATCCGATATACGCTCCGCTTGCATGAGATACAACGATTTGATTAGGATCGAGCATGGCGTCTTTGAAAGAGAGCTGCGTTTTTGCGGTATGTAAAGAAATTATTGCAAGCGGTACCCATGAAGAACATGCGCATATACATGCCCCAAACAACGCTGCAAGCCGAGATCGCCCTACTATACGGAATATCCACCACATCAGAAAAAGGATGCAGAATACAAAAATTCCGTACATCATGGCGCTCGTTTGGCTGTCGCTAGCGGAAAACGCCTGCAGAAGAGCGACTACTGCAAGCATAAGATGATCCCCAAGGAGCCTGTGCTGCTTAAAAAATGGCCACGCAAGCATGCCGAGTCCGATTGCAATAGACAGCGCCCCTATTTGCTTCATCAATGAAGGATGCAAAAGTTCTGATGCAGTATATGCAAACGGATATTGCTGTTGATCATTGTTAATAAAAAATACTACATCGTCTCCAGTAAAATCATTGTCGGGGGTTCTAGTTCTTAAGGCGACATCGGTAGAAATATCGTCGGAAACAGTTACACGTATTCGCAATGTTTCATCCGTTGCACTTGCGACAGGATGTGCAAATACGAACTCTGTCGGAGCTGTCGAGTCTATGTAGTTAGAATTTATCTCTCCTGATTCCAATACCGCATCTCCTCTCATAAGAGAGAGATGAATAATTCCCTCATGCTGCAGCAATGGATGCAGCGGCAAAAAATATACGCCGATACGAGAAATGACTTTATTATGAATTACAATATCTTGGCTATATATATTTCCAGATTTCATAGGCACCAAATATGCCGATCCCTCGGTTGGCGCCAAATTTGCAAATATTGCATCGCTTTTGAAATGAAATAAAAAGCCACCTACCGCTATGCAGATAACTCCGAGAATAATATGGAATGTTCGATTATTTTTCATGCGCTTATTCTTTTATAGTACACAGCAAAACAGATCAGAGAACACCCTACAAGAAATGGATATGCAAGAACGGAAAAGGTAGCGGGGTGCAAATAGCGAGCCCAGGCAATAATCCCAGCAGAACACATGCATGCAATTCCCAGGAGTGCGTCTATAGCTCGCGTTCGCGGTTCCATAGGCTTTTTATATAATCTTTTGTTTCCTGCATAGTAGGCAATACTGCATGTACGGTAGCATGAATATCGTTCACGCTCCATGAAATTGCACCTGTATCACTTTCACTAAATAGCATCATATCAATGGATTGATTCGTGTCTTCAAATGATGCGGTAAGAGGGAAAACGACTGTTTTTGTCTGCACACCCGAAGAATCTACGCCCTTGGTATATATTGTTTGCTTATTGTACCCAAGCCAGAACCCACCCGATCGAATACCCGCATCAATACGAGCAGTATCTTTTGGGTTGAATGTAATAGTCAGCAGCATGCTTTTGGCAAATACGGGAGTATGCAGAAAAATATCTGCATGCGCAAGGTTTTCTAAGACGAACGTTGATTGGCCTTGTATAGGGTAGGGAATCGCGTGAATTGTTTCAATAGGCGATATCGTAACAGGCCCATTGTTCAATATTGACCGCACATAGATGGCGCCCGTGATGCAGAGTACCAATATGACGACAATAATACTATCGACGAATAATCGATTTTGCATACGATATATCTTTTTCTGTAATTTCTCTAAGCAGATATAATACTGCTATAAATATTAACCCAAGAATGACATACTGGCCCAGCATGAGAATTCCCGCCACATGCCAAAAATAGGTTGGAATAATCATGCAAGCAGTTGCTATGCATACATTTATAGTACTTTTAAGCGGGTATGGAATAGAGAATGCTTTGAACGTATATGATCCTAATAGTATAAGCCCGATTGCACTTGCAATTGTTGTCTGCCAAGCAGCGCCGATTAATCCGAACATTGGGATAGTAAAGGATCCAATAGCTGCGCTAAGTACAATCATGAGCCCTGTTATATAGAGTCCGACTTTCGGCCTTCCTGCACCGGCAACAATATTTGCCAGTAATAAGTAAAACGACAAGCACCCAAGACCCAGCATTAATACTGTTAGAATTGGCGCTGCCTGGATATATTTAGTTGAGAAGAATAATATAACCAGTCCTTTGCTTGTGGCAGATGCAAGTACGACGCTCGGGACGATTAATATAATCAAATAACGCAGCGTATCTTCAATAAATTGCACTGCCTTATCGTGAGAGGCTCCAGGGCGAGTGAGCGCAGCAACGCTTGGAAGAAGTACAAACGATAGTCCCTGCAATAGCATGTAAGAGATTCGGGATAGGGTTACAGCTGCATTGTAATATCCTGCGAGAGTGTCATTTTTGAGCAGTGCTTTTACCATGAATAAGTCTTGACTCATTAATATTTGCAATCCGACTAAAATAATTGCATATGTGCCGGCAAAAGAAAGAAAGGATTTGAAGTGGAAAATATATCCTTCGCTTTTTGGGATGTTTCGAGTCCAATACCAGCCAAGAATAGCTGCGATAATCCCGCCAATAGCAAACCCAGCAAGAGCGCCATACAAAGAAAAGAAGTATAGCAGAGCCAGCGCTCCAACTAGTTTTGCAATAGCATATGTTGAAGTTATTAACGCCTGAGCATTAAACCGATGCATGCCGCTCAAAAATTGCACGTATATAGGATAAAAAGCCTGAAAGAAAATAACGCCGGACGCGAAAAGCAAATAAATGCTCAACGATGAGTCGTGCAGTGCGTATGAGATAAGAGGCGACGCAAGGGCGAGAATCGCAGACAATCCAATACTAATACCTAATTGTAGCCGCAGCGCATGAGATAAGATTGCTTTTGCATGAGGGGTGTCTTGCGCAACGAACTTAGAGACCGCACTTGGAACACCGAGCGTCAATAGCATTCCAAAAATAGTTTGGATAGAAAGCACTACGCCATAAATTCCGTATTGCGCAGGCCCAAGCAGGCGGCCAATCAATACGTGCGTTGCGTATCCGAAGAGAAGTACAATTGCCTGCGCAATCATTAATGCGATAGCACCAGTAAGTTTCGTTTGTTTCATAGTCCAAGAGCTATTACATCAATCCCGATACTCTGCTGCGTCGGGTTATTTATAGTAAGCGTTATAAAACCCTTATCGTCAATTTCTGCTTCACCTGGTTGTAAAGTGATAATGTTTGTTGCGGTGGGCTTCATTTGCAACCGATTTCCAGATGCAGTTTCTACTGCAAGTCCCGATACCGGCCTTGTGAGTATAATGGCAAATGCAAGCGGTTGGTTTAGTTTTTTGGAAGCGTCTGAAATCCACAGGCGTTGCACGTAATCACCAACATTAAACTTTAAAGGAATGAGAGGCGATGTTGTTTCTCGATATGTGGTATGGCCAGCAGTTTTCGGTTCAGAAAGCTGGGGAGTTCGTATACTTGCTTCTAAATGCTCGAATGCATCTTCATCGTCCCCAATATCATTAGCAAGCGTAGATGGACGCAATAAAAATTCGCATATCGACCCTGTATCACAAGCAATAGCTTCATTTTTTATTTTATACAGCGTAGTATCTGATCCCGCTGCATGCTCTTGCAATATCGGATTATGGGCAAATGCAAAAGCGGACGAGTCCGCAATTCCCGTAACCCAGCTAATGCTATGCTTTTGTAATAGGTGGGAAATTTCTGGAAGACTTCCGAGGGCATATATTTTTTCGTAATCTAATTGATTTTCATATAATGCCTTGCGTACGGATGATTGTGCTGCTTCATTCATCTGCCGTTCCAAATCCGCCGCGATTCTGGTCATCATAGGGCGCCCAGATAATACCAGCCATGACGCCGACCTGCGGTTATAGTCATCAATAAGCACCGCGCCGATTGTTTTGTCTGTCTGTAATGTTTCTATCAAGTACTGCTGCTCGTTTGTAAGCGTAGAGTTAGTGCGCACACTATGATTCAGCGTGCCATATGCTCGCTGTACAGAAGAGGTAGCCGCGCTTGCCACTGCGATGCATATTAATATAAACAACGATTTTCTCTGCGAACTAATCTTCCAGAAAAAATACGCTCCGGCAATAGAAAGGGGAACAGCCGAATAAAAGAGGGCGCGAATCGGCGGTATGTCAATGCCTAGATTCGGTCCTTGAGACAACGCAAGTATTGCCGCTGCCATAATTGCAAATATAAATGCAATATTATTTTGCTGGCTCTTAGCGGATAATCGTTCAAGAAGCAGAAAGATGAGTCCGAGTATGCCGGCAATAAACCATATTGCGCCCATCGTAATTGGGTAATCGGTGATATTCGGCAGAAGATTTGCAAGATGCGAATGCAGTGTAAAAATAGCTGGTATTTTGTTGACAAGACCGTACGCAGCTGCTATTGCACCTGCGGCGGATACGCCGAATATTCCTACAATAAATAATGCCCAGTGCGTGCGGATTGCATGGGAAATTTGCGATACATGCAATGCGGCAAGAGCAATTAATCCGAACGTAAATGCAAATACTCCGATAAATGCGGAAAATTGATGGGTAAAAAATAGTGCAGCAGTACAAATAGTAAACAATGCTGCATCTGATATTCTTTTTCGCGCAATAAATGAAAATCCGAGCATGAGCATGCCGAACAATAAAAATTCACCGAACGCGTTTTGATAATGATACCCGGGTTCGCGCGCATATCGCAAAAAACGATATTCTGTAAATAGTAACAACACTGCAAGTGCAGGCAAAAATTTAAATGTTTTCGCAGGAAATAACTCTTTTGCTAACGCGGCTGCAATCCAGCCAATACACACGATAATAATAATAGAGAATATACTAATACTAGTGAGTGGCGCGGGAGATAGCGTTAATACAAGCGCTGACAGGCTGTGCAGTCCCGGGGTATAAAAATCAACGGGGTCTCTATTTAGCAGTGTAAATGCCTGGCTGTATTCAGGTAAGCGATGTGTTTTGACAGATTCTTGCGCCCAAATGATAGTTTTTTGCACATCACCCGTAGGCAGACCATCATGAATGCGCAAAAAAGGAACAGCAAACACAGCTGTGCCGAGTAACACAATTATAATCATGCCAAGCAAAAGCATAATTTGGCGCCGCACGTCATCCCGAATCCAGCCGACTCCAAGGCTACTGCCGGCAAGCAAGCCTGCAATGACACGAGCTATTCCAAGAAGCACCACCCCAAAAAACGAATACTCAACCGGTATTCCAACTATTAATCCGATCATGAGCACGGGTATGTTGATTCCCATGCTCCACAGCATGATGCGCGCACCCTGTGGAATAAAATCATTCAACGATGTAATGCGTACTAGAAAAATTCCCGGCAATAATACTGGCAAAAACGGCGCTAATACAACAGCAATTGCCTCAAATATGTTCATACGAGGCAATTGTAATACATTTTTGCACTAGCTTCGTATGAATATTTTTCGCTTGCACTGTGCAATACAGAAATTTCACTATTGTTTAATGGATTTCTAAGCACTCTAATAATTCCCTGTGCGTATAACTGCTCATCTCCTGCTTGCACAAAAAATCGCTCATGAAACTGATGGGGAATAATTATGGGACGTATTCCTATATTACTGGTAATAATCGGCATACCTGCAGTAATTGCCAGCATGGCGCGAAAACTACTTTTTGCGCGGTTCACGATACTGTCGTCAATAGGATCAATAATAACTGCACTTTGTGCAATAATGTTTGGAATATCAGTATCTATAAAGCGACCAGACCACGTAACGGCATCTTGCAATCCCAATTTTTCTAGACGATTTTTCAACATTGTTTCATCATCTCCCGTACCCGCGATAAGAAGCGTTGTATCAGGAATTTCCTTGCGCACTTCTTGTAATATATTTGGCAACATGCCGACCAAATGCCCAGAAGACTGGGAAACACTGCCAATATATAGCAAAGTATATGAACTTGGATTTGATATAAGAACGGCAGGAGGCGAATAGGGAGTTGGAATAAGAGTGATGGGATTTTTCTGGTTCGATACAGCTTGCATGTGATCATGTAAAAACGGTGTTGCTGCTATAGTGTGCATTGCAAGCCAAGATGCTTTGCGTTCTGACCAGTGCAGTACCGCACGCTCTATAGGAGAAGATAATACGTTGGCAAATAATTCAAAATCATCAACGTCTAAAACTATTTTTGAATTTGGAATAAAAAACCGAGCAAGAGATACAGCAAATACATTTTCTGGAAACGGTTTGACTATAATAATCACATCTGGATGAATTTTTATTATTGCAAGCGCAGATCGTATTGCATTTGCAAATAGTAAAACCGCAAGAAAAAGTCCGCTCTTTCGTTTTTTTCCTGTTGCTGTTCTGGTAAATGGATTTTTACCGGTGATGCGAAAAGTCATCCCCGACTTGATCGGGGATCCGTGCGTTAGCGACGTAGATTCCCGCTTTCGCGGGAATGACAAATCTTCTCCATGCACCAACACCGTCACCGCATTTCCTTTTTTCCCAAGTTCCTTGGCAATCGGAATAATTCTTCCGATTAATGTAGATTGCGCGTGCGATTGCGTTGTAACGAAAACTATTTTCATGCGACAAAGGGTTTATGAGAACGTTCTTGTTTTTTAATGCTCATCATAAGCGGAAATATAGAAAATGCGGACGCAATAAGCGTAGCAGTACTTAATTTGCTGCCGTCTTTTGATTCCCACGCAATAGGAAAGTTATGAATCGAATATTTTCTGCACAATGCGCGATATGCAATTTCCGTATCGAACAGCCAGCGATGTTCCTGCAAGTCGTTATATAAATCGCGCGCAATAGCAGCTTTATACCCTTTAAATCCGCACATCGTATCAATATCGCCGAATCCGAATAATTTCATGTATGCACGATTCATATATCCGGAAAGCGACCGGAGCCACGAATGCCGTTCCATCACTGACCCATCAAGCCATCTACTCCCAATTGCAATATCATAGCCGTCTAGCGCAGCTGTCATTTTTGGAAGCTGATTAATATCCGTTGCACCATCTGCATCCATAAAAACAATATAATCGCTTGTTGCGGCCATTACTCCGGTTTTTACCGCGGCGCCCTTGCCCATGTTTTGATGTTGGGAAATCAGCGCAAATCCAGGAATGCTTGATCCAGCCTGCGTAGCCACGGGCAATGTAGCGTCTGTACTTCCATCATCTACAACAATCACCTCCGTAATTGCATGAGGATGCGTTGCTGCGTATGCAGCAATAGAGGCAAGAAAGGGCACAATTCGCTTTTCTTCATTATATGCAGGTATTACCAGCGATATTGAGCCAATAGGCATGTAGGAAGTATAGATTTTAGCGCCAATAATGACAATCTTCTTTTTTTCATGGATACTATCTATATGTTAGAGCTTATCTTGTTTGCGGTATCCGCACTTTTTGCTAGCGGAATTCTATTTCATCACAAACGAGCGTTTACATACCTGGCATGTGCAGGCGCGCTGTTTGAAATGGAGATGATGTTGTCTGCTTATATACGAAGACAGTTTGTACACAACATCGGCGGACAAACATTTTATTTATTAGCCGGAATACTTTTGGTTGCCTTATGTGCATCTTTATACAAGCATTGGAAATCACCATATATAACGCCGGGGAGCGGGAAACGCGACGGATTTGTCGGTATTGCGCTTATTGTTGTATTCGCGCTTGCGTATCCCATTATTTCGGCAAATGGTTATCGCGGGGATAATTTTGTATTGCACGGGTTTTATAACGGCGACGTTGTAACCTTTGCTTCTCTTATCAATAAATCCTTTGCAACAATAGGACTGGTACAAGAGAACCCATTTTCTGCAAACGGATCATTGGAATATCCAACGCTTCTGCATGGAGCATTTGCAGACTTCTTTTCTTTAACCGGAATCGATTCCGGCTGGCTGCGATTTTTGAGCATTATGACATATGCACAGATTCTTATTACGATTCCGATGTTTTTCCTGCTGTGGGACACCGTATTTCCAGAGCCGAAAAATAAGTCAGAATTATGGTTCGGCATTGTTTCCAGAAATACTGTCTACGGCTTGCAAGTAATACTTACTCTTATTGCAGTTGGTTTAAGCTTGGATTCTTACGTATATCCCCAATCGCATTTTTTCTTAATCGCATCGTTCCTGAGCGCGCTTGCGCTGTTCTCATCCGCGCTTGGGCAAAAAGGGGAAAGGCAACTATTGCTTGTCATTCCTGCAATATGTATTGCAATTCTCCTTTTGCTCGCAAACACAGTTACCGGAACAGCGGCTGCAGGCCTTGTGGGCACGCTCGCATTTATTCGCATATTCGACCGTAAGCGAAGCGTGAAAGAGCGCGCACTATATTTACTTATAGGCTTTGGGGTTTTATTAATGATGCGCGCAGCAAGTACTAGCAGAGTGTCGTTCATGCATCCGCATTTTTCCGTAAGCGCTGCAAATGACATGATTCGCGCCGGATTACCGTATCTGTTTGTGTTGGCAGCAGCTGTTTATGCGCTTTCGCGCAAACAATATCTTGCAATTTCATCTATTCTTATTGGTTTTTTGGGAGTCTTTACGTTTTTTCTTGCAGACAGAAATATCGTAACGGAAAACGCATCGCGATTTCTATATCACGGATTCTTAATCGGTTTTCCATTGTTGGCGGGACCCATCATTACGTATTTGTATTTCCTGCGCAGAGAAATTCGCCTCACTTCTCGCCCTGCAAGCGAAATAATCTCTGGATGGATTGGAGTAATTATCATACTCGCCATACTCTTTATGCCATTCGGCATAAGTGCTGGCTCTACCTACAGCAACTTGCTGAAGAACGACGCACACACTATTTCATTTAACACACAAGAAACGTTGTGGTGGATTGATGCGCATGCAAAACCGCTCGATGTTATTATCGCCAATCCAAATGAGCCATTCAGCGTCCCGCTATTCACCAGCAAGGCCCTGCTAAGAACAAATGACTACTGGCTTTCACTGCAAGATACCACCACAGAAGCAATAGTGAGCGCATTTGCAGGGGATGCGGCGAGCCAGCAAGAAGTTCTCGCGCAGGGCAATTATTTGCTTCTTACTCCCGAAGAGCAAAAAACTTGGGACGTATCTAAACTTAAAAAAGTATTCGAATCGCCAGATTCGGTGGTTTATTGGCTGAAATGAAGAGAAGTTGACAAATACTAACGGTGATATATCATGGCAAAACATTACGCAATGTGCGTAATAGTGTTGTGCACCTTTCAAGGGAGATGTAGATGTTTCTCAACAGGATTTTAGACGAGATGGCGCATGTCGAGGAGCCGGGATCCGTACCCACAGAAGAAGATGCCGCCAACTACACGGTCGTGGGAACATTGTCTCGTGATTTGCAGCGACTCTATGCCGTCAAAGTGCGGCGGAGTATGGAACTCAAAAGATACCTTCGCGCAGAGGTGATCAAGCACGCTCAAAACGAAGCGAACGACGTCGCTGATAGGATGGAAGTTGTCCAATCACCCGCTTTCCAGCTCAAAAAATTCGAGTGCGACCTCGTCGGCAAGTTGTTTTGGGGAGCTGTGCGGATTGAATTCCCTGAGCTCGTCGACAAGACGTCGATCGGCATCCTCCCCGGATGGAAAATCGGCTGGGAGAAAATGCAACAGATCTCGCTCGGCGCAATGCTGGCTGCTGCAATTTTGGGGCGCTGACTTTCGCAATCAGGTCAACATGCCTATACCCCCCGTGCCTTAGCAATAAGGACGGGGTTTTCTTTTTTATGCTAGAATCAAGCATAAAAGATTCTAACACCCGGTGTTAGAATCTTATTAGAATCTTATTTTGAAGTATTCTCAAATACTTCCCGATACTTTTCCGCAATTGCATCCCAATTATATTGTTGTTTCGTATATTCTCGCGCTTGGGGATTTTTGGACGGATGGTTTACATATTCTGTAAGCGCTAAAATCCATTCCTGTGCGTTCTCTGCGGGAAGTAATGCGCCATTTTTACCGTCTACGATTGCGCTTGGAATGCCTTCTATGTTCGATGCAAACACTTGGCGGGCACACAGCGCAGCTTCTAGTGGAGCAATGCCAAACCCTTCGTGGTCGTTTGCAACTGCAATATTCGGCTGGATAAATGCATCGCATGTATTTAAGAGAATTTTTTGATCTGCGTCGGATATGCGCCCAAGCATCAATACGCGGTCTTGCAAATTATATTTCGCGATAATGCTTGCAATATGTTCTTTCTCTGGGCCATCGCCGGCAATTACATATAAAACATTTTCGGGAAGATGGAGGAGGACGTTTTCAATAAACCAAGCATGGCCTTTGCGCTTTACTAGTCTGCCCGTTGTTACAAAAACAATTTTTTGAGAAATTTCGTGTTTAAGCATTTTTTGTAAATCATCTCTTGTAATAGATTCATCATAATTACGATCAATAATACCGGGGGGGATAACGGTAATTGGCGCAGTTATGTTTTTTTCCTGCAACAGTTTTTTCGCATAATCGCTGATTGCAACAAATTGCGCACAACTGGGCAAAAACATTTTTAGATACGCCTGATATATTGAATTTGAAAATGTCAGATCTAGCCCATGAACAGTGCATATGGCCCGCTTCTTGTATATAAGCTGTATCAGCCAGGCAATGCACGACAACACAGGATCACCGATATGAATAATCTCTGCATGGCGGGCTTTGACTAAAGCGTGAGGAATAATGGTGATTGCAAAGATAATAGAACGTAGGCGGGTAGAAAATAGACTGCGGCCGGGCTTTGTTTCGTTCACTATTTTATCAACGACGATACCCCCACTTTCAAATGCGTTAATCAGCTCATAACTTAACCTCTCCATACCGCCGGCGTTTTCACCATATGCGCGGGAAATGAACAGAATGCGAAACTCCCCTCCCCCCAATTGGGGGGAGGGAGGGGGTGGGGGCAGGTTAGGCGCGCCGATGTTCATTTGCAAAATTACTTATGATCCCTATTTCCGTATGCGCTTTTTCGCGCTAAGTACAACGCTTCTTCAATAAGCACGCGATTGCGGTGCGTCATTTCTGCGATAAACGAAATAAAAATGAGTAAAAATCCGATAATTATGCATACGCCAGACGCAGTAACAAGAGATCGGTACGGCGAAGTTTGTCCGGTTGCTATGTAGTGCCACGCGATAAAAAGAGTAGAGCATACGCCAAGCGAAAGAATTGCAATTCCTGGCGCACCAATAAAGTAAAATGGCTTATAGTCTCGTGCAGCATGGAAAATGATAGTTATAGCTTTAATACCATATCGCCATAAATTAGATGCAACGCGCGATGTGCCGAATTCTCGCTGTCCGCGCACGCGAAGAGGCACTTCCGTCATTGCAATTCCTTTAAACGCTAAATCAATAAATGATTCCTGCGTGTATGTGAACCTGCCAAATAAGGTTAATCGCAACGCTGCTTCTCTAGTATATGCGCGGAACCCGCAACTTACATCTGTAAATTTCTTCGATGTAATGGCATTAATAATGCGCACCATCCATTTATTACCCCAAATTTTTATTACCGGCATCTCAGGGAGCAATTCTGCGCGAGCAAATCTGGTAGCTGTTACGAATTCTGATGTTCCTGCAATAATAGGGGCGAGAAGAAGGGGAATATCCTCCGGATTAAATTGACCATCTGCATCTATATTTACAATGTAATCTGCGCCGATTTCAAGAGCCTTTTTAATGCCTATTTGAAAGGCATACCCTACACCCGTCGGTGTTGCGTGAGATATAACGAGCGCTCCTTTTTCAGAGGCAATATTGGAAGTATTGTCTGTAGAACCATCATTTACGACGATAATCCGAACATCGCTAATGCCTGGCAATGAGCCGGGAATACGGTCAATTATGGCTCCAATCGTCTTTTCTTCATTCAGCGCTGGGATAACCACTGCAAGTTGTGTTCGCATAGGCATATTGTATCACGCATTTATAACATGTGTTTATATTTATGTCAATTATGAAGTTACCTTAGACACATGCGGATATTTTTTGTATACTTCATCGACATGCAATTACGAATCCTTCTCGTACTTTTTGCGGCCATTCTTATGGGCCTTGTAGGACATGCCCAGGGCGCGCACGCAGCAATTTCGCAGCAACAACTTATCATCAACGTATTGCCAGACTTCAGCCATGTATTCGGCAGTGATCCGACAAATACAGAAAAAGCATGGTGGAGAGCGCGAATATCCTGCGGAGAAATAACTACAGAAGACAAACTATTGTCTGCGATGCAGTACACTAAAGCACAAGGGAAAAGAGTGGGTTCGCCAAATATCTGCGGAAAAACAGGAGCCTCTGGAGCCGCAGCCTCTTCTGCAAAGGCGCCGATTAACCAGCAACTTATCATTGATACCCTTCCGATTTTTATAGACATATTCGGAAGCAATCCGACAAATGCAGAAAAAGCATGGTGGAGAAAGAGAATTTCATGCCGAGAAATTTCGACAGAAGCGCAGCTTGTATCTTCCATGAGATTCCATAAGGCGAAAAATGTCCGGATAGGATCTCCGAATATCTGCGGAATTTCAAATTCGGCAAGCAAGGCGCCATCCGGAGTCGGGCGAAAAACTCTTTCTGGAGTTGGCGGACACGTCGCCGGAGCAACGGTTCGAATCGGAATTACGAATTCAGACGGCAGTGCGGTTACCGTTACGGGAAATAAGAATTTTCAAGTTCGCGAAGGTGCATCGAAAATTCTCGCAACAGTATCTGCGGGCAAAAATGTTGCGATTAGCTTTTCCGGAGGCAAATACCGCGTACGCGGATCGGGAATATCTTTTGATACGACAAACAAAATTCGGATTGTTCCCTTGAACGGCGGAATTATGGAAATAGTGAGCTATAAGGACCCATCGGTTACGTATCCCGGAAAAAACTACAACCGGTTTCGAGGCATTATCGAAATTCGAAAGTGCGACGGATGCAATGAGCTGTGGGCGATTAACGAGCTTCGCACCGAGGATTATTTGAAAGGGCTTGGGGAAACTTCGGGAGAAGGTCCGGAAGAATATGTAAAGGCTCTCGGTATTGCGGCACGAACCTATGTGCTCTATCACAAGATAGTAACAGGGGGCCGGTCGGTATCAAAAGACTTTGATATCACCAATACGCCCAATGACCAGATATATCGAGGATATGAATATGAAATAATTACGTCACGAATGTCAAGTATCTTTGCAAAAACTCGGGGCATCGTCGTCACCGACAGCGAAGCTGACAATCTTGTTTCCACTGTGTATTTTTCCGATTCTGACGGGCGCACGCGTTCTGCAAAAGAGGCATGGGGCACGAGCCGCTTCCCGCATTTGCAGCGATCAGTCAAAGATCCGTACCATGTATCCAAAGCGTGTAACGGTCATTGCGTGGGAATGAGCGCGCAAGGCGCGTATGGCTTTGCAAAGGCACAAGCGTGGACATTTCAGAAAATCCTGACGTACTACTACCATGGCGTGAAGCTTGTAAAGGCATATTAGTGTATGATACGGGCATGCATATTTGGGTTATTACAGAACATTGGCCTCCTCGCGTAGGAGGCATTGAGCGATATTTGACTGGAATTGCCAAATATTTGGCGAAAAACGGACATACGGTTACGGTATTCGCGCCCACCCCCTCCAACTCCCTCTTCGTAAGGGGGAGAGAACGACGTCGTATCCCCCTCCTTACGAAGGAGGGGTTAGGGGAGGTTAGCATCGTCCGCCATCGCTTTTTTTACCCCTTGATACCCAAGTGGCTCCCGTTGTATATATTTTTGCTACTACAAGCGTTTAGAAAAAAACCGGACGTTATAATCGCAGGCAAGGCGTTATTCGAAGGCCGGCTTGCATCGTGGCTCAAAAAAACGCTGCACATTCCATATATTGTGTGCACGTATGGAATGGAAATTGCTACATGGCAATTGGAGCAAAAAACGTCAAATCAGCTTGTAGGAGTTCTTGCAGGCGCAACGCACATTCTCGCGATCAATCAACAAACAAAGCAAGAGCTTATTACCCTTGGCGCGCATGCAAAACAAATTACGATTATATACCCGGGAATCGAGCCTGCAAACTTCGATCAAATGAATAATCCCGACGATGTTCTTAAGAAATATGCAATCACACAACCATACATATTGTCCGTGGCACGATTAGTGCGACGAAAGGGGATTGATGATTTGATTGAGGCAGTTGCGCAATTGAGGATCGCCCGCCAGGACGGCGGGCCAGCACTCGTGCTGGTCGGCGACGGGCCAGAACGCAAAAATCTGGAAAATCTCGCTGCGCAATCTCATGTGCCCGCCATTTTTCTCGGAACTATCCCGGACGCAGATGTTCATGCCTTATATTCACGAGCGAAACTCTTCGCATTAACGCCAAAAGAGCTTCCTGGCGACTATGAAGGCTTTGGTATCGTGTACTTAGAGGCAGGATTTTTTGGATTGCCCGTTATTGCAACGCGCACTGGAGGCGTACCCGAGGCAGTTATAGACAATGAAACGGGAATTCTCGCAGAACCTGGCAATTCTGCCTCAATAGCGCATGCTCTTACAACACTCCTTGATAATCCTGAGCTTGCA
This sequence comes from Candidatus Andersenbacteria bacterium RIFCSPHIGHO2_12_FULL_45_11b, assembly GCA_001817115.1. Classification (GTDB taxonomy): domain Bacteria; phylum Patescibacteriota; class Andersenbacteria; order UBA10190; family UBA10190; genus HO2-45-11b. The sequence goes on from MHHS01000021.1 coordinate 29,237, forward strand.
ACGCATTATGGGGAAGCTGGCAAACAGCGCGTATTAAAGCAATTCCAGTGGAGCGCACTAATTTCATCACTAGAACACATTCTCGCAACACTATGAACCTCGGGAAAATTCAACTCCTATCCGTATCTACAAAAGCCATTACGACCGTATTAGGCATTATCCAGAGCATTATCATTATTCGCGTACTATCGCCGACAGAATTCGGAATAACTGGCTTGGTAATGTCCATTGGCGGCGTTATTGGCGTAAGCCAGCATTTAGGCATTGTAGACGGCGCGATCCGTGAAATCGCAGTCAGAAAAAATAAAGATGAGATTGGGAAAGTTTTTTGGGTTTCTCACATCGCGCGGCAGATGGTTACTATTCCGCTTTCACTGCTCTTGGCGTTGCTTGCGGGAGTTATTGCCACGCGCATTTATCATCGCCCTGAAATTGTTCCGTTCATTCAAATATTTGCTGCTGTGTTAATTCTGCAAGGATTGCAAGACGTTCTTGGCGCAACGCTAACAGGAATGAAAAAATTCGTATCGCTGTATGCCATACAGATTATTACCGCAACGGTAAATATTGCAGTATTCGGATACCTCACTTGGAAATACCATGTCCAAGGCTTTTTCTGGGCAATTATTATTACAACGCTGTTAATGGTCGTGTTGATAGCGGGGATTGTAGCAAAAGAACTTGCTGGGCATTTGCGGTTTCCAAATATAAAGGAAATCAAGCAATACGGGAAAAATTTGCTGCATATCAGCGTATATATGTATATCTCCCGAATTTTTTATGTTATCTGGCAGAGACTGCCCTTGCTTATACTCGGGGGAGTTATCACCGGGGATCAGCTTGGATACTTGAATATTTCATTAACGTTCGGCTCAAAATTGATTATCCTTGCTGCGGCGCTTTCAGAAGTTAATTTGTCATGGATGAGCACCTTATTCGCAACGAGTAAAGAAAAATTCCTGCATATCGCCGAACACACCATGCATCGCGTATTGCTGTTGCTTTCCCTCATTACAATAACGCTTGTATTTTTTATTCCAGAAATACTGCACATAGTTATTCGAAAGGCCGCATATTATCCCGCAGCGCCATTTATCATAATTATGACAATGGCATTTTTCCTCTATTCGCTTCTCGACATCGGAACAAGCAGCGTATTCGTACCTGCTAATAAGCCAAAAATGCGCGCTCTTACCTTCGGGATTCTTACGTTAGTAGCCGCAGTTGGTTCTTGGGGAGCGCTCTATGCCACCAGTTCGATTACGGTAGCAGTAATCACTATGTGCGTAAGCGCTGTGATTGCTTATCTCTTTATGATCGCGCTGGCGTATAAAATGTTTCGTATTCGTCTCGTACTTATGCGCATGTGGATCTTATTAGCAATTCTCGGAGCTGCAAGCACATTCTTATATGCAAACCCGCCCCTTCTTGCCCGAATTTTCGTGTATGCGCTCGTGCTGCTGTATATTCTTACAGAAATATATCGGCACATAGCAGCAGATGACCGGGATCACGTGGCAAGTACGTCTCCTGTTCGCATTATTTGTTTTGCAGGAGCCCTCTACGATCAGCCAAGCTGGACAAACAGGCAGCATATTATGGCGCAATTATCGAAACGATACCCCGTGCTGTATGTAGAACCTCGCATATGGATTGTGAGGTATATAGCCGAGCATTTCTTCCAGCCAAAAAAAATATTCCAGTTCTTTTTGCGGTCTATGAGATACGAGGAAAAATCTCCCAGCATGTTTATAAAATCCCAATGGAACCTTATTCCAGGATCGCGAGAATTTTCATGGATCAGCAAAATCAATCATCATTTAAATAAAAAGTCTGTCCGTCGCAGTGCTGAAACGCTCGGATTTCTCGACCACGCAACAGTGCTATGGATATACGACACAGAAGCTGCTGAGTACTTATCTGAATTTCAAGAAGCTGTTGTTGTGTATGACTGTGTTGATAATCACGCATCTCAAGCTGGCGTGAATAGAAACGTAAAACGAGTTCATATGGAAGAGCGCGCAATACTGAAGCGATCCGATCTTGTTGCAGTTACTTCAAAGCATCTCTTCAAGCTTAAGCGCAAACATGCGAAGAACGTGCAGTTGGTGCTCAATGCTGGAGATGTTGCATTATACGAACAACCTATTGCAAACCAGGCAACGCAAAAAGCAAAAGATGCATTAAAGAATATTTCACATCCGATATTAGGATCTGTGGGCGCGCTTGATTCATACAAATATGATTTCGATTTGCTCGTGGCGAGTGCGGAAAAAAATCCAAATTGGCACTTCGTGTTCGTCGGCGCTCCAATTGTAGATAAAAAAACGCCAATATTAAAAAAACTTACAAAACTTCCAAACGTCCATATGATCGGATCAATCTCGCGCGAGGACGTGCCGGCATATGTGCAGCATTTCGATATATGCTTAATACCATACAAAAACAACGAATACAACCGTTCCAGTTTTCCTCTTAAGTTTTGGGAATTTATGGCAACCGGCAAACCGATTATTGCAACAGGCCTTCCGGAACTGCAAGAATATGATCCTCTCATAGGATATGCAACATCCTCTGCGCAATTCGATAAGCTTATTGCGCACCACCTGGATCAAAAAAATACAGCTTCCGCTCAACGTAAAACATTAGCGCATCAGCACGGGTGGGGGCAGCGCGCAAAAGAGCTAGAGAAACTGCTCCTTGCCATTACAAAGCAGAAATAGTACGCTGGGCGGACGGTAACAAAGGTAAATTCAGCCCTCAATTAGGACACTCGGGCAGTTAATTTGATTAATACTTTTTAATATACCACGGTCGTACGCAACTTCTAGCGCCGT
>MHHS01000022.1 GCA_001817115.1 Candidatus Andersenbacteria bacterium RIFCSPHIGHO2_12_FULL_45_11b
CGCTCGGATCGTGGATATACCCATTGCACAAAGAAACGATTGGCGTTAGAGAGGTTCATTTGCCCCTTACAGTTCCAATGCTGTTACATGGAGACATGGAAGTTGTATTTGATGGGAGCGCTATTGACCATGACCATAAAGATTCTGCACCCGGTTTATTTATTGAACCAAAGAATGAAGGGTATCGGGGAGGGAACTATAGGATTGCAAACAATGAAAAGGGCGGAGATATATCGCTTGCGTTTACGGAAACAAAAACGAATTATGAAATTTTTCTTGGGCAGTTTAGGAAGAATCCTCTTGGAATAATAACATTTGTTTGTATTGCGGCCGCTGGGATTTTTGCTATAGCGTTATTTCCCTCTATTGCTGTACAAATGTTTATTCGAAAAAAAGGATATTATCCAGAACAGGATACATAGTACAAGTGTCCATATTCCGAATGCAGCTGCCAGCCGAATAAGCCCGGGCCATTCACGGGGAATTGGAAGAGGGAATAGTACTGCAAGGTAAGGAATGACAAGAAAGAGATGCATCTGCAAATAAGCGATTTTTTTGCTATTTCCATCAAGCACGAGCGCGAATCCTGCGACAAACATGGCAATTACTATAAGCTGATTATATCGCAGTGCTGCGGAAATAATTGCAAGAAGCATGAGGTATGATCCGAGCAGTTCAAGCTGTTTTTTCATAGCGGAATAATGTGGAATATCATCGCACCGTCATTGTGGTATTCTAAACGAAAGATATCTGGACGTCCCCAAACATCCTCTGGAACTCCCTCGGCGCGTGTAAAGTAGACAAATATGGGGTAAATAATTGCATGGTTGTTTTGTACGCTTGGAATTTCCCAGTCCTCAAGCGGTTTCCACCGCAGGCTCGTGAGTACGGGGATCCATTCGTAATTTCTCGTTTTGATTGTAGAATACACGTCTGCATAGTTCGGGAGGTTAGTGTTCATCCATGCAATTGCAGCTAGTTCATCCGGGTGTATTCTTGCGTAGGTGCTAGAGGACTCATAGCGAGTGTAGATGTTTTTATTGTCGACAAATGTTGACATCGCAAGGCCTGCTATGAGGCATATAGATATTGCAGCGGTTATGAATTGATTGTTGAGATTTTTTAAAATTTTATCCATGCCGATTGCGGCGAATATAACAATACAGAGTATAAGGTACGAGTTTAATCGATTTGTCCAAAATCCGATACCCAGAGAGTTATTCATTGCAAGGAGTATGGAGAGAAAAATAAAGCTCCCCATACTTGTAAAAAATACATATCGAGAAGCGTGATTTTTAATAATCGTTGCCCACCCGAATATTCCTGCAAGGAGCCAAGGGAGAAAAAATCCATGAAACATATCTTGAGCATATTTCGAAGCTTCGTGGGTAAACTGCAATGTAATAATTGATTTTTTAAATAGCAAGGCTGCGCTCGCAATGATTACACAGGCAAAAGCGCATATAAGATAAACTATTTTGAGCATCTGTTCCTGTTTTTTTAATTCAGTGTGGCGATGTATCCATAGGATTAGTGCGGTAATGATGAGCGTGCCGATGAGAATTGCTGCAGTTATTGGATGTGAAAAAAGTGCAAGGAGGCAGAAAAGAAACATGCCTTTGAGCGATCTTTGATGCATTCGTTCAAAAAAGAGAATAAGCCATGGCAAGCTCCAGAGTTGAGCCATAGTTCCGTCTTCGAAAAAAGATGTCATGGTAATGGGGGTTAAAGCCCAGAGGCCCATTGCAAGCGCGCTTGCCTGAATTCCAGCGAGACGGTACACGAGACGCCCAATTGCTAGCCCCGTAAGTATTTGTCCTAATGCCATCCACGATGAAAATGCAGTCGGCCAATACACGTGAGGAATGAGCGCGTTTGAGCTAAAAAGTGCGTACGAAACTGGATACCATGTATGGCTTATGTTTCGGATTGTTAGAAGCGGGTCGGTAAGCGTGTGCTGCACACGCTGAATAATAGCGGCCCCATCTCCGCCGATAGGAAATGTTGTAGATAATGGATATTGCACCGCCGTTGCGATGAGGCACCCAAGCGCAACTGCGAGAAGAATAATGTCTGTTTTACGCTGATTGCGTAAAAATCTTATCATGCCATTCATGGTACCACGCGGCGAATTTTTTCGTTCCTTCTTCAATACTTGTTGTTGGCTGGTAATTCAAATCTTGTTTTGCTCGGGTGATATCCGCAAGCGTTGCAGGGATGTCTCCTTGCGGAAGGGGGACTTCTTCAATTGTTGCTTTTTTGCCAATGGCGGATTCCAAAGCTGCAATCATCCGCGGGAGCGGCACGCCGTCTGATTCTCCAAGATTATATACGTGATATCCGCTTGCATTGTCGAGTGCACCGATTACTCCTTGGACAATATCGTCAATATACGTAAAGTCTCGCATCGTATCTTTTCCACGCATATAAATAGTTTCTTCTGCTAGAATTGCTTTTGTAAATGCAAAAATAGCCATCTCGGGTCTTCCCCATGGGCCGTATACGGTAAAGAATCGAAGACATGTAATAGGGATGCCATATAGGTGATTCCAAGTTGCGCACATGAGTTCTGTAGCCGCTTTTGTAGCGGCATATGGAGAAATGGGGTGCATGATATTCATATCTTCTCGAAATGGCATTTCAGTAATTCCGCCATATACAGAGGAGCTTGACGCAGCAACTATTTTTTTAATCCCATGTTTTCTGGCTGCCTCAAGTACCGATACGGTTCCTGTGACATTTACGTCGGAATAGATACGCGGGCGTTCAATGCTCGGCTGTACGGAAGCCCATGCGGCTAAGTGAATAACAGAATCGATATAGTATTCGATTATTGTTTTTTCTAATAATTCTTGATCTAAGATATCTCCTCGTATAACAACGGGCTTTTTACTATCTTCGAACATGTGCTCTATGCGAGCTTCTTTTAAACGAGGGTCATAGCGGTCGTTGAAGTCGTCAAGTAAAACAACGGTGTCGCCCCTATCAAGTAATGCGCGCGCTGTGTGTGACCCGATAAATCCTGCTCCGCCGGTAATTAATATGTTCATAAGTATAGCTTAAAACAAATACTTCGCGATTCCTAGTATTCCTTGTTTCCATGGCACGCGGTGAGAGACGCCGCTTGCATTTTTGAAATCGTTTAAATGATCAATATACCAAGCATAATTTCTTAGCAGCGCTTGTTTGTTTGAATATTTCGGCGCATATCCTAATTGCTTTTCCGCTTTTTGAATAGAGACGAATGAGTCAACGGATGCGGTTTCGTATACCCACTTGTATAATGGGGAAACATGAAGCGCTTCTAGTATGCGAAGTACCCAGATCATAGGACTTGCCGGAAATCCAATTATTTTTTTACCGTATCCTGCTTCATCAAGTACAGCCTGGTAATCTTCTTTCATAGTGGTGTATTCTTTTGCGCCAATGTTGAATGTATCGTTTGCAATAGCTTCTTCTTTTGTAATGCACAGATATATCGCATCGCACAAATCTTCCACGTCGAGTAACTGATATTTGTTATTTCCCATGCCGATCATGGGAAAATTATGGCCGGTATGTGCCCAGTCATAAAATAGCGCAAATACACCGAGGCGCTCCGGGCCAACAAATGATTTTGGGCGGATAATAGAAACACACTTTCCGTTTGCTCGGAACTTTTCACATTCTTTTTCTGCTAATATTTTTGCTTCGCCGTATGGGCCAACTCCGACTAAGGCGTCTGTTTCGTATAATGGATGATGGTCGGGGATTCCGTATACTGCCGTTGAAGAAATATGGATTACGCGCTTGACCCCATGTTCAAATGCGGAAGTTAGCACGTTCCGAGTTCCGTTTACGTCCGTTGTATAAATATCTTTTTTGGGATATAGGGGCAAGGCCGCAGCGCAATGTACGACAACATCTACACCGTTCATAACCGCATCCAAATCTTTTTTATTTCGAATATCTTTAGTAATAACGGTTATTTTGTCTTTTTCCGGATAATCAAAATTGGCAAAATCGTATGAAACTACTTCATGTTTTAGTGCGAGAAGGTGTCTAGTGAGATTAATCCCTAAAAACCCAGCTCCGCCGGTTATGAGTATCTTCATATATCTGCAGTATACATAAGATGTTGTATGATAAAAGCATGTGGTACGAGCGCATTCTTTTAGTATTGCATCAGCGCGTGTTTGGCATGCCAATGGGGCCACGTACAATCCAATTTATTCAACAATTACAATGGTCGATATTAGGAGGGGCTATAGCCTCTGCTCTCCTGTTTTTCGTTTCTGTTTGGGCAGCGCGGGTGCTTGGCGCCCAGCAATACGGCCAATATAGCTTTACCGTATCTGCTGCACAGCTTGTTGTGTTATTTATTACGTGGAGTTTTGAGATTGCAGTAGTGCGGGCGCTTGCCTTTACAAAAGGAGACGAAGTCTCTCAGAAATATATCGTATCGTCAGCGCTGGCGTTTCTCGTGGTGTCGCTCGTGTTTATTAATCTTTTGTTATTTTTAGCTCCTATTTCTTTTATACGAGGAATTGTAATGGTGTTCGCTAGCGTCCTTGCCATTAAATTAATGTTCGACGGTATGATGCGCGGGTTGGGATTGTTTGGATACCAGGCGATAGGGAAAATTATCGAAGCTACGACAGTGCTTATTGCATTCGCAGTATTGGTGCGCACAGGATCGCTTATGTCGTATAAGGATTATTTATTAGCACTTATTATCGGGAGCCTTGCGTTGCTTGTATGGTATTTATTTAAAATTCGCAACGATGTTTCGTTCCAATCGATTTCTCATTCTGCGTTTCAAGTGCTGTGGACATATGGGTCTCGTGCCATGATATGGGTTGCACTATCTACGATTACTGGGTTTGCTGCAAAATACATTATTAAAGCAATCGTCGGGTATCAATTCCTTGGGCAATTTTCAGCGTATCAGCTTACAACGATAGCGGCATTAGCTTTTTTCGGGGGACTTGTGGCTAATGTATTTTTTCCTGTTGCGGTACAAGAAGGCGATTCTAATGCTATGTGGCATAAAATGCATCGGACTGCACTAGTAGGCTGGCTGCCTTTATGGGTATCCGGTTCTCTTGTAGCAAATATCGGGGTAGTGCTATATGGCCATTCTTATTATTTAACGTGGTGGTTTGGAGTTGGTATGGCGGGAATTGCAGTTGCGCAGTTTTTATGCGGAATGTACTTGTGGATTATTGCCAGCGATGGAGTGCGGGGGGTTAAATATATGGCATTTCATTCTGCGATGAGCGGGCTGATATTTATAGTGTTGCTTGCGAGCGTCCTTCGCATGAATGCGCTGTATGGCATTCTCGGAAGCTATGTGGTCGCAAGCATATACGCGGTATGGGCTATTTATCGATGGCGCGTGGTGCTGAAGCGGTGATCTTGTAAAAATACTCGAACTGTTGTACAAGGTATCTGCACCTTTACAGGTAAATTCAGCCCTCAATTAGGACACTCGGGCAGTTAATTTGATTAATACTTTTTAATATACC
>MHHS01000023.1 GCA_001817115.1 Candidatus Andersenbacteria bacterium RIFCSPHIGHO2_12_FULL_45_11b
CTTTTTTAATACGTAAGGCTTTTGCCCAGAACTCTTTAGCTCTCGGCTCGCTTAAGCCTACGTGTAAATAAAGATGTGCGTAAAAACGTGTTCTGTCAAGACCAAGAAATTCTTCCCACCAATTCATCATAAATTCCAAAATTTTTGGATTCGTATTCGACATCCCGATACGCTCTTGTGTCTTATCGCCCTCCCCAGAATACAACATGAGCCCTGCTATAAAGCGATCACGTTTTGTCAGTTTTCCTATATCCCGTTTTGTTTCAATTGCAAGCAAATCTAAAAATTCTTTCTTTTGCGCACGACGCATATCGGCCCATGTTTCCCGACCTTTCTTGCGGCCTGCCAAAGATAGTTGGAATAGTCGTTCTTTCGCTTCTTGAGAAATAACCACATCACGACACCATAAACTAACACTGGATTTTGCGATATGAAGCTTCTGCGAAATTTCCGTGTAAGAATACCCTTCTTTTCTCATAAACCGAGCTCGCTTTTTCGCATCAGCTTTTTCTCTCACGTAATAATTATACCCGTTTTCGTACAAACAAGAAATAATCTAATTTATTAGTCCTTGATGGTACAAATAGGATAATTATCGGCTTTGCAGCAATACGCCAAGAGTTAGAAATTGCTCAGCTGCATAATCATCCATTCCCCTCCATCATAGAGCTATGGTATCGTTTTGTACATGGAACCAAAAAAAACTCCCCGCCCGCTCGTAATGCTGATCCTCGACGGATACGGCATCAGCTTTATCAAAGAAGGCAACGCCATTATGGCGGCGAAGAAACCGAATATTGATCGGCTTATGCGCGAATATCCGATGGCGGTAGTGGGCGCTGGCGGAGAAGAAGTGGGGCTCCCCTGGGGCGAAATGGGAAACTCGGAAACAGGGCACCAAAATATCGGATCTGGCCGAATTATGTATCAGTTTTTATCGAGAATCGACCAGGCGATTGCAGACAAAACTTTTTTCGAAAATCCGCAGCTGCTTGAAGCCTTGGAGCACGTAAAGAAGAATCCAGACGCTGCCCTACATATGCTGGGGATGCTTTCCAACGGCGGCGTACACAGCCACATCAACCACCAATTCGCTTTGCTGAAAGCTGCATCAGATGCAGGGGTCGGAGATAGAACATATATTCATATTTTCCTAGACGGACGAGACTCTTCACCAGATGATGCGGATGGATTTATCGGCAAGCTAGAGCAAGAGATGAAGAAAACGAAGACAGGAAGAATCGAAACGATCATCGGACGATACTACTCCATGGACAGAGCAGGAAACTGGGACCGGACTGCAGTGGCATATAACTTGCTCGTACACGGCAAAGGGGAGCACTTCCCAGCTTGGAAAGACGCCATGAAAACTGCATTTGCCAGCAAAGACAGGCGCATGCTGGAAAGCGCTCCTGCTATGGTTATTGACGGGGATGCTCCAATGCGAACCATACAAGACGGCGATGCAATTATATTCTACAATTTCAGATCAGACCGCGCTCGGCAAATTACGCGGGCACTGATGGATAGAACTTTTAAAAAATTCCCTACCGAGCCATGGAAGAACGTATATGTTGCAACAATGGCATCGTACGACGAAACGCTTAAAACGCACGCGATGTACAAGGATGAAGAAATAAAGCTCCCGCTCGGAGAACTGTTTTCTAAAAATGAATTAAAACAGCTGCGAATTGCAGAAAGCGAAAAGTTTGCGCACGTTACCTACTTCTTTAACGGAGGAAGAGAAAAGCCTTACCCCGGAGAAACAGATTTTCAAATTCCATCAATTGCCACTAAAGACGTAAGCGAAAAACCGGAAATGCGCGCGAGAGAAATCACGAGCCAAGTGCTGCAGGAAATAAAAAAGGATATATACGACGTAATTGTTATGAATTATGCAAACCCGGATATGGTCGGGCATACTGGAAACTTTGAACCGACCGTAAAGGCCGTTGAAATCATTGATGAGGAAATAGGAAAAGTTGCGGATGCGACGCTTGCGCACGGCGGAGCAGTGCTGCTCACCTGCGACCACGGAAATGCTGAAATTGTCATCAATCATTTGACGCACCAACGGTCAACGGACCACACAAACAACCCTGTGCCGGTGATGTATATTGCCCCTGACAACAAGCAAGACCCTCCGAAAGACGACGTAATTTTGCAGCACGTGCTTGGAACGCCAATTGGCGTGCTAGCAGACGTAGCGCCTACTGCGCTGGAAATTCTCGGTATCAAAAAACCGAAAGAAATGTCGGGGGAAAGCTTGCTTGGAAGTTTGAGCTGACTTACGAGTTTATAGCTTTTAGCTTGTAGCTGTTAGGAACTATGAACACCACAAATTCGTATAGGGACTTAATAGTTTGGCAAAAAGCGATAGATCTTGTGACTCAGCTCTATAAGATAACAAATAAATTTCCACGAGAAGAAATATATGGCCTAACCTCTCAAATGAGAAGATCTGCGGTTTCTATTCCCTCTAATATTGCGGAAGGAAGGAATAGGGGTACTAAAAAAGATTACGTACAATTTTTACGCATTGCATATGGGTCGGGCGCAGAGCTTGAAACTCAAATTACGATCTGTAAGCGCCTTAAGCTAATAATAACAGCTGAGTGCATAGAGATCGACTCTCTCCTCGACGAGGTAATGCGCATGTTGAATGCAATGATTCGGAAACTTAGCACCCCTAAAAGCTAACAACTATAAGCTAAAAGCTCGTCTAATAGTCCCTCAACTTTTTTACTTTGTGGTGGTCTCGGATTTTTTCCAATGCTTTAGCTTCAATCTGGCGGATGCGCTCTCGAGTAACATCGAATTCTTTTCCGACTTCCTCTAATGTGTGCGTTACCCCATCCGCTAAACCGAATCGCATTTCTAAAATCTTCTGTTCCCGCGGCGTTAAGTCTCCTAAAATTTCTGCCACGTGGCCTTCTAATAAATCTCGGCCTGCGGCCTGCTGGGGCGTAATGGTTACCTCGTCTTCAATAAAGTCTTTGAGCGTTGAGTCTTCTTCCTCATCGCCCACGCTCGCGTCGATAGAAACCGTTTCCTGGGAAATTTTCATAATGTGGCGCACTTTCTCTACAGGAAGCTCCATTTCTGCCGCAATTTCTTCCGGCAATGGATCGCGCCCTAAATCCTGCAGTAATCGGCGCTGAATCTGCGTAAACTTATTAATCGTTTCCACCATGTGCACGGGAATACGGATGGTTCGAGATTGATCTGCAAGCGCGCGCGTAATAGCCTGGCGGATCCACCATGTGCCGTACGTAGAAAACTTGTACCCTTTGCGGTAATCGAATTTTTCAACAGCCCGGAACAATCCCAGATTTCCCTCCTGAATCAAATCGAGGAGCGAAAGATTTTTTCGCCCAGTATATTTTTTTGCAATAGAAACAACCAATCGCAAGTTTGCTTCCGCGAGGCGCTTGCGAGCCTCCTGATCTCCCTGCTCGATGCGCTTTGCAAGCTCAACTTCTTCGTCTGCAGACAGCAATGCAGCCTTTCCGATTTCGCGAAGATACATCTGCACGGAATCATCTGAGATGTTGCTGATATCAATAATGGAATCTTTCGACTCTACTTCTTTCTCCTTCTTCTGCTCCTTCGAAGCAAGCGATGCCGGCAGCTCATATCCGATCAAGTTATCTTGCGGTTCTTCAATGCGGATGCCTCGGTTCTCTAATTCGTCGAATAGCTGTTCTAGCGCGGGAATATGTTCTTCTACCTCGGGAATCGAGTATAGAATTTCCTCTTCCGTCACAAACCCCGTCTGCACGCCTTTCTGCAACAATGCCCTCACCTTGTCGGATTCGATCGTTTCAGCAACACTTTCCGCAGATACATCTGATGTGCGCTTGTGCGCTTTTTTTTGGGTTTTTACGCTGTTTTTCTTCTTCGGTGCGCTTTTTTTTGGGTTTTTACGCTGTTTTTGCGAGCGAGAGGACGCGACGGAAGACTTTCGTTTTGGAGCGCGTTTCTTTGCTGTTGCTCTTTTTTTCTTCTTCGGTTTCGCCATGAAAAAATGATTACTCGTACAATAATACCATAGGATCACTCTATGGCAGCAAGCTCCTGGGCTAATCCCTGAAACCGCGCCAGCGCATCTGGCGATACATCTTCTTGCAGCGACGTAAGACGTTCTCGTAAAAATCTTTTTTGCAAAGACCTCATCAAGAATCGCGCTTCATCTTCAAGCGAAGCATTCGACGTAGCATTCAGCTCCTGAGCGCGAGCCTCAACCCCGATGAGAAACGAACGATATCGTTCATCTATCGCCAAAAGGATTTCGCTGCTTGCGCGTTCATGAAAGTGCTGGTCTTTTCGATGAGATCGCTGTAACTCCTTATATACCTCCTGGCACATTGGGTCAAGAAAGTATTCTGGCGCTATGCCTTCAAAGAGCTCTGAACGCGTAGACGGGGCATATAGCAGCATCCCGAGGAGCCGTTGCTCGAGTTTTAATTCTGGAACTTCGGGGAGGCCTGCGGGCAGCTCAGCTTCCGGAGATACGACAGGAGCCGCAGGAGCAACATCCGCTTGAGCGACCAAGTCTGCGATTTTCATCTCTGATACCTTGAGCAACTGGGCGGCTTGCTCGATCATCGCACCTTGTTCAATGGGATTTTTTACCAGCCGAAGAAGCGGAGCAAGAGCGGCAAGCGCCTGCTCGCGCTGCTGCGGGGTACCCACCCCCAAGCGCTCAACCAAAACTTCCATCAACGGACGAGTGGCGGCGAACAGCGATACAACATCTTGCGGATGGTCTTTTGCAATGTCCGCCGGGTCAACTCCGTCCGGAAGCGTTACTGTTGCAACATGCATGCCGCTGACAAGCGCTGCTTGCGTTGCGGCTATCGTTGCCTTCCACCCCGCAGCATCGCCGTCAAACGCGGATATCATTGAATGAGTAAATCGTTTCATGAGCGCAACATGGTCTTCTGTCATCGCCGTACCGGATGTGGCAACTACGTTTTCTACTCCCGCTTGCACCATCATCACCACATCCATGTACCCCTCCACAACAATGCACGGCAGTTTTCTCAACACTTTTTTTGCGCGGGATAGGTTATACATCACCCTTCTTTTTTCATACAATGCCGTTTCTGGAGAATTTACATACTTGCCTTCATTTCCCGTTTCATGCCACGGCACAATCCTGCCGCCGAACGCAACCGTTCTGCCCTGCAGATCGTCAACGGGAAACATGATGCGTCCGCGAAACCTATCAAACGGCTTGCCGCCATCGCGCTTGCCCACAAGCCCGGCAGCGATCATTTCCTGCAGCGTGAATCCTTTTTTCATCAGCCACGCCTGCGCGAGCCCCCACGTATGCGGCGCATAGCCGATGAAAAATAGTTTCATCGTATCTTCGCTAACGCCTCTATCTATCAGATACTGCTTTGCCTTCTGCCCCGCTTTTTGGTTCATTAAAATTTCGTGATAAAACATGCGCGCAG
>MHHS01000024.1 GCA_001817115.1 Candidatus Andersenbacteria bacterium RIFCSPHIGHO2_12_FULL_45_11b
CACATACATATTGTCATTCTTTTGTCCTGGTCTGGATCGGGTAAGTTCAATATTTTCAGCGTCACACCAATCTTTCACGAACCAATTCAAAAACTCGCTTCCTGTATCCGGATGCGCGCCGAGCCACGGGAACGGCATCATATCTTGAATTGCTTTCATGCTCTTCTGCGTAGCTTGTTTTCCTTTGTTGAACTGCGCATGAGGAATGACGAGATACGAAGCTGCGTCGATGTAATTCACGGTATACACAGCATCTCCTCGCGCAGTGTCGCTATGCATCACCGTATCAATCTGCCCAAAGCCAGGAGGCTTGTCCGCCCAGGGCCCCGTAAAGGTGGGAACAATTTGTTTTAAGTGCGACGGCTTTCTAGAAGATATACCGCTTCTTCTTTTTCTGGCTTTCAGAAACAAGGATACGCGACGCTTCATCGTGCCTTCGCTCATCTGCCGAAGCTTCGCCGTTGCATCGGGAAGATGAGTCCACATCTTGTCACGGATCAAAATATCAATATATTCGTTAGTAACAGGATGTAGCAGTTCGCCGCACACCTCGTTGCCAGCTTCCCATACCGTACGAAGTGCGGATGTTACCTCGGGGCCATATGTAGGTGGTCTGCCTCGCTTGTCCAACCAACTGTCATACCGCATCTGTAACCGGGCAAACTTGCGCACCGCTGCTTTGCGGTGCATCTGGGTGACGTCGCAGACGTGATCTAATATCTCCCCTTGTCGCTTTCGAGAAGCGCTTAAATACTCGTTCAAATACCGCTTAAATATGTTGTTTTTCGTTGCCATAGTCATAGGCGACTACGGTAACCCATTTATGATCTATCCAGTCCTTCTTCGGTAACAGTATTTATGAGCTAGAAGGTAAAATTGCATTCCAGCATATTTCTGATACGATGATTTGTCTCCTGGCAGTGGAGGTGGAAGTACTGTCCTTTTTATGAAAGAGAAAAGTCATGTCGGAAACAACTCTCATGAAGCGGTTTCGAATTTTTGACCGGTCTCAAAAGGAATTACCCCGATTGATTTTTGGGTATATTAACAAGTTTGGTCTCTATCAGGAAGCATCCGTTTTTATGCTGAGTGGTGGCAGATCTGGCGATCTGGGGAGTGAGATGATGGAGTGCTATCTTTTTGTCGATGGTCGTGAAAATGGATACAACGTTGGTACGATTCATTTTTATTCTGTGATTGACGATGCATCCAACGGATATGCTGAAATGGTATCGATCTTGATTTCTCTTCCAGATGATTCCGAAGTTCGGTTGAAGTTGCTGGCATTTTTGGATCAACAAGAATTTGCTGGGAGCCACTCTTCTTTTAAGCAACGGCCACTTGGGTATCACAGTTACCGAGCCTACCTTGATGATTTTCCGGATCTGGAAGGGTTGCGTACCGCGTTCAAGGCAGAATGAAGTAGGTAATACGAGTGTGGAAAGTTGGGAGCTAGTACTATACTACGCTCCTTTTTATTTGTTTCAGATTCTAACACCGGGTGTTAGAATAATGTCTATGGGCAGTAGAAATGAGAGTTTTGAAGTGGGTAGCATATACCATATTTTTTCGCGCGGGGTTGAAAAGCGCGCTATATTTTTAGACGACGATGATCGATATAGGATGATTATGCTTTTTCGGCATTGCCTTCCTAGAAACCTAGGCTTGAGTTTTTCAAATGCTCGTAAACTGCATCGTATTTCTGAATGGACGACCGAGGGGCAGGGATTGGTAGATGTTTTATGCTATTGCTTAATGGATAACCATATTCATCTCTTGTTAAGGGAAAACATTGAGCATGGGATGACAAAGTATCTTCAGAGAGTTTTAAATGGCTATGCAAAATATTTCAATCTTAATTATGGACGATCTGGGCCATTGTTTGGCAGTAGATTTCATGCTGTTCGTATTATGAATGATGAGCAATTACTGCACGCAAGTAGATATATCCATATAAATCCGGCTGTTGCAAAAATGACAACGAATATATTGGCGTATCCATGGTCATCAATTCGACACTATGTGAAATATGAAGGAGCTGAATCGTATGCCCATACTAGTTTAATTACAGCTCTTCTCTCTGAGGTTGAGTACGAGAAATTTGTTTTGGATCAGATAAATTACGAACAATCCTTAGCTGCTTTTCCTAAATTATTTATCGACGAAGAATAACGAACATTCTAACACCGGGTGTTAGAATGTTGTAGTGATAGAAGTTCAAAGAAGTGTCAATAGGTTGAAATAAGCACCAAACCGTGGTATTTTGGGGGAATTGTATGGAAATACGAAATTTTTGCATTATCGCGCATATAGATCATGGAAAGAGCACGCTGGCAGATCGCATGCTTGAATTGACGCATACCGTTGAAATGAGAGACATGCAGGCGCAGTTGTTGGACTCTATGGAATTGGAGCGAGAAAAAGGAATAACGATCAAGCTGCAACCCGTTCGAATGGAATATAAAGAGTATATTTTAAATTTAATTGATACTCCAGGGCACGTTGATTTTCAGTATGAAGTTTCTCGGAGTTTGAAGGCAGTTGAAGGAGCAATTTTATTAGTGGATGCAACTCAGGGGGTGCAAGCGCAGACTGTTTCAAATGTATATTTTGCGCTAGAGCAGAACTTAGAAATTATTCCCGTGATCAATAAAATAGATTTGCCTGCTGCCGACGTAGAAAGTGTGACGAAAGAAATTGTGAATTTATTGGGGGTAGATGAAAAAGATATTTTGCATATTTCTGCAAAAACTGGCCAGGGGGTAATTGAGTTGTTGGATAGGGTGTGTGAAAAAGTTCCGTCGGCAAAGGTTATGAGTGCGCAACCCGCCAGTCCGGCGGGTGAGAGCCTAAGGGCTCTCATCTTCGATTCTGTGTACGACGATTATAAAGGCGTGGTCGCATACGTTCGTGTTGTAGAGGGAGAAGTCAAGCAGGGAGAATCTATTACGTTTCTAGGAACAGATGTAGACGACAGAGTTGTTGAAGTTGGTGTATTTAAGCCGCAGTTTACTGCAAAAAAATCGTTATCAGCAGGAGAAATTGGATATATAGCAACTGGCTTAAAAGATATCCGACAGGCGCGAGTGGGTGACACGATGACGAAAACAGAGCAGAAGCATTTGGTTACTCCCCTCCCTGGCTATGCAATTCCTCAGCCAAAAGTATTTGCAGGGCTATACCCTGTTGATGGAAGTCAATTCCATGTTCTGCGGGAGGCAATGTCGAAATTGCAATTAAACGATGCAAGTCTTTCGGTTCATATGGAACGAAGTCACGCATTAGGGCAGGGGTTCCGATGCGGATTTTTAGGCATGCTCCACTTGGAAATTATTCAGGAACGATTACGAAGAGAATTTGGTTTGAATATGGTCGTTACTACGCCAAGCGTGCTTTATCACGTAAAACTTACAAACGGAGAGTCGCTTGATGTGCACACCCCCGATGCATTTCCTGATCCGAGCCACGTAGAGAGTACGGAAGAGCAATGGAGTAGTGCGGACATTCTGCTTCCCGCAAAATATTTGGGGGCGGTATTTGAAATAATGCAGCAGCATGAGGGCAACTTGCTCGGGCAAGAATACTTGGGAACAGACCGCATGTTATTGAAATATGAACTGCCGCTTCGCGAACTTGTGGTTGATTTATATGATCAATTAAAATCTGTTACGTCCGGCTACGGGTCGCTTAGCTACGATGTGCTCGACTGGCGGCCGGCAGACGTAGTAAAGCTTTCTATTCTATTGAATCACGAGCCTGCGGAGGCGCTCTCTGTTATTATTCCCCGCCATAAATCAGAAGCAATCGGGCGGAGCATGGTAGCAAAATTAAAAGATCTTGTACCGCAGCAACTATTCGCTGTACCTATTCAGGCAGCCGTCGGCGGAAAGTTCGTGGCGCGCGAAACTGTTACGGCAATGCGCAAAGACGTAACAGCAAAATTGTACGGAGGAGACGTAACGAGAAAGCGCAAACTTTTAGATAAGCAAAAGAAAGGCAAGAAAAAGCTATCCACCACTGGCTCTATCGAATTGCCTCCAGAGGCGTATATTCAGATATTAAAGCGGTGACACTACAGTGTCGTTCCGGGCTTGACCCGGAATCCACGTCGCAAACGCTTGGATTCCCGCATTCGCGGGAATGACAACGCAGTAAAACAAGTTATTATATAAACACTTATTATGACTGAAGAAAAAGAATCAAATAACGACCAAGAACAGCCTATTTTATCGCCAGAAGATGCGCGCAAATGGGTGGATGATTTACTGGTTGAACAGCAGGAAAAATAGCGGTACGCTGTATAAATCATGCCAGCAGAGTTTATAGAAACGACTATCGAGGGTTTAGTAATCATTCAGCCAAAAATATTCCCCGATAATCGGGGGGAGTTTGCGGAATTGTATAAATATTCTGAATTCTCAGAAGCAGGGATTGCTGACAGATTTGTGCAGACGAATTTTTCTCGCAGCAAAAAAGGAGTCCTCCGAGGATTGCACTATCAAATGGATCCTGCTTCGCAAGGCAAGCTCATGCAGGTGTTGCATGGGGCTATATTCGACGTCGCAGTTGATATCCGGAAAAATTCGCCAACGTATGGAAAATGGCTTGGGATAACTCTTACCGCGGAACGTAAGAATATGTTGTTTATTCCGAAAGGATTCGCGCACGGTTTATGCGTATTAGAAGACGATACTTATGTTGTTTATAATTGTACAAGCGAATATTCTCCGGAACATGAGCGGGGATTGCGGTGGGATGATCCGGCGCTCGGCATTACGTGGCCGATAGATAATCCGATTATTGCAGATAGAGATGCGCAATTTCCGACATTGGATACATTGACAAAGTAATCAACACGTGCTAGTGTAGCATTACGACTGTTTTGTGATGCTTTTTTGACAACGTAACCCTTTTTTAAGGAGATCGGCCATGGCGACGGAATTTGATTCAGGATTACTGCTAAAAGCGCATGCAATTGGCGATGGGTACTATTTTCTTGTCGAAGGCACTGCGCCACACGACGGAAAAAAGTATGGCTTTGTGACCCGTGGGAAAGGTCGGCAGAACGCGGCAACGCGGATTCCGATTCGGATCAAATTTCGTAATCAGGAGGATTCGAAAATGGTGGTTCGAGCGGTAATCGACGGAGCAGGCATGTTCGATGTAATGAAGAAGTTATATCAAAAAGGGTATGGTTTCTCTGATTTTGAACTGGTTTATGTCGTGATGCCTCGGTACGGTAACCTGATTTCCGGTCGCGAAATCAATGCACCCGGGGGTACGGCAGAGGTCGGAGAAACTCGAGAGCATGTTGCCCGTAGAGAATTCGAAGAGGAAGCAGAAGGGCTGACTGTG
>MHHS01000025.1:0-177 GCA_001817115.1 Candidatus Andersenbacteria bacterium RIFCSPHIGHO2_12_FULL_45_11b
TACGTTCTGATCGGAATATCTCTTTCAATAAAACAAATGGCTATTTTTATTATCCCGCTCATCCTTATTTGGGTATGGCTGCGCCATCGATCAATACGATCCACAGGAATCGCCTTGGTACTCATTTTCATCGTACCTATTTTTTGTTTTATACCCTTTCTTACAACAAGCCCCGTT
>MHHS01000025.1:238-432 GCA_001817115.1 Candidatus Andersenbacteria bacterium RIFCSPHIGHO2_12_FULL_45_11b
CTGGAATCTCTACCTTAGTACATCTTGAAGGGTCTGCAGCAAGAATTGCCATGGCAGCACTGATGCTGCTTGTATACATTGCAGCATATCAGAAAAAGATCGGTTTATTCACAAGCATGCTTTGTATTTTTGTAATTTTTATCGGCTTCAATCCTGTTATTTACTATCAATACCTAACGTGGGCAATTCCCTTT
>MHHS01000025.1:482-21150 GCA_001817115.1 Candidatus Andersenbacteria bacterium RIFCSPHIGHO2_12_FULL_45_11b
TCGTAACCTTGGTATCAACGTCAAGATCGGTGATGGCAGGGAACGCAACTTTCATTTCGTCCCAAAAGAGATTGTGTACGAGCATAAACTCGTTTCTTGCAATAACCACATCAGGAGACTCGTTGTCGAGGTCTTCAACATCAAATTGAGAGCTCCGGACGATGTTCAATATGTTGCATCGTATCGCCTCGGTCAGCATTGCTTCATAGCGCAACATGACGGTATACAGTCTGCACAGATCCGATTCGATAGGGCCTGCAATACAAGTCACATGCTCAATTTGGGGCATAGGAGTTGTTGTTTGCTCCACCCTTGATGCCTCATCAAGAATTTTCGAGATGAACATGGTTTATCTCCGCTTTCGGTCAAAAGAACACATATTCTGCCCACGGCAGAAGCCTATCTACATAGTGTGTTCTAGTATTGTATTTGTCAATAACGAAAAACGAGTCATTGTAGCTATAAAGGACACTGCGACGCTATCTGTGTTTTCTAATATGTATTATGCAAATGAATGAGCGACGTGGCAAGCACTACTTCAGCAACTTCGCTTTCCCAAAAATCATAAAAAAGACCCATCCGCGAGATGGGTCCGCTGAAGAACAAAAGAATTTTCTACCCTTGCGTCTGATCAACGGTGAGGATGCGATGTCGCCTTATTTCAGAGAAACCAACGTCACTATCATTATGACCTGCGTGGAAAGGTATGATCCCTAGTCCGGCTTCGTCAAAATCGCCCGCAGCTACATCTTCCCCGTTTCTTGCACGGTCGACGGTTCGGCCGTATGCATTTTTAAAGAGCCGCATGTTGCGGACAGAATAAAACAGAGTACAGGCAAATGCTATTTCACACACAGTGGGAAGAAAATGTGAACGAGGAATTAAATTCACATATTCGTGCGTCATACAGGCGATGTCTTCTGATAGCGGATCTTTACGAAGAATATACCAGCCATAGCTAAGTGGCATGAAGTCGACAATTGGACCTGCTTCATACCATGGGCGTTCTTTTGCTGCAAAAAGATGTGGGTATCTCTTCCGAATTTCCGTAAACGTTATTGGGTAACCTGCAAACAATACATGGGTCCCTACATATCGCCTAAGATCATCGTGCGAAAAAGGCACATCCCCTAAAAGATCGACCACAGCACGGTCAATTCCAAAACATATTGCCGTTGTTATGGGGTCGACGAAAGATTCCCCCATAATCTTCTGTGCTTCTGACATGGAAATCGTATCAACAAGCGGACTTTGCATTGGACTACTCCTTGAGGAGGAAATTGTTAAAAGTACCACATTCACCGTAGCGCGCCTGATGCCTGAGAGTCAAATGCCTAGTAAATACATTGCGGAACGGCGGGGATTTTTTATACAGCCTACTTCAGCAGCTTTTCTTCCAACTTCGTTGCAATTTATCGTTTATTTAGTGAATATGCTATGTTTATAATGCGGTTTAGAACGAGTTTGAACCTTTCACTTTAGGAGAACGACAATGATAAAAGCACAAGTTATTGTTATGACCGTCGGTGTTACTGCAATGGAGATGCTTCGAGGAAATACCTTCGAACACCATCGGCTTCTGATCGACAATCTTATGGTTTGGGTTTACGACAATAAAACCTACGTACAGCTCGTTACAGACGAAGATTTTACAGTAGTACGAGAGCTTGAGGTGCCAGAAAGTCTTCTGCAGGAAATCCGTCTTCTCCTATCTGCAGAACAGATTGAAGATCGTATTGGAAAGTTGGTCGCAGATCAAATGCCGCAAATTGAAGAAGATCTTTTGATCGAGTAGAAAGTGCCTAGTCGCCAGAGCAAACTCTGACGACTTTTTCATGAAAAAAACGCAATTCCAAAGCCTATCCTTGGAATTGCGTTCCTAAATTTGCCAATAGCGAAAAACGAGTAATTCTAGTTATAAAATACGCATTGACACTGCATATATTCCCTGCTATGAATTGTGCAAGTGCGTGAGTAGCGTACTTGGTCAAACTGCCTGAAAAATTGCAGCAGACCGCTCAAAAAGAGAACTGTTCATTTCACAGGAGGTTGCATTATGCAACGCGAAAACGTCGAACGAATGCTAGGAGTGCTTTGCAACTGCGATTACTATGCTAAAAGGCTGGGAACCGCGCTAGTAATGGGAGAATCTTATCAAACTATCTTCCAAGACTATCTTCCCCAGTCCGGAGCCTTGAGTCAGCGTGCATGGGAAACAATATCCAACTGTCACTTAATGATGGTCGCTTGGGATCCACGACAAGCCCACGAATGGCTCGGTATTGTAGCCGAACGCTTTGGATCGTTGGAATCACACAATCGTTACGCCTTCGTCCAAGGGTCGATCATTGGATTATTCAGAGCCGGAACTTGGTTAGATGAAAACGTGGACGAAGAAGTGGTGTTTCACAACAAGTTTCTTCCATTTCTGGCACAGGCTATGTGTTCGCCGACAAAAATGGATTTGATGCCGCAAGATCTCGACAGCCAAAACTATGTTCGACAGCTTGCTGAAGCAATCAAGACTTATATGTTTCCGACGAAGAAGATTACAGGCAGGCTAGGCGAATTCTCGAGAATGATTGGCTATATCAAGAAACACGGTGAGGATGCGAATTTCAGCAGCCTTGATCAGCTTATTATCGAGCGCGTCTGCCATAGCCTGCTTGCTGATAGAACTGCGGTGGAAAAGATTGCGGGAGCACACTTCCTTCTTTCACAATTCGGGGTTCTACCAAACAACGCCTCGTAACCCTGAACTGAAAAAAACATTCCCCCGTTCGATTTACTTCGGTAATCGGCGGGGATTTTTTATACAACCTACTTCAGCAGCTTTTCTTCCAGCTCTGTAGAAATCTTACCTTCCGTATCGTGGAATAGCAGCTGTATGCCAAGCGTGCCTGTTTTCTGTTTCGCATCTGCCGGATTGCCGGTGCGAGAGATATATATTGGCGTTGTGCGGATATCTGCCTGCGAATATCGAATGGAAGGATACGGATCAGCAGTGCCGACTCCTCGCATGTTCACAAACAAGTGTTCGTCTTTTGCAATTTGAATAGAATCCGGGAATATCACTTGTTGCCATGCGGTATCTTTTACTTCGGTAACAGGAATATTTGTCGCAAATATTGCAGGGCCGTTCAGCGTTTTAGAAACAGTTATGCTAAATACTCCCGTATCCGATTTTCCAAAATGTGTGGCTGGCAGGAACTGGAAGCCTGCTAGGTCATTATGATCCACACTCACCTCTTGCACTGCAATTGTTTGCGAGTTTAATTCGCCGATAGAGCTTGTGTAGCTTGGTTTCTCGTATACCCACGCGTATTCTTTACCCGCAATTTTTACAACAAAAACAGGGTTCTGCTTCTTGTAATATTCATCAATAAAATCGTTGGCATAATAATCCGGTGCTCTGCCAAACATATTCTGATACAGCACAATATAATTAACCGGATTCTGCGTGTGCGCATTAATATGCAACACCACTGCGCTGGTAAACGTACCAAGCTCTTCGGGATACCACGAAGCGACCACTGCATTGGGATGGTTTTTATTCAGCCATACAGCAACTTGATCCAGCCCCTCGCCCCATCCTAGTTCTTGGCTTAAATTATCTCGAAAGAATGGATTGCTATATGCGAGCTCATAGGGATGATAAGAGATGATGATATAGAGAAGGTAAAGAGTAGATAGCAGGGCTATAATTACGCCACCGCGGCTAACCCCCTCTTGCTCCCCCTTCGTAAGGGGGAGAAACCAACGCATCCCCCTCCTTACGAAGGAGGGGCTAGGGGAGGTTAACAGCGACCCAACCCATACAAGCCCATATGCGGCAAGAATATCGAGTGCAAAAAATGCCGGGACTATATATCTGTCCCCCTTTTTCGCACCAAGCGTCATCATAAGTACAAAACCGAACAAATAGACTACTACAAGGAGCATTTCTTTTGGTATGCGTTTTTTATACGAGAACCACACAAGCACTTCGCACCCAAAGAGAGCCCCAATAAGCGTTACTGGTGTTGATCTAGCTAGGAGCGCATACGGATAATGCGTAATATCTAAACCATACTCTTCATTGGAATCATGCGGCGTAACTGCGGCCGTTGATATGTCTTTATTAAGCTGCATGACATTTCCTGCTGGGTTCGGCACCCACAAGAGCGCAGGCCAAATAATAAGCGTAATAACAACACCGAACAGAATCCATACTACCGCATCTTTGGCCCTGTCTTTAAGAAAATGAAGGGATAATAATGCTCGAGGATGGTAAACAGCAAGCGCCACCAGCATAAATGGTGCAATAAATATTGCTGGAACTTTTGTGAGAATAGCTAGAGTAGAAAGTACTGCGCTTGCTATAAGCCACGGTCGAGACAGATACTTCGCGTATAACATGCTGCTGAGCACGGCAAGCGTAAGCAAGCTTCCCATTAACGCGTCTACGTGCACTACGCGAGAATATCCAACAATAAATGGATCAAAGAGAATAAACAGCGCAGAGGCAGCTGCAAGCAATCGATTTCGCAATACAAGAACCAGCAATGCATATATCGCGGGTATAATCAGCGCATTTACTATAGCAATAGAAAACTGCGACGTTTTAACAAAGTAAATCAAGTTAGTATTCGTAAATGATACTTGAGCCATTATCGATTTTGCCATAATGGCAAGCCCTGAAACCCAAAGCGTCGTCACCCCAGGGTGTGTTGTCTGCAACATGTCATTAAAACGCAAATCGTGGAATGCTCGAACAAATTCAAACGATCTGCCCATCCAATTCTTCTCATCTGCCGTCAAAAATGTTCCGAGATCGGAAATGCGGGGAATAAGCGCAACGGCAAAAATAACCGCAATAATTGCAATATCCAGCCGATAGGCGCGAAGAAATGTTGCTGTCATAGGGCGCACGATAAGTCTCCCCCGCAAATCTCATACAATGTCTTGCCATCTTGCTGCATATATCGGTAATAAAAATTATGCCCTTCTTCCGCATCGTATCCGGAGGATGTCTCATGCGGATTTTCCAGACTTGCTTGAATATACCATGCATTCGCTTTGCCTTCTTCCTGGGATGTAACGAAATATCGATGCACAGACGGCGAAAAATCAATGGGATACGCGTTCTTTTTGTTGTACATATCTTCGAGTTGGCGCTTGACTGCGGCAAGCTCTTCTCGGCGCAATCCATCGCGATACTCCCTGCGTGCATATTGCAAAGACGGCAATATGAATAGTTGCAGTAAGAGCGCGCACAATCCGATAATTAAATATTCCCTCTTAGCTCTTTTTGTCATATAGAATAGACGAAGTACTATTATCGTATGCTACCAATGAAATTCTCTCAACTTGCCCTTTGGGTAGTCCTGCTTCTTGCAATTACGCTCCCTAGATTTACCGACCTCAATAGGTTCATTACGGGAGACGAGAAGCGCTGGCAGGCAAATGTGGCCGGATTTACCATGAAGCTCGCGCATGGGCGCATAGGAGAGCTGTTACAGCAGCCCCACCCGGGAATTACAACCCAATGGTTTGCCTCTCCCGGGATTTGGCAAGAATCGTGGGCAGGGAAAAAGATACCTCTTATTATTGCGCAATCCATCCTTCTTCTTTTTGCCGGATACCTCATAGGGCGGCTATGGGGCAAAAGCGCGGGAATACTGGGAACAATCATACTCGCCTTGCACCCTCCCCTCATCGCGCATACGAGAGTCTATGCCATGGATTCTCTGCTTGCAATTTTTGTTCTCATTTCGCTTCTCTCCCTCCTTGTATGGAACAAAAAGCAGAAAACAAGATACCTCGCATATGCAGGATGCGCAGCAGCGCTCGCCGCTCTTTCAAAGCTGCCGGGAATATTGCTTATGCTGTATGAAATACTTGCAATAGCGTGGCTCGTAAGGCACTTGCAGTGGAATGACAGAATAAAAAAGATAGGCATATATCTTGCATCTTTTGTCGCTGCATCGATACTCGTCCTCCCTTCGCTCCTTGTCCGCCCCTTGGGAGTTCTGGGAGACATGAAAGAATTTTTCTTTTCGGAAGACTATACGGTACTGCATCAATACGGTCCGATGTACTATATCGGCACGCTCATATTTCTTTCAACGCCAATCTTCATAGCTGCGCTCCTTGCCGCATTCATCCATCCGGCAATTATCCGAAGAAAAAAAGATATTATTTTCTTGTTGCTGTTTGCCTTAGCGTTTACCGCCACAATGAGCATCGGTGCAAAAAAAGGCGATAGGTATATCCTGCCCGCGCTCCTGATACTAGAAACGTGCGCAGTATATGCTATCGCACAAGTATGGAAAAAGAAGCATGCAAAAGCGGGAGCCATGCTGCTTGTAGCCGCAGGAGCGCTGCAAATCATCAACCTCGCTCAAATGCACCCATACTACTTAGCGTATGTAAACCCGATTGCCAAACCCTGGATCGGCAATCGCCAGCTTGGCTGGGGAGAAGGGCTGGATGTTGCCGCAAAATACATAAATAAAAAGTCGGATAGCGAACACTTGAGCATTGCGACATACTACTCCACCCAATCAGAAGATTTATTTCAAGGATCCGTAGCTCCGCTTCATCAATGGGATTCCGGATCTCATGACTATGCGATAGTATATCGCGCAATGTACGGCAGAAGCGCCGACGCATGGGAAACCGATGTTTTAAACCAGTTTAAAGCAAAGACTCCGGAAAAAACTATTTTCATCAACGGCATTGCGTATATCTGGATATATAGCCTCAAGGAGTAACTACTTTTTTATTACTCGAAAGAGTGAAGCCTCGGGACAAGCCAAATCCGCATTACTTTTTGGGGCTTCTTGTTCGGACGCATATGCGACAATAAACTGCGCGGTTTTCTTGCTACCTTCATCCACTACAACCAAATCGTCATATTGATGGCTTCTGTACAGCAAGATGTTTTGTATAGGCTCAACTTCAGAAAACACGGCCCCCTTGCCGCGCAAGCAGGCAATAAGCGGCCGATCATCTACAAATGGCGAGGCGGATGTTGTGCGGTTTCCCAGATCAAATTGTGCAACGCTTCCCCCCGTTTTCAAAAATGGAATAAGCGTACTAAACACGGACCATACAAGCAAACAAAGAGCAACGGCAATGGGAGCAAATGAAAACACGGGCAGTTTCTTTGTAAGCCTTTCCAACACGGCTCCGTATCCCAACCCTGCAAGAAGCCATATTCCCAGCGCCGTGATAACAAAATACCGCAGCGAATAACGGTCAATCATATACAATATTCCAAACGTATGAAGCGCCGTAATACTTGCGATTATCCAAGGGATTCTTGTCCGTACCAAAACAAACGCCAGCAACATTCCGATAGATAATAGAAGAAATATTGCCAATATTGCGCTTGGCGAAAATTCGATACCGGTATATTGCGCAACAAACGACGATCCAGTTGCATACAACGGCAGCGCTTCCCAAAAATCAGCTATTCTTTCACTAAATAACTGTGTTGTTTGAGAAGGGTCCCCCTGATCATCTTTCATTATTGATAAAATAGCGGCCTGCATTCCAAATCCCGCCCAAAAGCCTATAAGAGCCGGCCAGGCGCGAAGAATGTTCGGCCGATACAGAGCAAAAAGAACAAGAAGAATTGCTGCAAGCGTGGGAAGAAAGAGCAGATGCGTCTGCAACCCCACTCCCGCCACAAGCCCGGCAAGCAGCCAGCGATATTTCCCCTTGCTTTGCAGCGCATATATAAGAAGTACGGCAAAGAGCGGCAATAGCGTAATTGCCCAGCCAAGACGCTGGTAGATGATAAATATCGGCGAGAAACAGAGGAATACCAGCGCAAGATATGCCGTTTCTTTTTCCGCATATTTTTTCAGCAGCGCAGCCAAGACAACAAAGAATATCAAGTTCCCAAAGAACACCGGCAAACGAACAGCCAGCGAAGAATAGCCCAGTACGCCAACAAACGGCATGCGGGCATAGTCGGTAAATACTCCGATATATGAACGCTCGCCCTGTACGAGATTTTTTTCTTCTGTAAGAATCTGGTATACGTTCTCGCCCTCGGACGCTTCATCACCCAAAAAGCCGGGAACCCTGTGCAAGTATGCAAGGTTCGCAACAAAAAAGAGCACAAACAAAACAGCCAATCGCGAATCAGGGAAAAATCGGCGCACTGCATTCATATGCCTATACTATATCTCTTTTTTGCAAAATCCAGTATTCATACCAAAGCTGAAACGAGATAAGAGTCCATATTTTCTTTCTATGATCGAACACTTTCTTTTCATGTTCTTTCACGAGGCGCCTTACGGTGGAATACTCGAAGACGCCAACCTCTTCAATGCGATCTTGCGAAAGCGTTCGCTTCACGAACGGCAAAAGATCATCTGCAAACCATGCGGAAGTAGGTACGCCGAATCCCTGCTTCTTTCGGCGGATAACTTCCTCAGGAAGCCTATCCTTCATAAGCTCCCTTAAAATTCTCTTATTTCTTTTGTAAGAAGCCGGCAAGCGTAAAAGAAACTCTGCGACATCAGCATCAAGAAACGGCGTTCTTGCTTCCAGTCCTACGGCCATTGTAGCCCGATCTATCTTTACGAGAATATCTCGATGCAAATATGTAAAGAGATGATACAGCGACGCTCGGTCAAACGAATCTGCAATATCAGGAGGAACAGCAGTGTCCACAGCCCGAAGAACATCCGCAAGTACTTGCCGCGCTCGGGGAGTCATGAGCTTGATTATTTCCCGATCTGTAAACGCTCCAAGCCAAACTTGCAAATTGCGCTCGGGAGGATAGGAAACTCCGCGCAAAAAAGATTTTATCTTAAACTCCAAAGAAAAGTAATCATGCGACACCGGCAAAAGCGCATGTGCGGCAAAAAGCATTGCGCGAAATACTTCCTTGGGAATAAAACGAAGCTCTTCAGCGAGCTCATACGCGGCAAACGTACCGTATCCGCCAAGCAACTCATCGCTGCCATCGCCATCTAACACCACTTTCATATGTTTTCGGGCAAGCTTACTGACAGCATGCGTCGGCAATAGCGAAACATCCGCAAAAGGAATATCCATAAGTGGCACAATTTCCCGAAGTGATTGCAAAAACGTTTCCGGTGTAAATTTTATCGACTCATGGGAAAAAGAAAAATGAGAAGCGACCCGAGATGCAACATCATCCTCATTAAAACTTTTCGACTCAAAGCCGATTGAGCAGGAGTATATAGGCTCTTGAGGTCGCAACTTGCGCATATACCAAGCAATCGTACTCGAATCGAGACCTCCGCTTAAAAAGAGTCCTACCGGCACATCTGCTACCATTCTGCGGGCAACCGCCTGTGCGAGAAGATCATCAAAGCGGCGCATCGCTTGAGTAAAGCTCATCTCCAATTTCGGAACTGTTTGGGTATTCCACCACTTCTTTTCATCCATTCCAAACGAAGATATATTCATATAGTTCCCGGCTCCGATTGTTTTAATATCCTGAAATCCGCTAGACGGACTTGGGCAATATTCGTGCAAGGCATACTGCGCAAGAGCATCTAAATCAGCCGATGGAGATATGTCTCCCGATGCAAGAATCGCTTTCGGCTCAGATGCAAAAAGAAAAATATCTCCTGCCGACGCATAGAAGAGGGGCTTTTTTCCAAACGGATCAGTGGCAATAAGCAGTGACTGTTCCTGTGTATCAAACAGCGCAAGCGCAAACATTCCGCGGAGCATGGGAA
Source organism: Candidatus Andersenbacteria bacterium RIFCSPHIGHO2_12_FULL_45_11b (assembly GCA_001817115.1). GTDB lineage: Bacteria > Patescibacteriota > Andersenbacteria > UBA10190 > UBA10190 > HO2-45-11b. The sequence goes on from MHHS01000025.1 coordinate 10,193, forward strand.
GTGCGAGCTCCCGAAATCGGATGAGCATATGAAGCAGAACTTCCGTATCAGACTCGGAAACAAATTGCTGGGCAGGAAAATGCTCCTTTTTTAACTCCCGATAATTATAAATCTCTCCATTAAACACCAGCACATATCTGCCATCGGGAGAAACGAACGGCTGGGCAGCGGCATCGGAGAGATCGATGATAGAAAGTCGTGTATGGGCAAAAGCAACGTTCCTATCGCTATACAACCCCTTGCTATCCGGTCCGCGATGCAAGAGCGAGTCCTGCATAGCCCGGATTGACTTCTGGTCAATAGCCTTGCCTGATCTGTCCCAAATTCCCGCTATGCCGCACATGGTTTAAACAGTATCAAAAACTGGTATACTCGAACAATGGAAGAAAAAAAGAAATGGATAGTATTAGCAATCATCTCCGGATTTATTGCCCTTCTTTTTATCCCTATATACCAAACCCGCGTCGTATCCTATGGCATAGACGCATATAGCAACCACAAGCCGATATACGGAAATAGGGGAGAGAGATTCAACATACAGACTACATCACATACTCGCGCCATCGGCATAATATTGGTCGATATGCGAAGATCTAAAAGCCTTACTGATGTATCAGTACGTATAGCAGACGCAAAGACAGCTCAAACAATCGCGCAGTCAATAATACCGAAAAACGAAATTAGAGACGATACGTTTGTATTTGCAAACTTGAAAGACACGCCCATTCCGGCAGGCACCGATATTCAAATTGAAGTATCCGCCCCCGATGCGACAAATCAAAATCCGATCGGCATGCGCTTCGAAGAAAATAATATCGAGCCCGCAATAGCACTCAAAGAGCGCGTACCGCTTTGGAACGCAATTGTCACTATCGGGAAGAACCGCGCATCCGATTGGAAACATGTCGGCATTGCGGCCGCCGCATCGCTCCTTATTGCGATGCCTGCGCTTTTCGGAAAAAATCGGAAACGATACTGGCTCATTGCGCTCGGAATAATCATTGCGGCAAGTCTGTATTCCCGCTTCTGGATAGTGTCGCAATTCGGAGGAGTCAGTGGCGGAGATGCGTATAACTATCTGGCAATTAGTACTGCGCTCTCGGAGTTCCAAAATCCGTTCGAACATACAAAGCGCCTACCGGGATATCCGCTCCTCTTAGTTCCCATACTCGTATCAGGGGCCTTTGACGAACAATTCGTTATGCGCAGTATGCAGATTATTGCCAGTATGTGGGCAATAGCCGCACTGGTAGCGCTTGCGCGAAGCCTCAACATTACTTGGCCGGCTGCAATAGCATCAGGCGCAATTGCTGCATTGCAAAAAGATTATTTTTGGACATCTACGCGCCCCGAACCGTACGCCCTGTACACCGCGTTTCTTATAACAGCACTCTGGCTGTACGTCCGAATATACCAAAAAGCGCCGGCATATTATTCTTTTTTATTTGGAATTATTCTCGGATACTCTGCCATGGTTCGGCAAGAAGGATTTGTTTTGGCGGCAGTGCTCGGAATATGTTCTCTTGGATATGAACTGTATTTGATATTCCGGACTGGGATAACATGGCGAACATCCGGCAAGCGCTTTGCTCTCATGTACCTGCCCGCACTGTTGATTGTATCGCCATTTTTCATCCATAATATATCCTCATACGGAACGCCGTTTTACACTCCGTACCTGGAAGGGGAGCGCCTGCAAATTGTAGACTCATTCCATGCCTTCAAAGATGCCGTAGGCGCGTCCTGGGGCGTTCTGGGGTCTATGTGGAAGCCTGCATGGGATCAGCTGGAACGGCTAGATCTTACAACACTGCCTTTCATGGCTTCGGTTATTGGCATGTGGGCTTGGTACGCACTAGTAAGAAATGTGCATACCAAGAAATACACACCGCTTGTAACAGCTTTGCTTGTGCTTACATGGTTTGCGCTTATTGCAGGCGCAGTATACGCAAAGCCGTTTATAAATGGAAATGTGCCGATTATCACTGCAGGATTTATTTTGGCGAGCATTCCTGCGTTTCTTTTGGAAACAAAGTTTTTCGGAATAGTTATTTTGCTTGTCCTTATATCCCAAATAGGCGTTGCAACGTGGTTTCACCCATTTCCGAAACACTATGAACAATCATATCCGTTAATTGCACTCATGATTGCGACAGCTTTGCTCGCTCGTCTTCCCGAACGCAAAGTACTAACCGCATCGGGAATGGCCATGGCGCTGCTGCCCTTTTTCCTAATTGCTTCGTTTCTTGCACAGAAAGTAAACGATGCAATAGACAGGCAAAACGAAGATGCTGCACTCGATTCCGTTACCTACCGAGCAGCCCGCTATGCACGAAACCTGCCCGGCCCCATAGGGTTCGATCAAGCATACCTGCCCGCAAGATTATATTTCGATCCGAATGCAATATACTTTCCTTCAGAAGAAAATCCTGCACAAAAAATGGAACAGCACTGGCTGAAAGAACATGCAATCAAAACGCTTGTGGTGACAAACGTAAACAACGTTTTCAAAAAGCCATATCCGGACTGGAAACATCTGGTAACCTTCAAAGCGGCATCACACGATGAGAGAATAGAAGAAGCAACCATCTATGAACTTCCTTGATTTTGAGCCTTTGCAGGGAGCTCTTACCGGAATTATCTTCGGACTGGGCGTTTTACTTGTTGCATATATCCCGAAATACAAATGGCTTGCTGCATCGCTTATCTGCATCGGTATTACGCCGCTAGCGCTTATGCCGTTCTGGTTTTCGTATGGCGATCTGGGAATTTCTGATTGGGACTATTACTTTTCTATGCACAGCACGCTCCAGAAAAGCATCAGCGAGTTTCATCAGTTTCCGCTTTGGAATCCATACGTATGCGGAGGAACGTCCGCCTTGGGAGACCCAGAATTTCCGGTATTTTCTCCCCTGTTTCTCTTTGAGATAGCGTTCGGAACTCCTGCGGGCTTTGTACTATCCATATATACCTCTGTAGCAATCGGAGCGCTCGGAATGCTCCACTTTGCGCGCAAGATAGGCATCGGGCCGGTGGGGGCTCTTATGGCATCTCTCCCCATGGCATTCGGGTCGGTCAATCTTCTGGAGATAGTAGAAGGCCACCCGAATATTCTCTCGGCAATGTACATCCCCTGGGTCTGGTACTGCTGGTATAGCGCGTATGTCGGAACGGTAAAGCAAAAGAAATATTTTATTATCGCTACGGCATTTCTTCTTGCGTTGATGTTTTTCCAAGGAGGCATTTATTTGCTTATGTATATGGCGGGAGCGTTTATCGCGATGCTGTTTTTCGTCAAGAATCCCAAGCGGGCCATATATATAACCCTCTTGGCCGGCATCCTTGCCCTCGGCCTTGCGTCCGCAAAACTTATTCCTGTATTTTATTGGCTGCAGCAATTCCAAGATGCCGCATACGCAAGTTCTGCCTATACACTCTCTTCCTTGCATGAGATTCTCCTGGGAAGGCATCTGCATGGCGGTGAAGACATTATTCCAAATCAAGGCGGAGGCTGGCACGAATACGGAGCATATATCGGACCGCTTGTGCTGCTTATGGCGCTCTGGGGTTATATAGTACGCCGAAAAGAACGCTTAACCCGCGCACTTCTTCTGTCCGCCGTTCTCGCAATACTGGTATCGGCGATGGGTCCGTACTTGAAACCGATGTTCGACCAAATGCCGTTTTTTCCTCGTTCAAATGTTTCCCGCGTTATTTTATTTGCCATTATTCCTTTATCGCTACTTGCGGGATGCGGAGTTGATGCACTTGCAAAAAAGAAAAAGTATATTCGGGGAGCAGCTATTCTTATCGTCACGCTCGCCGCAATCGATCTTATGAGCCTTGCATATCAACTGGCAGCCCAAGCGTTCGTTTTACCTCATACGGTAGATGCAATCCCCGAAGCTCCCCATCCTATTGCATACAGTCCGTTTGATTACAAGTTTCGGCATAATGGCGTTGACTATACGCGCGCATATGAGGCGACTAACAAAGGCTACGGCAATATGGCGTATTGTTCCGTACTGGGTCCCGATCCTGCCGTTCGCATTATTACTGATGAAGGAGATAACAATATTATTTCTTTCTCGCATAACGAAAACGCCAGTTTTGAGCTTCATGCATGGACGCCCAATACTATTATCACGACCGTAAAAAGCGTTGATGCATCTTCGGCAGTGTTAAATGCAAACTACGCCAAGGGCTGGGAAGTAAACGGCAAACCGGCAAAAGAAATCATGAACAGAGTAGGAACCGACATTCCGGCAGGAACTACAAAGCTGACGTTTACGTATAAACCGCCGGGGATGATGCTGGGGGCTGTTATAAGTAGTATTTCTATTATTATCGCGATCCTTCTCCTGTTTTGAGGGATGAATGGCGGGGTCACTTTGCCACTAAAATACTTCTCTTATACTGATCAAGGTTCTCTAATGCTGCACCAGCGCCTTTTACCACGCATACGAGGGGATCATCAGCAACATATACCGGAACTTGCGTAGCATGAGAAATAACCTGATCTAAATTTTTAAGCAATGCTCCTCCCCCGCTTAATACTATGCCTTTATCTATGACATCAGAGGCCAATTCTGGAGGAGTATCCTGAAGCACATATTTAATTGCTTGCAGAACTTCCATGATAGGGTCGCGCATTGCTTCGGTAACTTCATGCGATAAAATAACTGTTTCTTTCGGAAGTCCGCTTGCTAAATCTCTTCCACGAATGCTCATTTGCCGTGATTCATCCTCCATAATTGCCGACCCTATTTCTTTTTTAATTGCTTCAGCCGTCGGCTCCCCGATCATAATTCCATATCTTTTCTTAATATGCTCAATAATTGCATGGTCAAATGCATTTCCTCCAACGCGAGCAGAATGAGATACCACGATGCCGCCTAGTGAAAGAACAGCAGCCTCGGTAGTGCCTCCCCCAATATCTACGATCATGTGCCCAGATGATTCCCCGATAGGAATACTTGCACCTATAGCAGCTGCAATCGGTTCTTTAATCAAATATGCTGACTTTGCTCCGGCAGAAACAACGGCATCTACTACCGCACGCCGTTCCGTGCTGGTAATACCAGCAGGTACGGAAACTAAAATTTCTGGCCGCAAAAAACGAACAGATGCTCCTATTTTTTTAAGCAAATAGCGCGTCATAGCCTCTGCAACCCGATAATCTGCAATCACTCCATCTTTTAATGGACGGTGGACAATGATGTTTTCTGGTGTGCGCCCAAGCATAGCATATGCATCATTCCCCACAGCAAGAACAGCATTGTCAACTTGAGAGATTGCAACAACAGACGGTTCATTTAATACTATTCCTTTCCCAGGAACATACATTAAAGTGCTCGTCGTCCCTAAATCAATTGCAATCTTGCGCGTAAGTGCCATACCTACTGTTCCTCCTTCGAAATGCGTGCGCCTAGTTGCTGCAAACGCCCAACCAGATCTGCATATCCGCGGTCAATGAGTTCTGCTTGATCAATAATAGTTGTTCCAGCAGCAATCAAGCCTGCAATAACAAGTGTCGCACCAGAACGCAGATCATGGCTTGGTATGCGCCGACCGGCCAGGGAAACGGGTCCGGTGAGCACTACTCGATGCGGATCACACACAACGGCCAAGGCCCCCATTTTTTGCAACTCCTCAATATGCTTGAATCTACCCTCGTAGAGCGGATCATGAATCATACTGTTCCCCGTTGCCACGCATGCAACAACTGCAAACGGAGCTTGCAAATCAGTAGCAATCCCAGGATATGGCAACGCTTGCACGGTAAATGCTCTTAAATCCGCAGGACGAACAATTACATCAGCCCCGGATATCGTATAGTCAATTCCAATCTCATCGCATACTTTGAAAAATAATAATAAATCTTGAACCGGGACGTTCCTCACCGTAATTTCTGATTTTGATGCTGCCCCTAACAAGATAAAAAATCCAGCCTCTAGCATATCTTGAATATTTGTATACACCGCACCATGCAATATTTTCGACCCTGTTATGGAAATCGTATGCGTACCGGCACCCGCAACTTTCGCACCCATTTTCTCCAATAATTCACATAATGCAATTACGTGCGGTTCTGTTGCAGCAATCGAGATTGTAGTAGTGCCCTCTAGGGTTGCTGCTGCAAGTAAAACATTTTCAGTTGCCGTTACAGAAAATTCTCTCAACACAACATGGCCAGCCCGCATAGCCGCTCCATCGATATGTATCATATCCCCGTCATCATGAATCACGGCTCCTAGTTGTCTAAACGCATCTAAGTGAGCATTAATCGGCCGAGCCCCGATAACGTCTCCACCTGGTCGTTTCAATGAAACTGCGTGCTTGCGTCCCAATAAAGCTCCAAGCAACAAAATAGAACCTCGTAAGTGTCCTACAAGCCCTTGTGCAATGTTCTTTTCATCTATACGATCCGCATTAATTGTAATTGTACCGCCCTCACGCTTCGTCGTAACCCCTATTGACTCAAAAATTTCCTGTACTCGCGCTATATCTGAAATAGCTGGCATGTTGTGCAATATGACTTCATCCTGCGTCAGCAGACATGCTGCAATAAGAGGCAGTGCAGCATTTTTTGACCCATATACATCAATTGTTCCAGAAAGCTTTGCAGGCCCTTCTATCTTTACAATCATAGGTAGAGGATACATACTATGGAGCAAAGTTTCAATATACTTCATTTACCATGCATTTGCCTTTTCGACGCCTATTGCTGATCGTTGCAATTGTTGCTTTTGTTGCAATAGCGCCCGTTATCGTGCTCTATGCCATTGGATATCGCCCAGTAACCACTACCACACCGCAGCCGGTTGGAGTGGCAATTGTACAAACCTTTCCTCGCAAAGCGAATGTTTCTATTAATGGCACGCAATATGGCGCAACCCCCCGATCAATTCCAAACCTGCTGCCCGGCCTTGTAACTATCCAAGTCACAAAAGATGGGTATCAGTCTTGGGAGAAAAAACTTGAAATCAAACCGATTCAAGCAACGGATGCTCGCGCAATTAAATTAATTCCAAATACACCTGATCAAGACATTATAAGCGCAGATGTTTCACTATATTCCGCCTCCCCCGATTCTTCCACTATTGCAATCGCAACTTCTTCTAACGAAATTTTTCTAACCGACGCAAATGGAAAATTTAAAACAAATCGCATTGCATTTAAATCCACTATAACTTCCTTGCTGTGGTCGCCAGATTCTGTGCGACTATTTGTTACAACAAAAAAATCTGGGAACGCCATTCTTCATTTCTCGAACCAAACTATAGAAAAAATACCGAACGCCCTTCCTGCAGATTTTCAAAACGCTGCTTGGAGCGCATCAGCTGCAAACACGCTGCTAGCAAGCAATGAAAAACATCAGCTCATACAATACGACATCGAACAGCAAACATCTGAAGTGCTTGTAACAGATATTAATAATTTTACTTTGCTCAATGGTCAAATAGTCGTTCAGAAAACAGATAATACTATCATCCTTTCAGATTCTACGATTAATGTTCATAATATAGCTACTTCGTTCATTGCATCCTCTAGTGGAGATATGGCAATAATGCTCGATTCCGGGGAATTACAGGTTTTACAGAAAGACGGTTCTATTTTACCAATTGCTAAACACGCGCTATCGGCATCATGGTCGCCTGATGGGATTATGCTTCTCGTGCAAACATCTCAAAATGAACTCAATATTTACAATATCGGAAACAGCCTGACAAAAAATATTCCTCAACGAGAATTGCACCTACTAACACGCCTATCGACTCCTATTAAACATGCCCAGTGGCTTCCTGACAATGCTCATATTGTATATGAAACAGAAGGGAATATTATATGTTCTGAAATTGATCCGCGAGATCATGCCATTACCAACATTATTACTGTAACTCCGCAGAATAATCCAAATTTATTTTGGACTGCAAAAGACGGAACATCTATAGTTCATATACAAAAGGATAAAGATACCACAAACCTCGTACGTACTTGGCTGGTAACAAAAGAGGATAGGTAAATAAGCAATAAAAAAACCGGTAGCTGATAGTTTTCCATCATCTACCGGTTGGGGCGAGGCGAAGCGCTATTTCGCCAAATTATTTTTCGTTCTTTCAATCACCTGCTGCGGCGATATTTGCTCGCACCGCTGCTGGTTTTCGCGTTGAATGGCCTCATAGACTTCCTGGCGATGCACCGGAACTTCCTTCGGAGCCTCAATGCCCAGCCGAACCTTGTCGCCGCGAATGTCGACCACCGTAATCTTGATGTTGTCGCCGATGAAAATACTTTCATCGCGCTGCCGAGAGAGCACCAACATAATAGACTCCTTTCGAAACGGGGGGGGTAAACAGACAAGCATCAGAATTGCTTGCCTAGGGGAACGCTAAAATCAAAAGATCAAACCGAACTATACTGCAATCCTTATAGCAAGATATGCTGGCAAAGTCAAGGAGAGATGTTACCAATATTGTGCTTTATATTGTTTATAATACGTAACCATGCGCGCAATACCTTCTGCAAGAGCCACAGACGGCTTCCAGCTGGTGATCTGCTCAATCTTAGAGGTATCAGCCACATAGTTTCCTGTTTCATTTTTTTCATAGTTTTCTGGCCACGGAATATTTTCTTTTGAGCCGCTCCCCACTTCTGCAAGCACCGCGTCAACCATGCCCCCAAACGTCACTCGCTCTTGGGTACCGATGTTATATACTTCGCCCGCAACCCCGTAAGCCGTAAGCTCGATAAATGCATCTATAATATCATCTATGTACATATAGTCGCGCTCCTGCGCACCATCGCCGAACACTGTGATTGCTTTGCCATCCATCGCTTGCCGAACAAACCATCCGACAATAGAATATTTACTGTGCTTCATCTGCTGGCGCGGACCATACGGATTTGGAATACGAACAGACACGGTATCTAATCCGAATGTATGTGCATAGTAACGATAATACTTTTCCGCTAAGAGCTTATGAATGCCGTACAGTGATAACGGATCCGTTGGGTGACTTTCCGAAACGGGGGAAGTAAGAATTTTTCCGTACACCATGCGAGATGAAGAAAATAGTATGCGTGCGTTCGGCGCAAACTGGCGCACGGCCTCAATTACATTCAAGTGCCCCCTGCCATTAATATCCAAATCTAAAAAGGGCTGATCTTTTGAATCTATATAGCTTACTTGCGCTGCAAAATTATAAATAATATCTTTTCCAGTTACTGCTTTTTGCACGAGAGCCTCATCTCGAATGTCCCCTTCTATAAATTCTATTTTTTCACGAATGCCTTCAAGGTTAAATAAGTTCCCACCATACAGCGGCAACATTGCGTCAAGCACAGTAATCTGCGCTCCGCGAGCAACAAGCGCATGCGCAAGGCTGCTTCCCAAAAATCCTGCTCCGCCAGTAATAAGCACGCGCTTTCCATTAAAATATTGTTCTGTATTATTTTCCATATTGCATAATAAGAGTATTATACTTATTCATAATATTCTTCCAATCATACTCCATTGCATAGGCTCTGCTTTTTTTACCCATACCTAACCGCAAACTCTTATCGTTAATAAGAGTAGAGAGCTTCTCTGCTAAGTCATCAATATTGTTCCCAGCAATTAAATACCCATTCTTCCCTTCGTGCACAATCTCGTTATTCCCACCCACATTGCTGGCAATAACAGGCAGTCCGCACCCCATCGCCTCCAATATAACAGACGGCATGCCTTCAGAAAGCGACATAAGTACAAACACGTCTGCATATTGGTAAGATTTTTCCAACTGATCATACGGAACCATCCCTACGTAGCGAATCAAATCACTCACACCCAGCTGCTCCCCAAGCTCATCAAGCTCTTGACGATACTTCCCTGTTCCAACAACTTCAACCTCAAATGGAACTTGTGCAAGCTCTCGCACTTTTGGCAATGCATGCACAACGCGGTCAAATCCCTTGCGGGGAATGAGTCGACCGATAAACAAGATTTTTACCTTTGGATTCGCCGGTCGATCAATTGGAACAAAACGACCAGTTTCTACTCCATTAGGAATATATAAAAACTCTGAATCAGCATCTGCCTTTTTTGCAAGCGCTTGCAAATCCTCGGAACACACTGATCGAAAGGATGCTCGCTTCCAAATCGCTTTTAACAAGGGAGTAATAATAGGGTATATCGCCGTAAATCGTGATGGATTTGCGTTTGGAATATCAGACCCTCCGAAATATACGCCGTAGGGGATACCGCGCACGTATGAGAGAATCCAGGCAACCCAGCCAGCCGGCACTGCAAAAAATGCAAAGACAAAATCAACGCGATACTTCATTATAAAATACAATGAATACGCCAGGGCGCTCACGCCAAATGACACAAGCTCTACTGCAGAACTATAGTCTTTGTATTTCCGCAACGCAGGTATCCGAATAACTGTTGCACCATCAATAGTTTCTCGGTGAGGCAGATCTTTATATCGGGACGTAATTAATGTGACAGTATGCCCAGCTCGTACAAGATAGCTGATCGCGTATTTTGTAACTGTTGACCCTCCCCCGCCAATTGGCGGAAATTCATTGTTGATGAAAAGGAGATTCATGCTTTACCTTGATCTAGTGGAAAGGTGTCAAATCCTTTGGTACTCTCTACCGAGTAAGGCTTCTTCTGTGCATAATATGTATGAGCAACAATATCAGCCAGTACTCCGGCAAGTAAAAACTGAAATCCGAGCAACACAAGAAGTACGGCAAGAAGAGGAGTAGAACGGCCGCTTAAACCTATTACTCGAAATAACCACAACACCCCCAATGTTCCGCCAAGGATAAACCCTCCGAGAATAAACACTGCTCCAATGCTCCCAAAAAAGTGCATTGGCCGAGCTGAATATTGAATCCAGAACTTTACGATAAGTAAATCCAGAAATCCTTTTAATCTTTTCCTGATATTATATTTTGTTTTCCCGTAT
>MHHS01000026.1 GCA_001817115.1 Candidatus Andersenbacteria bacterium RIFCSPHIGHO2_12_FULL_45_11b
CGCTTTGCAGTGCATGGGTTCGTACGTAGTGCAACCATGCCACCCGACCGAACCGCGGAAAGAAGTGGCTTGAGGCGACGATCAGCATTGTTCGACAACTGTATCTTTTTCATAATCTTTCCTTTAAGTTATACTCCTGGCACATACGGACGTCCAAACGGGATGTCGCTTGGCGTACCACTGAACGGTCCATAATTCATCCGAGCACCATTACCACCATCAATACGGATACATGTGCCATTGATGTATCGGCTATCGTCGGATGCGAGAAATGCTACCGCTTTTGCCACATCGATCGGTTGGCCGCAAAACCCAACGGGAATTCGCTTTGCAAACTCTGCTTCATCATATTCCGGCCAGACAGTAGCAAGTCCTGGAATAACAATGTGTCCCGGAGCAACTGCGTTGACGCGAATTTTTGGAGCCAATTCAATTGCAAGTTCTTGCGTAAGTCCGATGATTCCCGCTTTCGTTGCCGCATATACGGAATGCCCAGGATTGCCACCAAATGCATGAACAGAAGACAGATTAATCACGGACGCTCGCCCACTTTCTTCCAATGCCTTACGAGCACTCTGGACAATCATCAGTGGCGCCCATTGATTGACATTGGAAACCAGGTTGATATGATCGACCGTGATGTTGCCGACTGGCATATTGAGCGTGATGCCTGCGTTATTCACAACGATATCGAGACCGCCGAGCAAATCGACTGCATGCTTCACAAGTTCTGGTATTGCTTCCAGATTCAAGAAATTCGTAAAGTGAAGCTCCGTAATTCTTTCTAGCGATATAATCCTTGCCATCACTTCTTCAGCTCGGGCAAGCTCGCTTTCGTGACCATAATGGAGATATACGTCAGCACCTTCACGAGCCAGTTCGAGGGCAATTTCATATCCCAAACCACCGCCAGCTCCCGTAACCAATGCTCGCCGTCCTTTAAGTCGCATGCTCATAGCATTGCCTTTCGCATAAGTGAAAAGAACCTACTGCTTCAAAGCCGCACCATGCGACGATTCACCATCCCACAATCAGACTGATTTTGCAAAAGTATATTAGTTTCTAAAACGGCCCCATGTATGAGCTGTTTGGCACATCATGCGGAACTGATTGCAAGCTCGGGTCTTCTGCAATTATTTTTTTAATGCTCGATGCATCTTTTCTCAATACATCGCACACAGATTTCATAATCGTTTCAAGATTCGGATAGTAATATTTTGTAAGTCCTGGGCTAGAAGGGGTCGGCATGTTCGGCAAACCAATACGGGCAGGCATTGCTTTTAATATACTCATATCTTTTGTGACAACTCGCGTAATAATCTCGCCCGCTATACCGCCATTCGTCCACGCAGAATCGACCACTAATAATCTCCCCGTTTTTCTAACTGATCGGAATATACTGGTTTCATCAAGTGGGGATATAGTCCGCAAATCAATAACTTCTGCAGAAATGCCAAGCTTCGCAAGCAATTGCGCAGCCCGTAGCGATTCTAACGCCATATAGGAACTAGAAACAATAGTGATATCGCTGCCTTTATGCGTAATATTTGCTTTTCCAATAGGCGTTGTATAGAACTTTTTCGGAACATCGCCAACTGCGCTATGAATCCATCGATGCTCAAGAAAGATAACCGGATTAGGGTCTTGAATACTTGCGAATAAAAGCCCTTTTGCATCAGCAGGTTGAGAAGGCATCACAACTTTTAAGCCTGGAATATGCGCAAAAAGCGCCTGAAGATTTTGCGAGTGCTGGGCCCCTTGCCCCCAGCCGTGCCCGATAACCATGCGTATAACAAGCGGCACGCTCTGCTGTCCGCCAAACATATAAAACCATTTAGCAGCATTATTAATAATTTGATCTAGCGAAAGCAGTGCAAAATCTAATCGTTGATGCACGAGAATCGGCTTCATTCCGGAGATAGCCGCACCTATAGCTGCACCAGTCATTGCGTTTTCGGAAAGCGGCATATCCCAGACTCTATTTTTCCCATATTTTTCCCGCAGACCGACAGTTGTGCCGAAAACGCCTTTTGGATCTGGTACGCCTTCTCCAACCACAAATACATTCGGGTCTTTTGCCATAGACTGATCTATCGCCTCTTGTATTGCAGCAGCGCCGGTAATAACTCGTTTACTCGGCATAGGAAAGCCTTGGGTTAATTTCGGATTTCTTTGGATACGGAGATTTTTTCGCAAACGCAAAGGCTTCTGCAATTTCTTTATCTAATCGAGATCGCACAGAAACTGTATATTCTTCAGTAAATTTCCCAGCTTTTTCTAACTGAACAAGGGGATCTGTTTTCTTCCATAATTCAAATTCCTCCTCTGTTCTATACCCAAGCGCATTATCGTAATTTGGTCCGCAATGCTCGCGCCATCTGTACGTAGAAAATTCTAGAAAAGCAGGGCCTCTATCACTGCGAATATGCTGCAGGGCTTTTTGGGTTTTTTCATACACTTCAAGCGCTTTATTCCCATCTCCTACATCTGCATACAACCCGTTTGCTTTCGCAATTCCCGTTCGTGGCCGGTTTGACTGGCGTTCATTTAAAGGGGTGTATACGGAATACAAATTATTTTCACATACAAACAGAACTCTTAAATTATGAAGCGCAGCGAAATTTAACGACTCATGAAACACCCCTTCTTCCGTAGTCCCTTCGCCTAAGAAAATAACAGATACTTGTTTTTCTTTTTTCATTTTAGCTGCCCATACAAGCCCCATAGCAATAGGAATCGTTCCACCTACGATCGGAGTAGACCCAATAAAGTTTGCACGCAGATCAACTAAATGCATAGAACCGCCCCTGCCCATACAGCAGCCTGTCTCGCGTCCATATATTTCTGCTACCATTTTCTTCAAATTTCCGCCTTTTGCCAAATAATGCGCATGAGCCCGATGCCCGCTCATCACGGTATCTTTTTTACCCAGCGCCTCGCATACTCCAGCTGCAACAGCCTCTTGGCCAATGCTTAAATGAACGGGGCATCGCATCTGCTGCTCTGCATAGAGTTCGCCAATACGCTCTTCAACCATGCGTATCCGCAGCAGCATTTCATACATTTTTTCACTATGCCCGCCCTCCATATGTTATGCTGGCTGCTTTTCTTGCTGCATCATTTTAATATTGTAATACTGGGGATCGGTAAGCGCATTCGGCACTTTGCCAGCCCTAAACGCATCAGCAATGTCAGCAATAGCATCCCGAACCGTTTTTTTGGTTTCAAATCCCAGTTCCCGCTTTATTTTAGAAGAGTCTACCCGATATGATCGCTTATCATCAGAATCCTGACGAATAATTTCAACATCTTCACCAACTACTTCCTGAACCATTTTTGCAATTTCATACACAGTAAAATTATCATATCCGGCGTTATAGATTTTCCCTGCAATTTGCTCATCGCTATATTCCAAAGTCTTCACATACAAATCAGTCATATCATCTATGTGAATATTCGGACGAGTCTGATCTCCGCCGAACACAGTAATGATCTTTTTCTCAATTGCATGACACGTTAAAATGTTCACCGTGAGATCCAGCCGCAATCGCGGTGAATATCCGCATACGGTAGCAGGACGAAGCACAAGCGGAACAAATGTTTCGCTCGCCATCGCCAGTAACTCTGGCTCGCACATTGCTTTGAACTTTGAATAATCAGTTAACGGTTCAAGTGAAAGATCTTCAGTAACTTTATCCTCATCTTTTACGCCATATACGCTGGAACTTGATGCATAAATAAATCGACGGACGCCCATTTCTTTTGCTAAGCGGAACAATTGCAAGCTTGCATCGTAATTAATAGATTTTCCTAATTCCGGATCCATCTCAAAGCTTGGATCGTTCGAAATACACGCCAAGTGAATCACTGCGTCTTGACCAGCAAGCGCTTGCTTAATTGTATCTTCGTCGCGAATATCCCCTTTTATCAGCACAAGATTGGAATTTTGAGAAAATTCTTCAAACACAACTGGGACGAATAAAAACCAATCAAGCACCGTTACCTTATGCCCCGCAGCAAGCAGTTTTGGAACTAATACCGATCCTACATACCCTGCTCCGCCAGTAACTAAAACATTGTGAAGTGTGTTCATATGGCTTTAACCATATATCGTATGAAAGGAAAAGAAAACCCCTGAACAGCTTATAGCTGATCAGGGGATTGAATTATTAAGGAAAGTACTCGGGTCGCACACAGTAAAGATCATTTCTCAATTTCGCCATGCCAGAAACGGCATTACTCAAGAAAAATCCCCTGAAGTCTCTTATCCAGGCCTGCGCAGATTGAAGGTCAAAACTTGATGGCATATCGCTTACCGGTGATGAAATTTGGGCAATACCCAATTTCTTAGCATATTCGACGATTCGAGGGAGATGGTAACGATGTGCAAACAGCCCGACTGGCACTGTTCTAAGGTCAACGTCGTTTGCAAGTAGAACATCCATCATATCACCCAAAAGCGTCTGAGTAGAATAATGATCATGTTTTGCAGTCATTGCATTAACTGGTGCACGAAGAACATGAAGCTGTTCTGGGGGAACAACTATGGCAAGATTGCTATTGATTACAATCTCCCATTGCACACAAACATGAAGAACAAACGGCTCCGCACCTTCATTTCTGCTCTTCAAAATTTCGTAGTAACAACACATCTGCGCTGCAATAGTCTCATTCTGCGGACCAGGAAGAGAAATATTGAGCCATTGATCATGCCTGCCGCCCCACGAAAATCCCAACAGGCATTTGGCATCTGTAATTGGGTGGGTAGTATCCACTTCTAGATTCAGCGCAGTGGCACGTAAACATTCAACCGCCATAGCAGCTTCTTCTGAAGAAAATCCGCCTTTGTTTCGAAAATGTTCCGCAAGCAAGCGTGCAAGTTCCGGGTTCATGAGCCATACTCCCCATTAAGGATCAGCAAAGTTGTCGTAAATTCCGTAATGAATTAGGACAG
>MHHS01000027.1:0-617 GCA_001817115.1 Candidatus Andersenbacteria bacterium RIFCSPHIGHO2_12_FULL_45_11b
AGTTCATGCTTTTTTCATTACAATATCGTTTCACTTAATCCTCTTACAACGGTAACACAACCACTAAAAAGCTCACAACATACGCGCCACGAGTAAGGAGGACGGAAGTCCAAAATATGCGAATACGTAAATTACTGTAAAGAATCTAAAAATTACATTTGGCGAGATGAGATTTTCTCGATCTTAGTTCTCGTATGCAGCCCCTAGGAGAATCGAACTCCTATCTTAGCCTTGAGAAGGCTATGTCCTAGCCGTTAGACGAAGAGGCCATTAATTTATATGCTGTACTCTAGCTTTTTTCTCCCTTACTGTCCATTACTCCCTATCTTGAGTGCAGTATAGGTGTATTTTAACTGCTTCTTTAAACCGCCTCGTCCATTTCCAGTCTTTAAATATTTTTCACGCATAAGCGCATCGCGCTTAAACGTATAAACTTCTTAGTATATAAGACGAACCGGTCTATACATTTTCGTTGATCTTACTTTCCCGAATTCGTGATAGGTAATGCGCCGTTTGAGATTTCCGCTACTGCCGGTATAGAGATTGCCATTAGCTAATAGAAGAATATAAACGTAGTACATATTGTAAAAGAGTGAGCCGCCCGCCACGTCGGCGGG
>MHHS01000027.1:656-886 GCA_001817115.1 Candidatus Andersenbacteria bacterium RIFCSPHIGHO2_12_FULL_45_11b
TGTAGCTCAATGTTTTCTTTTAAGCAATTTCAGAAACTCTTCTCTGGAAATTCCGCTATCAGACACAATTCCGTGCAATGTTCATTATACTGAAATCGGTGCTAAAAAGTTTTCGCCTTTATTCTTAAGCAATGCTCTCGTTTCCTCATCCGCATCATCAAGATATAACTCGATTGCTTCAGCAATATTTTTACGAGCTTCCTCAAATGTCTCTCCTTGAGAGTGGCACC
>MHHS01000027.1:1002-5435 GCA_001817115.1 Candidatus Andersenbacteria bacterium RIFCSPHIGHO2_12_FULL_45_11b
ACAATACGTTCCATATTCATGCTTTTTCCGCCGGCGATGTAGAGCATGTCGCCTTGTTGGATGTGCTGCGCAATCCAGGTTGCCGCTTCTTGCGCTGTTGCAAAATGATGCGTGTCGATGTTTTGGCCCGTGACAGTTGCAATGCGCTGTGCAGAGCGCATTGCATCGCCAACGAAAATAATGAGCGAAGCGATTTTTGCCGCCTGTTCGCCGATTTTTTCATGCAGCGGAATTGTTTGCGCGCCAAGACTGTCAACATCGCCAAGCACTGCTATTTTTCTTCCTGAACTAGGCAACGAGCCGAGAGTTTTCAATGATTCAATCATCTGTTCCGGACATTCCACATGCTCCGTGAGTATTGTTGCTCCGCGCGCTTCAACTTTTTGCAATGCACCATGAGGCAGCGGCATATGCTTTATCGCTTGCAGAGCGTGCGCAGGATTTATATTGCGCATATACGCACATGCAACTGCAGCAAGCAGAGATGACACGTGCTCTTTTGCAAATAAGTTCGGTAAGAATGCTTCATATCGCCTGCCCTCTACTGTTATTTCAATAAACATACCTGTTGCCGAATCTCCGCGCACTGCGCGAGTAAGACATATATCAGCTGCAAGGCTTCTCCCATACGTAATGCGCTGCGCATGAGTATGCTGCGCAGCGGCCATGGCGTGCGTGCTGTCGATATTTACTGCTATCCGCGCGTCGCCAGGCAAGCTCAAGCATATCTGTTCGTATTCATGGATACTATTCTCCATGGTGCTAAATACATCCAAATGCTCCGACCCAACATAATGCAATACAAGCATCTGCGGCAATATTTTTTTCGTTGCTTTTGGCGCAAATCCGGAAGTAAGCAGCGGCAATTCCGCAATAATGGTATCGGGCTCTCGCTCATATAGCTCTCTTTTCTTTGCGCCCACTAAAAACGCAATCATGTTCGTATGAGCCTTTTCGTGTGTCGTTCCCAGTATCGATAGCGGAATATCGGCAGCATCTTGCACAGGATACCCGAGCCGCACATGGCGATGTTCGCGCATGGCATGATACGCCATATGGGACACGAGCGTTCTTCCGTACGTGCCCGCGACCACGATTCGAAATGATTGGTGCTTGGCAATGTATTGCTGCGCTCGAACCCAAGCGATACGGTCAAAAAAGGTTTGCATAGTAGCAGTATATCATTATTTCTCCCCTCTCCTTACTAAGGAGAGGGTTAGGGTGAGGTGTATCGCAACGCAGACCCCCTCTAGCTCCCCCTTGGTAAGGGGGAGAAACTTTTACGGCACTTGAAATTTCGGCTGCACGGCTGATGCATCGTACGAAGGCGGAACCTGATAATACGTTAATAATTTCTCCGCAAGATTTCTAAACATCGGGGCCGCCGTTCCCGATGCAAACGATAACCCGTATGGATTATCTAGTTTAATTAAAATCGAAAACTGCGGATCAGGAACTGGGCCAAACCCTGCAAACGTAATAATTTTATTCGAAGTAGAATATTTTCCCGTCTCCGGATCGGCAACCTGCGCCGTTCCTGTTTTACCTGCTAGGTAATACCCTGGCACGCGCGCTGACCTAGCCACTCCATTTTCAATCACGCTTACCATCATGGCAGAAACTTTAGATGCAGTATCTTGCGTAATTACTTGCCTCACTGTCGTAGGCGCTATCTCCTGCACATCACCGGAGCTGGAGCGAAGGCTGCTTACAATGTGCGGCTGCATCAGCATGCCGTTATTTGCGATGACATCAATCGCATTAAGCGCCTGTATCGGAGTTACTACCATGCCTTGGCCGAACGCGGTCGTCGCCTGCTGCGCATCGCTCCATCGTTGCGGTTCCGTAAGATTAGTCTGTGTTTCTCCGTCCAGCTCAATTCCCGTCCTCTCTCCAATACCGAACCTGCGCAAGTAATCATACATTCTCTCTGACCCCATCTTTTGTGCTACCCAAACCATTCCTATGTTGTTCGATTGTTCTAGTGTGTTTGTCATTGTTTGCACACCGTAATGCTTCCCATCGAACGTATTGATAGTGTATTTTCCCACGCGCACCGGGCCATTATCGACAAATGTAGTATCCGGGGTTGCTAGGCTATCGTTTATTGCGCCAGCCATAATCACGGGCTTTAAAATAGACCCTGGCTCAAAGCTGTCAGACACAATCGGATTCGTCTGAACTTTCGCATCGCGCACAGCATAATACGTATTCGGGTCGAATGTTGGAAACGTTGCCATTGCTACCACAGCGCCCGTCTTAGGATTCATCACCACAATACTCCCCCGATCTGCGCCATATTTTTCGACACCAGTCTTCAGCTCCTGCTCAGCAAATGCTTGCACTACGCGATCGATCGTGAGCACGATGTCTGTTCCATCTTGTGCAGGGCGAAATTCGTTTGCCGCAACGCCGATAATTTTTCCCGTTCCCCCGCGCTCTCCCGAAAGAAACCCTAAATCTCCCTTCAGTATGTCATCAAAATATCCCTCTATGCCGTACCTGCCCGTTCTTGCGGTGCCATCGAACCCCACATATCCAACCCCGTGCGCAAAGAGAGACCCTTCCGGATACGCACGCACTTCCTGTTGCTCTAATACAATGCCTGCCAGATTTTTTTCTTGCAGAAAATGCAGAAGATCATCGTCCAATATTTCATACGGCCTTAAAATCGGCTCATACGGATCCTGCTTCTGATCGAATTTATTAAATAAATCTTCTGCAATACTTGCAATTATTTGATCAACAGGCTCTGGCGAAGAAGATGGCGATGGACCTGCTTGCTCACCAGGCAGACTTTCGCTTGGTTCCGGCGACGGAGACGGATGCAAAGAAAGGAAATCGTTCTGCCCTGTTTGCTGAATAATATCTCGCTTGCGCTGATCTTGGCGTTCTCGGAATTGCACGAGAGCTGGCGCAAGAGTATCTGCAACAGAGCGCGGATCTTTCATGTTCCTGGGTACCGCATATACAATCCATCCGCTCTTATTGCTTGCAACAGGAAATATATCGCCACCTTTGCCGTCGCGCACATAAATCGTACCGCGATGCGGCTGCAAATCTGCGGCGCGCTTGCGCTGAGCCTCTGCAATATCCATAAAATGCGCATGCTGAAGAAGTTGGAGATCAGCTAATCTTCCGATTAAAATCGCTAGGAGAATGAATCCCCCTGCAATCAATATTTGCGTACGTACATGAACCTTACTTGCCATTTATTTTGTAAGTACTGCAACTCTTCCATCCGTAGGAGCAAGGTATGACACAGAATCAGTAGGGACAAGATTCATTGACCCAGTCTGCTCCTGAATTGTTTGCAATGATCGCAACCTGGCGCCATCGAGCTCAATGGTCTTTTGCTGTTCTTTCAAGCTCGATATCTGCGCCTCTAATTGCGAAACATCTGCGCCTTGGGATGCGGTATGCACTACTTGCTGCAGGTAAAAAAAGCTAAACATTCCAATTAATACTACCGCAACGATGCCGAACATAGCCGTTGCCGTTCCGCGATCAATAGCTCCGCGCTGGCTTGCGGTACGGTAAGATCGCCCAGCTCTTGGTGTAACAAATTGTTGTCGTGTTGGTTTCATATGTTGTTATTTGTGTTAAGTGTTTGCTTGCCCTATATTCGCCGAGCTCCCCTTAGTTTTGCTGACCTGGCCCGAGGGTTTTTTGCGATCTCCTCCTGACTTGCGCTGATTGGTTTTTTTGTGAGTATCGTGAGCGAGGGGGGATGGTCGCACGCACATATCACCTGCTCCGGCGGGCAGATACATGATTTCGCTTGCTGCCTGAAATAGTTTTTCACTACGCGATCTTCCAAACTGTGAAAACTGATTACTGCCAATACGCCATCGGCCTCTAATATGCTTACTGCTTGAGGCAACATTGCCTCGAGCACTTCAAGCTCCCTGTTTACTGCCATGCGCAATGCTTGAAAGGTGCGTGTTGCGGGATGAATACGCCCATGTTCATACGATTTTGGCACCGACGCTACGATAACTTCTACTAAGTGCTTGGTATCCGTAATCGGGCGTGCTGCAACAATTGCATTAGCCAATACTCCCGCATACCGCTCTTCCCCATATTTGCGAATAAGCTCAGATAATACGAGCGGCGATAATGTATTCACTACATCATCCGCATCCGGATACCGCCCAAGCTGGCGTGCAAGATCATTAATTTGCGGAATCCAAGAATCAGGCAGATTCTCATGGTCGCCGTATTGCATATGAAGCGCACCCTGCGATGTAAACGAAAATCCTCGCGCATCGTCTGCAAGCTGATGACTTCCTATTCCCAAATCAAATAATTCCGCCTGCACCGCACCTTTAGGAAGGTTCGAAAAATTGCCATGAATATACGTCACACGATCTCCAAATTCTTTGAGATTCTTCTTTGCTTCCACAAGCGCCGATTCGTCTGCATCAATGCCA
>MHHS01000027.1:5461-6839 GCA_001817115.1 Candidatus Andersenbacteria bacterium RIFCSPHIGHO2_12_FULL_45_11b
TTCCAAAAATGCGCGCGCATGGCCTCCGTGCCCGAGTGTGCCATCCAATAACGCATCGCCAGGCTTTGGCTCAAGCAGTTGCATTACTTCTTTTACAAGTACAGGAATATGCTCGCTCATATATCAAGATCATTCATACTTTCTGCAATGTCATCGCTTTCCAGCTCCGTCTTCGTTCGATATTCGCGCCATGCATCCTCATCCCAAATTTCTAACCTGTTATACAGCCCCGCAACAATCACGTGCTTTTTTACAGATGCATACTGGCGCAAATATTCTGGAAGCATCACGCGCCCTTGCCCATCAAGATCTGCATCCATCGCACCAGCCAACATTAATCGAGCAAATGCACGACTCTTCTTTTGGCTTACCGGCAAGCGAGAAAGTTTTTCTGCCATTACTTCCCATTCCGATTTTGGATATACAAACAGGCAATGATCAAGCCCGCGCGTCACTACAACCCCCTGTTGAAGATCGCGACGATACTTCGCAGGAATACTCATTCTGCCCTTTTCATCTATCGTATGATTGTATTGGCCTATAAACATATTTATATTTGTTATCCACAGGTGGTCACCACTTTTCCCCACTTTTATCCACGTGTATCCACATTACTCCTCTACCCCACCACTGCGCAATAGCTATAACCCACGATTTATGCACACATCAATAAAAAAACCGCCTCCGCTTCAACATGAAGCTTTGGCGGTTACGGTTAGGGGAATATCTGGTTGTAGATATCCATTATCGGCTTGGGCACCCCATATGTTCCTAGCTCCGGCTTTCGGAATTGCTGAATGCCTGTGTGCGAATCATACTCATCTGAGCGTAACTGAACCTTTTCAATCTCTCCTAGTTCGCATGCAACAGCAAACGTAAATGCAAAGGAATCTTGCGATGCTCCCTTTGACCCAACGTACAGATAGCGATTCAAGCGGAGCAATTGAAACTTTTTCGCATCAATCGCCAGCCCGGTATCGTTTCGTACATGCCGCATCGCAGCATCGATTTCAGATTCCCCGGGATTCATCTTGCCTCCGAGCATCCACCAGCATTCAGGTGGAATAATTCGCTTCGCCAAGTAGATACTCTTTTCCGCCGGAACATACAGCACCACATCAGCGCATACTCGAACGAATGCGCTTGTAGCACGATCATATTCGCCATCAGGCAAATACACCGCAGTAGCTGGAAATATCGGATGCTCGACGCCAAGTAGATATTGCGTTGGTGGATTCATCTGACACTCTCTTTCTAGTTGTAAAGTGCAAAACGCAGGACTCTTCTTCCAAACTTTTACTATATTATGTTATAATATCTGTTTTGTCAACATTAAAATTCCATATCCACTATTTTCGATTGCTTTGCTTCTCGCATA
>MHHS01000028.1:0-4809 GCA_001817115.1 Candidatus Andersenbacteria bacterium RIFCSPHIGHO2_12_FULL_45_11b
TATTGCGTGCGTCGCCTTGTTTTATTTATAAAAAGACCACATACTATGGATATGCACAAGAAACAATTACTAGATTTAAAAAATGTTGTATGGCGAGAGGGCGATTTTTATGTTGCTCAATGCCTCAATGTGGATGTTTCAAGCTTTGGGAAAACAAAAGATGAGGCGCTTAAAAATTTACAGGAAGCGCTTGAGCTTTATTTTGAAGATTCATCCGATTCCTCGCTTAGCATTGTTGAAAGTCCGGAGCTCGTTCGACTTTCTGTGGCACATGCCTAAGCTGTATTCTTCAAAAACGGTCACAAAAACTCTAGAGCGAAAAGGTTTTGTATTTGTCTCCCAAAAAGGCAGCCATATTAAGATGCGTAAAACTGGTAATCCAATACTTACGGCTATCGTTCCTGCAGGTAGAAAACACATACCAATAGGTACATTCAAATCAATTTTGCGCCAAGCAAAGCTTTCGGAAAAAGATTTTCGAAAATAACCCTACCTCAACACCGCCGGTACATCCGTCCTCCAGTACGGCGGATGATGTGCATTTATTTGAGAACAGATGGAACATCGCTCTCTGGAACTTGTGACAACAACGGACGAACTGCATCTCTGCATACTTCTCTTGATGCTTTTCCGAATAGCTTCTCGCCCGCTACTTCAGCGGACGGTCGCCGTATTGGCGACCGTATTGCGCAACAAGGCGCTCGAGCACATCCCGCGCATCGCCTTCAATATTAACTTCGTGACTTTGGATATTAATGCGAAGTCCGGTTACCTTTTGCGCCTGTTCCCACGCAACAGGACCGATGATGTACCTTTTAGTCTAGATAATTTCGGCAAGCTGCTTTATGAGAATTTTCTGCATATCTCCTAAGTCCTCTGCTGATGCTGGCTTTGCTCGAAGAGGGTTAAGTTCATTGCCGTTGTTTACTGGCACAAGATGAATATGTACATGTGGCACACCAAATCCCTCAATAGCTAAACCAACTCGCTTAGATTTAACAGCTTTCCGAAGAATATTTGATACTTCTTTAGCAACTATAAACATCTTACTATAGAGTACTTCCGAAATAGAAAAGACGTCCTCAAAATGTTGCTTTGTGATAAGAAGAAGGTGCCCCCGATTAATCGGGTTAATATCTAGAAATACGATAAAATCAGTATTTTCCCATACTCGAAAAGATTGCTGACTACCTTTAACAATATTACAAAATAGACATTCCATAGCTACATTAAAAGTGTAGTGTATTTTTTGTATCAATCAAAATCTTTCTTTTAACTTAGGTTTTTCGTCAAAAAATTCTTGAGCGCGACTAAACCCTTTGCCTCTGAATTATAATGATATGCTTTAATACCAACCGACTCCGCGCTCCTCACTGCATATACGTTTTAGTCAAGCAGCTGGATACGTATCCCGACTACGCCGTATTTCTGCTCATCTTCGTCAGAATAAAATTGTTTTATCTGGTTGAGGAGAAAATCTCGGCTCTCTTCACCGAACAATGATGGGTCGTGGTCAGCAAAAAGCTCTTTGAAAGTCTGATAGCGCAACAGCCCTTTTACATCCGTGGTAACAGTATTCTCTGGCTTATCATTTTCACTAAACGTAATAGTGTCACCGATAGAGATTTGCTGGCGTTTCTCATCAAAAAGGCGGGACTCAATCACTTTCTTTCCAGATGCAATATTATTGTACGGCTCTTTCGAGAGTTTCATTTGATACTGTTGCATAGCTAAACTCTATGTAAGTTTCAAAAATACACAGCAAGCAAGTTCAGTCTCTCCCTTAGCGATTTCTCCACCACCTATCAGACATATTTCTTCTTTCATACAATTCCGTAACCTACCTCAGCACCGCCGGTACATCACTCTCTGGCACTTGGGAAAGGAGCGGACGGACGGCATCGCGGCATACTTCTCGTGATGCTTTGCCGAAGAGTTTCTCATATTGCGCAACAAGTCGTTCAAGAACATCTCGCGCATCGCCTTCGATATCAACTTCGTGGCTTTGTATGTTAATACGAAGGCCGGTAACCTTTTGCGCCTGTTCCCACGCAACAGGACCGATGATGAGCTCTTGGTCACGGATGATCTTGTCGGCGAGTTGGGATTCTTGGGGCATGGTTGTAGTGTATCGCGTTAGGCGCTTGGTAGCAATTTATAAAAAATCTCCTTTCGTAAGCAATACGAAAGGAGATTGTGTTTGAACGTGTTTTTGCAAGAAATGCCTTAATCTACAAACTCACTCTTTGAATTGAAATGAGGCAAATCATTGGCAGCAAAAACATGATCGATACAGTACATACTCTCAGGGTCATAGCGCAGGCACATTATATCCTCTGGATTAATTGGCACCTTTCTCTTTAACGCTTCAGGAAGGTATTGTGGCATTGCGGATTGATGCCATTTCAACACAATCTGCTGAGGATCGTTAATCGAAGGGAGAAATCCACAAATTTCCATTTTGCCGAAATCATGCGATGCCAGTAATACACCTTTCTTCTCAAGACCACTAAGATGCTTCTTTGATTCAGCAACACTTTTGAAAGCGTCATGCAATCTAAGGGCATACTGTTCTACGCCACGGACAGGCATAAAAACTGTGAGATAGTATGAAATAATCTTGTGATCCACAAACCTTCGCTGTAAATCAATTAGGGTTGCCACAGAATCGTTTACTCCGCGTAGAATTGCTGGCTGCCCCCTAACCTGGGTTCCCGTCATCTGAATTGCAACAAGTGTTTGAGCTACCTCATCCGATATCTCAGCGGGATGATTAATCTGAGCGATCACACTAACCTGCTTAGATGGTCGGCTATTTACTTCCGCAAAGAACCTCAGAAGATCTGGATCGCGAAACCTTGCCGGATCATAGACAAGCCCCTTAGTGGCAAATCTCACAATACGAATATTTGGCTCTTCAATTAATCCGCCAATCAATTTAATCAAATCTTCAGTTCTGCGAAATGCTGCTGGGTCACCACCAGTAAATAATACGTTGTCGATCTCCGGATGACTCTTTAGATACTCCTTAGCAGTACGAAGCTTATCGCCATACTGTCGAGGAGAGGTGCCCTCGGTTCGAATTTCGTTCACTTTATAGCAGAATTGGCAATTTGCAATACACGCATCATCGATGTGCAACAGCATCGTCTTTTCGTACTTGTGCTGAATAAAAGCGTTATCCTGATCTCGGTAATGTTTATTACCATAAGGGTCGAATCTTCCCACAAAAGGCTTAGGGCCAGTTGGCGGAAGAACGATATTTAACAGCTGGGTCCGATATGGCTCTGCCGTACCAGCAATAAGCTGAGTATAGTAATCAGTAACCTTAAATGGCATAAATGAATCTCGCAGCAACTTTTCGCGATCATCTTTTTCTTTTCCGACAAGGTCGATTGCCGTAGCGAAAGCCTTGAAACCAGAGTCACCAGCGTAAATTTGAAGAGACATCAGAATTCCCCACTTTCCAAAACTTGAGTTACGATCAATCAGCCTCCATAACCATATGAAGGATGCCTATATGGACACCGAGACTTCTAGAATCTTTGGAATCTTCCTTAACTCATTAGGAGAAAATTTCATCCCGCAGTAAGGATGCCCTCCTGCGCCAATAACATAATCCATCAGTAACACATCCGTACTCACAATTGCAATATCGCATCGAATTACTGCAACGGGAGGTACTCCGCCTAGGGAAAATCCCGTGATCGCTTCCACTTGCTCAGCCGAAGCAAACTTTAGCTTCTTGAGCCCAGTGAGCTTTTTTAGCTTTTGCATACTCAGACGCTTATCTCCCCTTATAATTATGCCAACGCTTTTTTTTGCGCGCTCATCAATCAGCACAAGAGTCTTAAGAATGCGCTCAGAAGATTCTTGGAGAGCATTTTCTGCGTCTGCTGTTGTACTGCCGCCTTGTTTATGCGTAATAATCACATATTCAATGCCTGCGCTCCTAGCAATTTGCCTTACTAAGTCCTCTTTTTGAGCTAAATCCACATTCATATTCAAGATTTCCTTTTATTTGTTTGTAACGAGCAGTCGTAAAGGCCACTTAACAAAATATACTTTTTTAAAAATAATGTCAATATATTCATATAAATATTTTATTGTATACTGTCAACAAAAGCTGACAAAAAATACCTATTATTTCGTCCTCCCTACCTCAGCACCGCAGGCACATCTGCCCTCCAGATCGGCGGGCGATGTGATATTTTATTTTAGAACAGATGGCACATCGCTTTCTGGAACTTGGGAAAGGAGCGGACGGACTGCGTCTCGACAGACTTCTCGAGAGGCTTTTCCGAACAGTTTTTCATACTGGGCAACAAGTCGTTCAAGAACATCTCGCGCATCACCTTCAATATCAACTTCGTGGCTCTGTATGTTAATGCGAAGCCCAGTTACCTTTTGCGCCTGTTCCCACGCAACGGGGCCGATGATGAGCGCTTGCTCTTGGATGATCTTGTCGACGAGTTGGTTAATAATGGTGGTCATAGCTTGTTATACAACCCTTTTTGGACTAAGTAGCGCAACTCCGCAACTGACAACAAATTGTGCGGTAAGATAGAACAAGTCTATCCAGTCTGCATTATAATACGTACCATTTGTACTCGCATAAGAAAAGGAAAGATCAGCAAGATACTGGAAAAGAAAACCAAAAACAAGGATGATAATGGGTAAACGCATTTTTCCGCCCAAAAACTTCTTCATCAAAATCCATGCAGAAAGTGCTGCAGATGCAGTCAGCATATCTCCGAGTGGGTATGCAATATTAAAGAATGTTGCCAGGGTACTGTCTCCAGATACTGC
>MHHS01000028.1:4856-4998 GCA_001817115.1 Candidatus Andersenbacteria bacterium RIFCSPHIGHO2_12_FULL_45_11b
GAATCAAAATAATGAGAAATTTTCCACCCTTATCTCGCAATCTAAAACTCGCCCCACCAGCCTTAGCGATATATATCATCCCAATGAACCAGAATGGGACGATGCTAAAAAATCCAACATCTGCAAGACTTGGGTATGGGAC
>MHHS01000029.1:0-3969 GCA_001817115.1 Candidatus Andersenbacteria bacterium RIFCSPHIGHO2_12_FULL_45_11b
AAATTCAAGAACTTCGCTTTATGGATCCCGCAAGCGGGTGCCATAAGAAGGATTGCGAGTATTGTAATTAATACGCCTCAATATGTTTGAGGGAATAATCCCAATTTGAGTTTACTTTTTTGCCGGGGTTGAATATGTTTTCCGGGTCGAATATTTTTTTCGTCTCTTCAAATAGTCCATATATTTCTTTTCCGTACATCTGCGGCAATAAATGACTTCGTATTAATCCATCGTTATGTTCTGCGGTCGATGACCCATGAAACGAGAACACGAGGTCGTATACTTCTTTGGATGCTTTTGGAATAATTGCGCGCTGTTTTTCATCATGCAGATCCATGAGCGGAATAATATGAAAATTCCCGTCTCCTACGTGGCCTGCGATCGTGTAATCTAGATTGTATTTTTCTAAAATAGCGGCAAGCTTCGGCAGAAATTCCGGCAAGTATTTCGGCTCTACGATGCAATCATCGATAAACGGCGCCGTGTGTTTGCCATGCACATGCTCGCGGAGCAGGTGAAAGCTTTCGCGCCGAATGGTCCAGTATTTATCCTGTTCCTGCTTCGTGGTGGCAATGCGGGATAAGATATTGAATTTTTTTGTGGCGCTTTGCGCTGCTTTCGCACGGATGATGGCTTCATGAGCGTCGTTGCCCGTAAATTCTGCCATAATAATCAATTTTGGAAGCCCTCCGCGCGCCAGCATTAACGCTTCCGGCAAAAATTGCAGTCCGAGTGCAAATGCATTTGTTTTTAATTTTCGGACAAAGCTGGGAAAAAGGCGGAGAGCAACGGAAAGCGTGTGGTCATCGTACGATTCAAAGCTTTCAGGCTGATATTTTAAGATGTGGTTCGTAAGCTCTGCCAGCGGTTCTAGCGAGTGTAAGAAAAGCACCAGCATGGCCGCATGTTTTTTGGGACGTACAAGCTGAAACTGTATTTCCGTAGTAATGCCGAGGGTGCCCTGGGATCCTGCAAACAGCTTAGTTAAATCGAATGTTTTTCTGTCCCATATATTCCACAATGCATACCCTGCGGAGTTTTTAGATACGTGCGGTTTTGCTTGCTGGATTGCATCATAGTTTTTTTCGAGCAGTATATGCATATCGCGATAGACTTGGCCTAAAAAAGTTTGTTCTTGCATTGCGCTATCCAGTTCTGTTTTAGAAAGCGGGCGCAGTTCATATTCGTTGCCATCGGATAACACTACAGAAAGTTTTTCGATATACTTGTCTGTTTTCCCGTACATGAGCGTTTTTTCTCCGCCAGAATTGTTATTGACCATTCCGCCGACGGTGCATAAGTCTTTTGATGCCGGATACGACGGCAAAAGCCAATTGTGCGCCAGTGTCTTTTTCTCAAAGTCTCGATAATATACGCCAGGTTCCACTACTATAGAAGATTCGTGAATTTCGCCGATTCTCGTAAAATGGGTCGTCATATCTACTACTATTCCTTCGGTGAGCGGGCCGCCTGTCATATCGGTGCCGGCGCTGCGGGCAGTAAGGGAAGTTTCGGGATGGGTTGAAGCATAGCGTACAAGTTCGCAAATATCATGAACGTTCATCGGATGCACCACTGCACTGGGCAGCACTTGAAACAGGCTGGTATCGCGGCTGGCTGCTGTTTTTGCCGCATCGTCGCATGCAACTTCTCCATGCATAATCGATTGCAAATCTTCTTGAAGGGGCATGGCGAAAGTATAGCACATCGACTACTCAACCCCCTCCAACTCCCCCTTCGTAAGGGGGAGAGAACGACGACGTATTCCCCTCCTTACGAAGGAGGGGCTAGGGGAGGTGGAGCTTAATGCATTTGAGCTGTATACTATAATCATGAAACCATCAACTACAATCTCAATTTTCGTTATCGTTATCGTTCTTATTGGCGCAGGAGCATACGTGTTCAGCCACAGAGCTGACGATGAGGCTGCAAGCATTAAGCCCAGCCCTACTCTTGCCGTAGATGCCGCGCAATCAAGCGGGCAGCTCATTCAATTAGCTCCGGAAACAACTCCCGTTGTTGCCGTGCCTCCGGATGCGATGAGCAGCGAGGATGCGATGGCAACGGAGAATCCGACCATTTCCATAACAGACACTGGATTTTCTCCTGCCGAAATTACGGTTAAAGCTGGAACAACTGTAACATTTGTAAATAAAGGGCAAGAGCTGCATTGGCCGGCATCTGATCCGCACCCGACTCATACAGATTTACCTGGATTTGATGCAAAACGCGGGCTTGAGCCTGGAGATATCTACCGCTTTACATTTGCAACTGCCGGATCATTTGGCATGCACGATCACTTGCACCCAACGTTCAAAGGAAGGATTATCGTACAGTAAAGTAGCGCAAAGTGGTCGGAATAATAGTGCTCTATTGAGCTATATTGTACGTATGAATAGGAGAAGAATTTGACAGAATCAGTGAATAGGAGTACAATAGAAAAATTGCTCTTTAACAACCTAGTAGCGTTGTGAAGACCCTAGCTTCGGGGGTATCAGAAGCAAAGACCTTTTTTGGGCGATGTAAAGCCCGAAAGGAACCGTATCATGGTAAGTCCAATGCAAGACCTGTGCGATTTGACCGGCGGTGATTGGGGTTTCCTGGTGAAGGTTATTGGTGGCCCTGAAAATGTTCGGCGGCTCAAGCGTGGCGAACTCGAAATCTCTCTCAAGGAGATTATGAGGATCCTCCCCTGCACCAAGCCTTTTGATCCAGCCTCCTTCATCGGCAGCGGTTGGAAGTTCGAGGACGGTGAGAGCAAGGATGTGCGTATGGATATCGACTGGTGCAAGGTCCGCTTCGAGCACTACCTCAAGGAAGGTGAGACAACCATCACCGGAGAGGAAAAGCTGAAGCGTATCAACGCAAGCGGCGACACTCCATTCGGCGCCAAGGTGTTCTTCTCCCTGTGGCAGGATTATCAGAAGAACAAAGAGAATAGTGTCTTAGAATGGCTATATCGTACTCACGGTATCATCTTCATGGACTTCTTCCGAGATGTTCTTCGGCGCCCGCGCGGCAGCCGGTGTGTGCTCTATCTCTTTCGGGATGCAGATGAGTGGGACGCGGACTGCTCTTGGCTCGGCCGTGCTTGGAACGCTGGCGGTGTGTCAGGTGTTCCCGCAAGTCAGCCCTCAAACGCTTAGAGTTTTGGATCTTTTAGATCCTTTGCTCTTCGTACTTAGCCCTTTCGTTTTTCTAAACGACTGGGCTTCTTTTTTTACATTATGTATCATACAAAGTGGTAGTAGGCGAATACGCGGGCGGTCATGCACTTCCCGCTGCCGAATCCAGTATCCGTATACCCAGAGTATCGTCGACCATGTGTTTGCGATAGCGCGGTATACGCAGAAACTTCTAAAAAATGAAGATACTTGGTACAAAGCGCTAGAGTATATATAGATACTACATACGATACAGCCGAATGCGAGTATTCGCGCGGCAGTGGATTGGAAGGCGCTTTGCACATAACTTCGGAACCCGAACGGCAACCGGTATGTGCTCTATCTCTATCGGAATGCAGATGAGTGGAACTGGAACTACAATTGGCTCGACAATGATTGGAACGCTGGCAATGTGTCAGGTGTTCCCGCAACTCTCTTCATTTCTCCCCCGCCCTCTTGGCGGGGGAGTTTTTTACAAGCTGGCCCGCCCACCCGCCGAACATTCTCCCTATTTCATCCAGCGGTTCGGAAAGTACGACGTACTGCTTGTCTTGCAGCGATTTCACCTCCCACATAATGAGAAGCAATATTTTTACCGTATCCAATTTTCGTATTGCAATGCGCACGTATGGCATTTTTTCTGCTTTTGGAAGATATGCTGCAATTGCAGTTGCCTCGATAATTTCTACAAATAACGTATCGACGCGCTGACCGAGCGAATATCGGTGTACTTTAGGAATTGTCTGGTAATATCCGTACCACAAAACGTAAACAGCCTTGATTCGCCCTAAAAGTGGCAAAATCG
>MHHS01000029.1:3986-7683 GCA_001817115.1 Candidatus Andersenbacteria bacterium RIFCSPHIGHO2_12_FULL_45_11b
TCTGGAAAACTTGCTTGCTGCGTGGCAAGAATTTCGCATAGGCAAACGAAAGCGCAAGGACGTACAGCAGTTTGAACGCAATCTCATGGAAAATCTCATCAATCTCCATAACGATTTGAGAGCCAGAACATATCAGCATGGTCCGTATCACGCATTCCGTATTTCTGATCCCAAGCCGCGAGACATTCACAAAGCCAGTGTGCGAGATCGCGTTCTGCATCATGCGATATATCGCATGCTTTATCCGTTTTTTGATGCTGCGTTCATATATACTTCGTATTCTTGCAGAAATAACAAAGGAACTCATAAAGCACTTGAGCAGTTTAGAATATACAGCCAGAAAGTGAGCAAAAACAACACGAGAACGTGCTGGGTGCTCAAGTGCGATATTAAAAAGTTTTTTGCTAGTATTGATCAAACTATTCTTCTCGGGATTTTATCAACGTATATCAAGGATCAGGATATTATTCAGCTATTGCAAGAAATTATCACGAGCTTTTATTCCACGAAACTTGGTAAAGGCTTGCCGCTTGGCAATCTGACTTCACAGCTTCTCGTGAATATCTACATGCATGAATTTGATTACTACGTAAAACACTACTTAAAAGCAAAGTACTATATCCGATATGCGGATGACTTTGTTATTTTTTCGCATGATAAAGTTTTACTAGAACAGCAAATATCTAACATTCAGAATGTTCTTGCAATTCTCCTCAAACTTGCGCTGCACCCTAACAAAGTATCTATTGGCACGCTTGCTTCGGGAATTGACTTCTTGGGATGGGTGCATTTTCCGGATCATAGAGTGTTGAGACCTGTAACGGAAAGGCGAATGAAAAAACGGATACAAGAGAGTCCAAAGCGTGAAACTATACAATCGTATTTGGGGCTGCTGACTCATGGGAATGCGAAGAAATTGCAATATGAGATTTCTGGATCCCGGGTCAAGCCCGGGATGACATCTAATCTTATCTAGCCCTATGCTATACTAACCAGTATGGCAGAGCGGGTTGATGAGAACATATTACGCGCACTCGTAGAGTTGCAGAGGATTTCCGCAGAGCAGGGTGCGCAGGTGCTTGCTGTGTTGAAAGACGGGAAAGCATCGCTGCACGATGCATTAATGGAGTACGGAGTTGCAGACGAGGATTATGCAAAAGCGTATGCGCAAGCATCCGGCGTTCCGTATGTCGATTTGCGCTCGGTGCAAATTAAAAAAGAAGTTCTGGATATTATTCCTGAATCCACTGCTCGCGAGCATATGGTGATTGCATACGATCAAGATGACAGCGGGGTGAAGATTGCAATTGAAAACCCTGCCGATCGGCAAATTGTAGAATTTATTCATAAAAAAGTCGACGTGCCGATTATTGTGGCCGTTGCAAGCGTAGCTGCTATTCGCGAGGCTCTGCAAAAATATGCGGGTTCATTAGAGGCGGATGTTGAACAAGTTTTAAAAGAGGCGAAGGGGGTAAAGGCAAACGCGCGCGACGCCGACTTGTCGAAGGTTGCAGAAGATTTGCCTATTATAAAAATAGTGGATGCTGTACTGCGCCACGCGATATCAAAAGACGCATCGGATATTCATATTGAGCCTACGGAAACTGCTGTGGTGATCCGCTACAGAATCGATGGAATCTTGCATGACATGATGGTGCTTCCAAAGGCGGTATTAGCTGGCGTGGTAGCGCGCATTAAAATCTTGAGCAATTTGAAAATAGACGAGCATCGGCTTCCGCAAGACGGCCGGTTTAAAATGGAGAGCGATGATTATAATGTTGCGTTCCGCGTGTCTACGCTTCCCGTATTCGACGGAGAAAAAATCGTGATGCGCTTGCTTGATGAGTCGGGGAACGGACTGACGATCGATAAAATCGGATTGTCAAAAAAAGATCTCAATATGTTTCATGACAATATCGCAAAGCCGAACGGCATGATCCTTGTAACGGGGCCGACCGGATCTGGAAAAACAACAACGCTGTATGCTGCGATGCGCGAATTGAATACAAAAGATGTGAACATCAGCACTATTGAGGATCCAATCGAGTATCGCATGAAGAGAATTAACCAAACGCAAGTACAGCCGAAAATCGGTCTTACATTTTCTAACGGGCTTCGAGCGCTTGTGCGCCAAGATCCGGATATTATTATGGTCGGAGAAATTCGCGACGAAGAAACTGCTTCATTAGCAGTAAATGCAGCGTTAACTGGGCATTTGGTGTTATCTACGCTGCATACGAACAGCGCAACGGGAGCTATTCCCCGCTTGATGGATATGAAGATTGAACCGTTTTTGCTGGCATCTACTATTAATATTGTGATTGCGCAGCGCCTAGTGCGCCAGTTGTGCGCTTCGTGTAAAAAAGAGGTAAAAATTAATGATGCGATGAAAAGCAGCATTCAAGATATCGTAGATGCTGACCATATGCTCGAGCTGTTGAAACAAGAAGGGATCGCGCAAAAAGAAGATGCGTGGGAGCAAGTTTCTTTTTATGAAGCAGTGGGATGCAGCAGGTGCCATGAAGGGTATAAGAGCCGCATAGGAGTTCATGAAATGTTTGAAATGTCACCTTCGCTGCAGAAAATGATCACAGGAAACGTGACTGCTCACGAGCTTGAGGTGAAAGCGCGCGAAGAGCAGGGGATGGTAAGCATGCTTGAGGATGGAATATTGAAAGTTGCGCAGAGTATTACCAGCTTAGAAGAGGTGCTGCGAGTTGCAAAAGAATAATATGGCAACCTTTCGCTACAAAGGGGTAAATGAGCGCACGGGGGAGCGTGTAAGTGATATCCGGGAAGCTGTGTCGCACACGATTCTCGGGCAAGACCTTATGAAAGAAGGGGTGTTGCTTACTTCCTTTTCTGAGCTCAAGAAGAAGCATGCGCTTTCGTTTGAATCGCTATTTTCTCATGTCCCCGTATTAGAGCGTGTGTTGTTTGCCCGATATTTTGCGCTCATGCTCCGTGCTGGGCTAGATGTAAAAAATGCGCTTGATACCCTTCAGCGCCAAACAAAAAACCAAACACTGGCTCGATCTATTGCGTCAGTGAAAGAGGGTATTGAAAAAGGGAAAACGTTGGCAGATAGTATGAAGCCGTTCCCAAAAGCATTCCCGAATTTATTTGTTAGTTTTGTGGGAGTTGGCGAGGCGACGGGAAAGCTGCAGGAAACGCTTGAAATTTTAGCTCAGCAATTACAAAAAGAGTTTGAGCTCCGCCGTGCAATCCAAGGGGGCATGATGTACCCGATCGTTATTATCACTGCGCTGTTTTCCGTAGGTGCTGCCATGATGATTTTCGTAGTGCCGAAGCTGGTTGATATTTTCAGGGGCTTTAAAGTGGAGCTTCCGCTCATGACGCGCGTATTGCTTGCAACAAGCTCTTTTATTTCAACGTATTGGTATATTGTCGGGCTTGCAATAATTATGTTGATTATTGCGCTTCGCATGATCATGAAAACAAGCACCGGAAGAATGGGCGTTGCATGGTTATTGTTGCGCATGCCGGTTGTCGGGCCGATTATCAAGCAAATCAATATCGCCCGAGCGAGCAGAAACTTGAGCTCTCTCTTGGCCAGCGGAGTGGCGTTTACGGAAGCGTTGGCAATTATGGGGAATAACACGCCTAACCCGGTGTATGCGAAGATATTTCTTGGGGCTGAAGCGCATGTGCGGCAAGGAAAATTGCTTAGTGAATA
>MHHS01000029.1:7762-11215 GCA_001817115.1 Candidatus Andersenbacteria bacterium RIFCSPHIGHO2_12_FULL_45_11b
GAAGTGCTTAAAGAAGTTGCATCTTTTTATGAAGGAGAAGTAGATCAGACGATGAAGAACTTGACGTCTATTATGGAGCCGGTGCTGATGATTCTTATCGGGTTAGCTGTCGGTGCGCTGGCGATTTCCATTATTTCGCCGATCTATAGTTTGGTAAATGTTATATGATGCCAACTTGGAAGCGCGTCCAACGTGGATGCCCGATCGAGTCGGGCATGACATCGAACGGCTTTACCTTAATAGAAGTTGTTATTGCCTCGTTCATTTTAGGAACAATCGTAGTCGGTATTTTCTCATTAATGACGCTTACGTTAAAGGCAAGCCATGACGGCCAGCGCCGAATAGTTGCAACGGGATTAGCGAATGAAAAAATGGAAATGATTCGAAATTTGCCATATGCGAGCGTTGGGACAGTAGGTGGGATACCGGCGGGATCGATAGCGCAAACAGAGCAAGTAGACCGCAATAGCCAGACGTACACAGTTACCACAGATATTCGGTATATTGACGATCCATATGATGGTACGGCAACGAGCAGCCCGCTCGACACAGTAAATACGGATTACAAGCAAGCGCGCGTGGAAGTTACGTGGGATAGTACGATTACGAATCGTTCTGTGCTGCTCATTGCGCAAATTGCGCCGAACGGCATCGAGGGTGGAGATTCATTGGGCACGCTCGTATTTCAGGCGCTTAATGCGGCGGGGTCGGGCGTATCGAGGGCAGTGGTGAGATTGGTCAACGATTCCGTATCTCCTGCTATCAACCTTACCACCTACGCGAGTATAGATGGGCAGGTTGTGATACCAGGTTTGCCCATTTCTGCAGGAACGTACCAGCTTACTGTGTCAGGCGAGGGGTATACCACGGAACAAACATATCCGTCTTCGGCAGATTTTACGCCGGATGTGGATCATTCTCAACTGACTACTATTGCCGGAGCAGTAACAAATAAAACATTCGCCATAGACCGTACAAGCAAACTTACAATTAATACCGTTGACCAGGATAGTGCTCCTATCGGAGATGTTGCGTACAGTATTATTGGTACAAAGAAAATTGGTACCGATGCCTTGGCGGCGCCAGTATATCTTTTTTCGCATCAAGACAGCACTGATGCAGCTGGAACTGCTTCGTATCAGGATATGACATGGGATTCTTACAGTTTCTCGATAGATGGCGCTATAACTGGATATGACATTCAAGATACGAGCTTGCCGGTGCCTATGACTATAAATCCGGGTTCAGACGTTACGCTGACAGTGACGCTGGTGCCGCACACGCCTATTTCGTTACATGCGACAGTCTTGGATTCTGCGGGGCTGCCGGTGCCCGATGCATCAGTCCAAGTGGTGGGCAGTGCGTATGATCAAACGTTGCAGACAGGCGCAACGGGGCAGGTATTTTTCAGCGACCTTCCCAGCAATGAAGATTATGCAGTTACCGTTACTGCGTCTGGGTACCAGCTATTTACAGGGACGGCAACGGTGATAGACACAACGCAATATGTTGTTAACTTGGCAGGAGCATAATATGAACGATGATTTTCGGAAGCGGGCAGGGTTTACGCTTGTAGAAATTATCGTTGTTATTGCTATTTCAAGCTTGCTTATTGCCGGACTCATTCGGTTTATGGCAGGCGCTCTGCCGGTATATCGTTCAACCTTTCTTCAGTCATTGGCTGATGAAACGGCTCGTGTGCAGTTACAGCGGATCAGTCATGAAATACGATCTGCTCAAACATCGGATACTGGTGCATTCCCTATTGTAGAGGCTTCCCCGCAGCGGTTTATTTTTTATGCAAATGCAGACAGCGATGCATCAATTGAACGTATTCGGTATGAGCTTATAGGTACGGATCTCATCCGGGGGATAACGCAACCAAGTGGTATCCCCATTTCGTATAATACGTCGCAAGAGCAGGCGAGTATTGTTGCGCGGTCTATTCGGAATGGCGCAAATCCGGTATTTTATTATTATGGAAGCAATTACCCTGCCGACCCATTAGAAGTAGACAGTGCTAATATTGTAAATATTACATATGTTTCATTTACGCTTACTATCGATGCGGACACTGCCCAGGATCCGGCAGCCGTTGTGGTGCAATCTCAAGTGCAGTTACGCAACCTTAAAACAAATCTATGATCAATAAACAAGATGCAATCATTTTTTTAGGAATTCTTATCGTCGCGTTATGCGCTCGGGTATTATTTTTATCCTATATACCCCAAGTGGTATTCGATGAGGTGCATTTTGGAAAATTTATTTCATCGTATTGCTGCACGCATCAGCGCTTTTTTGATATCCATCCTCCCGTTGGAAAGTTGATTATTGCGGCTGGTGCGTATCTTTCTGGATATAATGGACTGTTTTCGTTTGAATTTATCGGCCAGCCATTTGCGGGCGTGCCGATTGCAGGCATCCGTCTCGTTCCGGCATTGTTTGGAGTATTGTTGTCCGGGGTTATTTATAGCCTGCTTCGCCTCATAGGCGTTTCCAGGCAGTTTGCTGCATTAGGGGGCATCGCTATTGCACTAGATAACGCGCTTATCGCGGAATCGCGCTTTGTGCTTATGGATAATATTCTGCTTGTAATGACATTCGGTGCTCTGGCAGCAGGCATTGCTTCAGTGAAAAAAGAGTTTCAAAAATTTTCTTGGTGGTTTATTATGCTTGCCGGAGTGCTTGCGGGGGCATCAATGGGAATTAAGTTTACGGGAGCGCTTGCGGGGGGGCTGGTAGTGCTGGTGTTTCTCGTTGAAATGTTTAAGAGTTTTCTCCCCCTTGCCAAGGGGGAGGCAGAGGGGGTCTTGCTATCGCGACGAACCTCCCCTGACCCCTCCTTCGTAAGGAGGGGAAACGTTGGAATCTGGCTACTTAAAATCTTTGTATTCGCATGTACGGCGCTTGTAATATATCTTGCCGCGTGGGCACTGCACTTTTCATTGCTTACGCTTCCAGGCTCAGGGGATGTTTGGGGGATTCCGGCAGGAAATTTTATGCAAGATTTGATTTCCGTGCATCAGCAGATGATTTCAGCAAACTATAATCTGACCGCGGGGCATCCGTATGGGAGCGCGTGGTGGACATGGCCATTTATGGTTCGCCCCATTTTTTATTGGCAAGGAACTACTGGAAACCAGTTCGTATATTTGCTGGGCAATCCTGCGGTATGGTGGGGGTCGCTGTTCTTTTTCTCTATGGCGCTGATTGCGCTCTGTGTTTCACTTCTGTATAAGCATACCCGGTCGATTGGTTCCGGGGCATACGGATTTATCTGGATTATGGTCATCGGGTACTTGTGGGCGTATGTACCGCTGATGCGTGTTCCGCGCGTACTATTTTTGTATCACTACCTTACTCCGCTCATTTTTTCGATTATTATTGCAATTTGGTGGGTTGATCGCATGGTTGCTCGGCGGACGAAGTTTTTCGTTGTTGCAGCGCTGTGCA
>MHHS01000029.1:11228-29038 GCA_001817115.1 Candidatus Andersenbacteria bacterium RIFCSPHIGHO2_12_FULL_45_11b
TGTGTATGTAAGTCCTCTTACGTACGGGTATCCGCTCCCGCAATTTTGGCAATCGGCGTTGTTCAGTATTCCCACATGGCGATAATACATCCCAAACATACACAATCAGGAAGTATTTTAATCATGATGGTGGTATTTGTCATGATGATCGCCGTTATGTTTGTTTCGCTAGGCGGAGTAACGAACCGGCAGTATCAGCAAGGCGGATTAGTTGCGCAGGATGAAACGGCATTTCAGATTGCGGAAGCAGGATTGAATTATGCTCGCTGGCGGCTTGCTCATAATGGCTCCGATTTCAGCCCCGTACAGCAAGATGTATCGGATCAATTTCAAGGGCTTCTTGGAACGTACAATCTGACTTTTGTGGCTCCGCAAAGCGGCAGCACGATTGTGCAAATTACGTCTGTTGGCCATACCGCCAATGCTCCCGTACGCGATGTTACATTGCGCGCAACGTATGGAAAGCCTTCGTTTGCAAAGTATGCTTTGCTGTTAAATGACGATGTATGGTTTGGAAAAACGATTACTGGAGCTGTGCATGCTAACGGCGGTATACGCATGGATGGGCAATCAGATAGCATCATGACGAGCGCCAAAGCAACGTATATATGCCAATCAACGCAAGGGTGCAGCGGGAACCCAACCAAGCCGGGGGTTTGGGGGTCTGGAGGAAATGCTGCGTTGTGGCAATATCCTGTGCCGGCGGTGGACTATGCAGGGCTTACGTCTGATCTGCTTTCTATGAAAACTGCCGCGCAATCTGCGGGAACATATTTTGGTTCGTCGGGCGGATATGGATACCATATCGTGTTCAATTCGAACAATACATATTCGCTGTATAAAGTAACTTCAAAAAAGTCGAATATATATTCGTATTTTCCTGATACGGGATGGCAAAATTCCTCGTACGATATAAAAAATCAAACACTGCTTACTTCCGCTACGGTGCCATCTGGAGGTATTTTGTTTTTCGAGGATACATTGTGGGTTGAGGGTGCTGTAACTTCCCGCATTACCATCGCAGCGGGGAAATTTCCTGAAAATCCCAGCACCTATACAGACATCATTATCAATGGAAGCGTTACGTATAATGGCGTGAAAGACGGTTCGAGGGTAATAGGGGCTATTGCCCAGGGAAATATACTCATTCCGTACTCGAATGCAGCAAATAATCTTGAGCTCGATGGAGCATATGTGGCGCAACATGGGCGTTTTGGCAGGAGGTACTATAACTCTGGATCATATATATTGCGAAACAATATTACGACCTATGGAATGGTCGCCAGCAATTTAGTTCCAGTGACAACATGGGTTAATGGGAGCGGGTCTGTTATCGGCGGGTATCAAAATGGAAGCTCGTCGTACGACCCTCATTTGCTGTACGGGCCTCCTCCATATTTTCCGACTACGGGCGAATATCAATTTCTTTCCTGGGAGCAACAATAGTACACTACAGATACAGTATGATAGGGGTTGATATATCGGATCAAACAATAAAAGTTGTACAGCTTTCGGATGCAAAGCCGAGGCGTCTTCTTGCGCACTGCATCCATGCAGTTGGATCAGGTGTTATTGTGAACGGAGTTGTCGCAAATAAGGAAATGATGAAAGCTGCTCTTCAAGAGGCTCTTGTATCGTGCCGCACAAAAAGCATTAAAAAGGATACCGTAGTTGTTTCTATTCCGGAAACGCAGTCATTCTTGCGCGTTATTGAAATGCCAGATATGTCGGATGATGAGGTGGATGAATCGATTCGATGGGAAATTGCACAGCATATTCCGTTTGGTGTGGAAAGCGTGTATATTGACTGGCAGGCACTGGTACACAGCGGGCATGGTGTTGCAAAGGGAAAAAGAGAAATTCAAGCGGGAGCTGCGCAGAAAAAAGTTGTAGACCCGCTCTATGATGTGATGATGGAGCTCGGCCTGGATGTTGCCGCTTTCGAGTTGGAAAGCCAGGCAATTGTGCGCGCATTAATTTCTCCGGAATTGCATAGAAAGCAGGGGGTATTGATTGTTGATATTGGGAGTACTGCCACGAATGTTATTGTGCACGACCTTGGGGCAAGCAGATTTACTGCAAGCCTACAGCAAGGGGTGGCGCGGCTTGCAACCAAGCTTGCAGTACAAGATCAAGAAAAGCTGATGCAAAATCTTCACGAAATACCTGCAGATTTGCTTGAGCGCATTACGCCGATTATGGAGCCAGAACTTGATAAGCTGGTAGTTGATATTCGCGGCGTTGCAGATTTTTATAATAGCATTGATGCGGAGCATCGAGTGCGAGAGGTTATTTTAACGGGAGGCGGTTCTAATCTATTGGGATTAGATGAGGCGTTTTTGCAGCATTTTGAGAATATTCATATTCAGCGAGGCAACCCTTGGGTAAATATTTTGTCATCCAAAGATAGCGTGCATCCGCCTATGAATATTCAAGAATCTGTGCGGTATGCAACAGCGCTTGGTCTTGCGTTGCGCAATGTAATTGCCCTATGAAACCGGAAATTAATTTACTATCCCCGGAAGCGCGCGGACTGCGCATGGCTCTTATAGCAGCTCACCGCGTAAATAAGCTGCTCTATGCTATTCTTGGCGGTCTTGCTGTGGTGCTAATGGTATATGGCGCCTCATGGTGGGCAAATAAGATTATTCTAAGCTCGCTTGATAATCGATTATTGCAGCAAGGGAAAGAGCGCGTGGAGATTGAGCAGAGTATCCGGTCACTCAACAGTACAGTGCAGGCAATAGATGCGCGCATCACGGCTAATCCTCGGTGGGCAGTTCATATTCAAGATGTGCTTACGGTGCTCCCGAGCGGCATTCAAATTATGAAATTAGAATTAAGCGAAAGTCAATCGGTGCTATTAATAACCACGAAGGCAGCAAGCGGAGACGTGGTAGTTCAGTACCAGCATGCCCTTGAGGCGCTTGGGTGGGTTGATCATGTGGATGCGCCGCTGCAGAACTTTGCTCGATCGCCGGAGGCGATAGCCACGTTTACGGTATTTCGAAAGGCAGATAACGGCGGAATTCTATGAGGATTTCTAAAAA
This sequence comes from Candidatus Andersenbacteria bacterium RIFCSPHIGHO2_12_FULL_45_11b, assembly GCA_001817115.1. Taxonomy (GTDB): domain Bacteria; phylum Patescibacteriota; class Andersenbacteria; order UBA10190; family UBA10190; genus HO2-45-11b. Next base: position 14,279 of record MHHS01000029.1, read on the forward strand.
ACACATTCTTCTTCTTGTTGCAATTATCGGCTGCATAGCTGGAATTGTTGTATTGCATATGCGCGTAGCGCTTGTTCGATCAGAAATTGCGCTTCGGCAGGAAAAAATAGATGCCGCTCCCCAAGAGCTGCAGCAAATTGTGCAGATGAAAAAAGATCTCGTATCTGCGCAAGGCAGAGTTGCTTCGCTTCAGCGGATGACTGTGCATAGGGACGGATTGCCAGAAGCAGTAACTGCGATCGCGCAAGCTGCATCCGATGCCGGAGTAGCTGCGCAAGTGCCAGAAGTTTCCCAGAACTCGAAACAAGAGAAGTCAGAAGCTGATTCTTTAGAGGATGTCCGCATCCATATCAGCGCCTCGGGAAGGCATGTACAGCTTTTGAATTTTTTGTATAGAATTGAACAATTGCCCTACCTTCTACATATTGCATCATGGAACATAGATACTACACATCAGGTAGCCTTGAATTTTTTTGCAGCAGTGCCAACTACTAGCTCTCTGCCGCAAACAGTGCTAGGCAGTTCTTTGGAGGTGGATCTTATCATTACAATTCTTAAGTAGTATGAAAATTTCGTTTTTATTTATTCATCGATTTCGCGGAGTGCTATCCCGGCTTGTGTTGTATCGCATGCCGATACTTGTGATTTTGATTTTTACGTTCTCTGCAATCGGGGCAGGGGCGGTGCTGTATTTTCTTGCATACCAAGCCCCTGTTATTGCAGTGAGCGGACAAGTAATATCGGCGCCATCGGTGAAAGTTGCAAAGCAGGTAGTGGAAAAGATTGAAAAGTATGTGACGGTAAAAAAAGAATCGTCTGAACATATTCCTGTGTATCCCGATACGGTGTTTTACGTTCCTCCTGTTTCTCAATAATCATGAGTACTATTCTTGTATTCGGCACATTTGATCCGCTTCATGCTGGCCACGAATATTTGTTTCGTGAAGCAAAGAAACTGGGAGATCGTTTGATTGTTGTTGTAGCGCAAGATGAAAATATCCGCAGAGAAAAGCATCGGGAGCCCCGTATGCCGCAAGCAGACCGTTTGCACGCAGTATCTGCGGTTGCATGCATTGATAATGCAGTATTAGGCGATGCGGACCCTTCCGAGTATGCGCTTCTAAAGAGCCTTGCGTTTGATTGTATTGCATTAGGATATGATCAGCGCCCGAGCAATGAAGATGTGCGTGCGATATTGCACGCTATCGGCAAGGAGCATGTACGGGTTGTGCGCCTGCCCGCATACAAGCCGGAGCAATATAAGTCATCGCTGATAGGAACATCGTGATATACTGCTTACTATGGGCGATCCGATTGTATTGCCGGTAGGAGTTTCTATTGCTATCGTTGCATTCTTATTAAGCTTGCTTCCAGCAGGATTTTTCTTATGGATGTGGTATCTGCGGAATCAAACGCGGAGCGTGCCGGCAAGTACCATTGCGATGGCGTTTATGATCGGGCTTGTACTGGTATGGCCAGCTTTTTGGCTAGAAAAAAAGGCGGACCAATTATGGCAAATTTTATCTCCGTCAACAGAGCACTATTATGGCGGAGCCATCCTTCCGTTGTTGTCTGTTGTGGATGTTGCAATGCCTGCATTTGCTACATTTTTCATTATTGCGCCTATTGAGGAAGGGCTTCGGTATCTTGCAATGCGCATATGGATGCGCAGGAGCAAAAAAATCAATCAAGTGTTCGATGGGCTTCTGATCGGCGTAGGCGTTGGTCTAGGATTTTCTACCCTTGAGAATACGCTCTATTTTCACGACTTATTAAACAGCCAACAATATGACACGCTTGTGTTTGTATTCTTCCTTCGATTTATCATCTCAACGGTTGCGCACATATGTTTTGGCGGGCTTATGGGTGCGCTTATTGCGCAGGGGACATTTCAAATATTCCGCTCAAACAAATTTTTCATTTCTGCATTTTTCATTCCTTGGTTTTTGCATGCAATGTTCGATTTGCTTTTAGGAATCGGGTATGGATTCTACGCAATTTGTATTTTAATTGCAGTGCTTCTCGTGCTTATTTCTTGGACAATGAAGCGGGAATTTATGATTATTCATCGCCAGGATGGAAAATTTTTGGAAAATCCCCATGTACCGGAATCGCCAGATGAAGCAATGATCAGACGGGCGTTGAAGATTGTAGATTCTCCCTGGAATATAAATGCTCCCTGGTTGAATCAAAACAAATCTGCGCGTACTATTCATAGTGCTATGCATCAAGATTATGAATAAGCGGCGTATTTGGATGAGTGTAGGGCTGGGTACGGCATTTCTCCTTAGTGTTGGAGTGCTGGTTAATATGATCGGGGGCGTTTCTGTGCGCTCAAACGATGTTACGATATCCCGTATTGCAATGCATGTAGTAGATCCGCTTACGCCCGGCGCGCGTACTGTTGTGCGATGGAATATGCCGAGCAGTATTGCAAGCCAGCAAGTGTTTGTGGCGCTACGGTCAAAGCAGGGGATTACCGTGCTTACAGAATCCCCGTTTTTTGCAGGTACTGCTTCTATTCAAATCCCATGTACTGAACCTGCGGGAACTGCAAGTCTGGAGCTTATCAGCTCGCAAAATAAAAGCGTCATCGCCTGGGATACGATTACTATCAGCCCTGCAGGCCCCGACTGCGTGAGGTAAGTTTTACACGCTCTTAAAATATTCAATTGTCTTTTTGAGCCCCATTTCAATATCAATCGTCGGTTCCCAGTTGAGTTTTTCTTTTGCCAGCGAAATATCCGGCTGGCGCTGTTTCGGATCGTCTTGCGGGAGAGGCATGTATGTAACTTCTGATGCAGTTCCGGTGAGTGCGATAATTAAATCAGCCAATTCTTTCATTGAAAACTCAACGGGGTTCCCTAAATTCACGGGGCCGATGAATCCATCTTGATCCATCATTGCTATTATGCCGCTTACCAAATCGTCAACATAGCAGAATGAGCGTGTCTGCGAGCCATCTCCATATATAGTGATTGGTTTGCCGGCGAGTGCTTCTACGATAAAATTGCTCACCACTCGGCCGTCTTGCGGATGCATATTCGGCCCATATGTATTAAAAATTCTGATAATGCGAATATCTAGATTGTGCGCGCGGTGATAATCCATGCACAGCGTTTCCGCAACGCGTTTGCCTTCATCGTAGCAGCTTCGAATGCCGATGGGGTTTACGTTGCCCCAATACGATTCTACTTGCGGATGCACGTGCGGGTCCCCGTATACTTCCGATGTGGATGCTTGCAGAATCCGTGCTCCGCACTTTTTTGCCAGGCCCAGCATATTAATCATACCTATCGTAGACGTTTTAATAGTCTTGATAGGATTGTATTGATAGTGAATGGGCGATGCCGGGCATGCGAGGTTATAGATTTGATCAGCTTCTACGCCTTTCAGCGGCTGAACAATATCATGCTCTAGTAAAGAAAAATTCTGGTTATCTAAAAACCGCTCGATATTCTTTTTTTGTCCTGTAAAGAAATTATCTATGCAAATAACGGAATCTCCGCGATCAAGCAAACGCTCAATGAGGTGGTTCCCAATAAATCCAGCTCCGCCCGTAACGATGATCTTCATATCAAATATATAATACGCTATTTCCTCCCCCTTACGAAGGGGGAGTTAGAGGGGGTGGAACGCGAACTAACCTCCCCTAGCCCCTCCTTCGTAAGGAGGGGGAGCTTTGCGCTATTTCTTTACTTGTTCAACGACTTTTGTGAAAATTTCCGGCTGTTTGTGCGCTAGTTCAGCTAATACCTGTCGATCCAGCTCTACCTTGTGAGTTCGAAGTGCGTGGATGAATTTTGAATAGGTGAGCCCGAGCGGCCGTACGCCAGCATTGATAGTAACCTGCCAAGCAGATCGAAATACAGTCTTTTTCTTTCGGCGGTCGTGAAATGCGTATCGGCCAGCTTTCAATACAGCTTCTTTTGCAAGCTTGAAAATCGTGCTTCTTCGGCCTCGGTATCCCTTGGCTCGCTTAATCCATTTTTTGTGTCGATTCCGTTTCGGAATGCTTCGTGGTGCTCGTGACATAGGAAAAAATAATTACGCGTATGGTAAAAGTCGGCTTATTCGGCCAGCGTCATGCGGATGAATCTGCTTGTCGTTATGCTTTTTGCGCGTTTGGTTGCCCGAATCAAGTCCATTAAAATGGGCTTGCCCTATAGAACGGCGCTGCACTTTTCCTGTAGAGGAGAAAAAGAAACGCTTGCTTGCAGACTTTTTTGTCTTTTGCTTTGGCATAATTAGTGTATGGTACGCTATCAGCTATTTTTCGTCAATAATACCGTTAGGCCGTTTGCGGAACGGGAAAATGTGTCCGCTGGCTTTGCTCCGCCGGGCACCCCTGCAACGAATTCCTTAATTCTCTCTTCCGCAAGGTCAAAGCGCTGTTTTTCGCGCCCTCGAAGCTTGATTTCCAGCTTTACTTTATGACCTTCCGCTAAAAAGTTGGCAGCCTGAGTAAGTCGCATATTCCAATCGTGGTCGTCTGTTTTGAGGCCAATTCGGATGCCTTTTATATCCTTCCCCTTGCTTTTTGCCTTCTGTTTTGCATCTTTTTTTCGTTTTTCATATAAATGCTTTCCCATATCCATAATGCGCACTACGGGCGGGTTTGCCTTATCAGCAACCATTACTAAGTCAGTGCCTATTTCTTGCGCTTTCGCTATAGCGTCTGCAATGGCGAATACGCCGAGCTGTTCCCCTTCCAAGCCAACTAGGCGCACTTCTGGTGCGGTGATTTCGTCGTTTGCCGGAGGTTTTTTAAGCTCCGGTTTCGGCCTGTGGCGATATCGCCTTCGTCTGCTTGGCATAGGTCGTATAGTAGCGTTTTAGGGGTATAAAAGCAAGAATCGTACGCTGGTGTATGCTACTATGCAGCCTATGGAATTATGGATCATCAAGCTGGGCGGCAGCATTATTACCGAAAAGCAAAATGGTATTCCAGTCGGACGAACACGGCTCGTATCACAGTTATGTGAAAAAATCGCGCTTTTTTTACAAATGAATCCGAATATCAGAATACTATTGCTCCATGGAGCAGGATCTGTTGGTCACCCCCTTGCCAAAGAATATAATCTATCCGATATGCCTCTTAATACAAAGAGAACTTATGGCATGGCTAAAACTATTTTGGCTATGCGCGGGCTGTCGAACGAAATATCTTTAGCGCTTCAGGAATGTAACGTGCCAGCAATTCCGATGCAGACAAGCAGCATGTTTTATCGGGACGAAGACGGTCGGCTTATCTTTGCTGGGCAAAAGATAATGGAGCGTATGCTCGAAAATCGAAGCTTGCCTGTTTTATCTGGTGACGTCGTTTCAACCGCAAACAATATGTCTTCTATCGCTTCTGCGGATGAGCTTGCTGTTGTATGCGCAAAAGCATGGAAAGCAACGCGTATTTTGTTTGCAACAGACGTAGATGGCATCTATGCAAATTTTCCGCCCGCCCCTTCTGAAACGTATTTGCAGAATATTACACGTGATGATATACAGCGTATTATTACGGAAACTGACATGCCGCATAATTCACAAGATGTAACGAAAGGTATGAAGGGTAAATTAAGCGCTTTGTTAGCGATGCAATCTGTTCAAGTTTCCGTATTTAACGGTTTTGATTCCAAAAATTTAGAGCTGGCCCTGAATAAGCAGCCAGTCGGCACTAATATCCAACTATAAAAAAATCGCTTGTGGTTCTCACAAGCGATGGAATGCTAGAAAAGTGTTGATGAACTAATGAACAGCGAAGGGGTCGCGAACGACTCTTTGCCCGTTTTTCCGAGCCACCAACGGCTCGAGTGCGCCATGGCGAAGGTTTGGATAACCATTAACAAGCGCAGTAAGCGGCTCCCACCGAAAATCGCTCACATCCATGCATGGATCTATGATCGGCAGTGCAGGCTCATGCATCGTTGCCCACCAAACGAGAAGCCATACGCCATCCACAACCTCAAATAATCCAGCGGGATTTGGTTCAACTACCAACTCGCGCATACCAGGAAGCTCCTCTTCAATCAATCTCCCCAGTGATTCAAAAACGCATTCTCCTTCCTTGCAAGTTTCCATCGGAAAGGATCGCGAGCCTTTTATCTTCTTCAATTCCGTCTTGCCCCGCTCTTCTTGGAGTGTTAGCACGTGCGGCCCCTTTGCGGGATCATCATGCACAACGATAAGTCCGACGCCGGCAATCGGATAAGATGACCAGTATTCTTCACCGAGTACCACGCTCATTTGTTTGCTACCTTCATTTGGAAGGAAGTGCCATGCAAATAGAACCTGCTGTTTTTCTGACATACCCGACGCAAACAATGCTTGAATGAGATCGCTTTGAGAAACGACACCATTTTCGACGAGAAACTTCAATGCCTTCATTGCCGCTTTTCCGCCTCTTGACGCCATGGACAGATTCCTTTCTAAATTGGAATGTTCAAATACCTCCTGCGCTACTTTATCGTTTTATAATCCCAAATGCAAGTATGAGAATTGCGAGCAATCCAGATGTTGTTAGTATATCGACCTTCATTGCAACAGCTGCCACGACGCTGATATACATCACTGCCTTTGCTACATTCGGCAGTACCCAGAATCCGTGGAGGTCGTGAATGCGTAGGCCGGTATGGGCAGCGCTTTTCAGCGCTTTTCTCGTGTTTTTTATCGTTACAATTATTTGCAGAAGTATGAGGATAGCAACCATATTAAAATCCATGAAATGGCTTGCTCCAAGCGCAATAAGAAAAATATCGAACGAAACATTGTCCGTAATAAGATCTACGATTCGTCCGGAATCCGATTCTTGTTTTTGATAGCGTGCAAGCGAGCCGTCTAACAAATCCGCAATAATGCTTCCTGCAAGAAACAGAAACGAGAGTGTGTATATATGGGCATGGAGCGCAATGCCGCAGGCAATCATGAGCACTACACCAAGTACGCTGACCATAATCGGGGTTATGCGGAGGCGTGTGGCAGCTGCCGCAATTGGAGCAAGGATGTTGTCGCGCGTATGTTGCAAGTCCATATGATTATTCTATTCTAACCGAAAAATGCTACAGTGTACCTATGAAGGATTTTGCATACAACAAGCGCGCGCTGTTCGACTTCGAAATATTGGAAACATTCGAGGCGGGCATTGCGTTGCTCGGAACAGAGGTAAAGTCCGTTCGTGCAGGGCATATGAGCCTGCGCGGGGCGTTTGTAACGATGCATAACGGTTCAGCAGAGCTTACGAATGCTACTATTCCTCCATGGCAAATCGCCAATGCGCCGGGTTCGTACGATCAAACCCGTTCGCGCAGGCTGCTGTTATCGGAAGAAGAGTTAAAATACCTTACGGGAAAGACTACTCATACAGGGTTGACAATCGTACCAATTCGGGTGTATAATAGAGGTTCTCGTATTAAGGTCGAAATCGGCCTCGCGAAGGGGAAAAAGCTCCACAATAAAAAGAGGGAGCAGAGGGAAAAAGATATCAAGCGAGAAGCGGAAATCTTTTTACGAGGAAAAGAATAATTTAGCTTATAGGCAATAGCTTATAGCTTTTAGGATCTAGTGTTTCTGGTTTTATCTTTGAGTATATGGCCCCCCTTCGCCAAGGCTACGGGGGGCGATTTCCTCGAAGAGGAAATCGGGCGTGCTAGGCCTCGAACAAGTGAACATTTCAACTATCAGCGTGTCGTGGATCGTATTGAATTCACGCTAATCACAATCAATACATCTGTTACGTGCAAACGTTATGTCTCGCGTGAAAGTTGCATTTGCTAACGCATTTGCGCCTTCATTTGCGACAGCTATCGCTTAAATTCGGTAGCCATCGTCTTCCATCATCCGTCGGGTGGATGCTCGGTGTTATCTAGACGGATATAGTTTCTTTTCTTTCGCGTAGGGGAAACTGAATGCACATACGCGATGCGCATACGATTATCTTTGCTGATTTTTGTAACCATATGCGTAATTAAAATCAGCTGCACACGGAGAACATATTGAAATACCATTTGTCACGGCGGTTCAATTCCGCCCACGTCCACACTTCGCTCCCTGCACCCGCAGGGAGCTTCGCGTGGCAGGCCACCACTTCGCATGCAATTATACTGGCCTATTGCTGTAAAGAAGTGTGCCCCGCGTAGCTCGGCAAGAGACGAGCGTAGTGGGGCTATACTTAGAGGATGTACTACGCGTATATTTTATTACTCTCAAACAAGCAATATTATATTGGTTCGACTCAGGATCTTAAAAAACGATTAGCGGAGCATAAAAGGGGTGGCGTTTCTGCAACAAAAAATAAGCGACCATTCGATCTCGTCTTCTACGCCGCATTTGCCACTCAAAAACTGGCACTCGATTTTGAAAAATACTAAAAAGCTCTTCTGGTTTTGCGTTTCGGAATAAGCGGTTGGTATAGACGTTTTCAAGCTATTGAGCCATAGCGGAATTGGCTTGCTGTAGTGATTAGATTTGCATATACTGCTAACGGTCTGTTGGGATTGTGCTTCGAAAGCGCAATTTGACTGTATGGACGCATATTGATTGTTCGTTCACAAAAGAATGGAGCACAAGAATGAATGTTGCCAGTTCTAATCGTCTGGCTCGAGTGTATTGGGATGTTGAGAATACGCATGACACGAGCAAAATACGCTTTTTTCATCAAGGCGTTCGGGGCTTCTTAATAGATTTAGGGAAATTTTTGAGGGGGCAACAGGTGGAGATGGAGCGTCAATCACGTGTATATCTCAGACAGCTAAGAATACATTTGCCTGATTGGAAGAATGAGGCATCAAAGATTTTCTCTCAAGGCGGCTTCAGAACTCTGTGGCCTACCTATGATGCCGAAACTCGGTTGGTGCAAGATATTCATATGGCCATTGAACATGCAAAGAATGCGAAGATTCAGTGTACATATCCTTTACCCCAGTTAGTAATTATTATATCTGGCGATAGAGATGTTATCCATGCCGTAAAGGAACTTCAATTTTCGGGGCGAGAGGTTTGGATTATTTCGGTTCGAAGCAGGCTTAGTTCGGAGTTGAGGCGCACCGCTAATCAGTGTTTTGTTAGTAATAGGGGTGTGATCTTTGACGTAAATGCAAGGTGTGTATAATTTTCGTTGAACCCTGTCACTTATTAGTGATTGAGGGTTCTTTTTTTATCCCGCTATATCAGCGGGCACGGCCAAAAACCAATCCCATTCTCCGTACCTCTGTTCGTAACGTGTTCCAACCGGTTATGGTGATGTCCGTCTGCGTTTCGCCAGTTGGCGAGCTACGGACGACGCAGCCACTTTGTCCTGCTGTCCTGCATAAATTAGGAGGGAATAGAGTATGTCTACCTTATACACATGCGAAATCCAGAGCTTGCGGGTAGAATTATAATATGATGCATACAAAAAAAAGTATTACCACTAGTTTACCTATACAAGATTTAGACGAAGGAAAATATAGAGGACAGTGGCTTGTGATCGCTGGCGCAACTGGCGCAATTGTTGCTCATGCAGACCGGTTGGAAGATGTGCAAAAAGAGGCTGTTGATCGTTCAGTAGAGAATCCTGCTTTTTACAAAGTTCCTTCTACTGATACTCACTACGTTTCCATAAGATAGGAAACATTTAAAAATGGAATTTTCGTATACAAAGAACCTTGGTATTGGTCGTCAGGTTCGATATGACCCGCTCATATCAGTCACACTTATTGGAGAAAAAGAGATTGATATTTACAGTCTCATTGACTCGGGTTCACCGTCTAATTTATTCTCTGCAGACTACGCGAAAGCAGCGGGAATTGACCTATCTAATGCAAAGCTAGTAGAAGTGCATGGTGTTAATGGAAAACAAGATGGATTTTTGAAAAAGGTGACCATGAGATTTTTAGGCAAAGAATGGCAATCCGATGTTGTGTTTTGTGAGCGAAGTGAAGACCACGATCTACTGGGTGGGGAAGGATTTTTTCAATATTTCGATGTGAGTTTTAGGTATTATGAACGTAAGTTCTCTATATCTCCAGTACCCGCCCTGCATTGGAAAAATAACTAGGTTCCTCCCAGCTCTTCTGTAAAAAGGAGTTAATCTCCCTTATTTCCCATAGAAGCGTGTTCCAACCGGCGTCCAACCCTGTCCGCAAGCTATTGAGCATAAAACGTGGTATATATGAAGTATGGTGATTCGTATTTGTAGTTGCAAAGGAGGTGGACGTATATGACAACAGTTATTAATACTCCTCAAGGATCAGGTTCGAATGGTAATAGTGGTATGGGAATGATTATAGGCATAATTGTTTTAGTTGTGGTTTTATTTCTTTTCTTTTTCTATGGAATGCCATATTTCAGAGGAAATACACAACAAAATAGCGCTCCAGCTCCTGCTGTGCAAATTCCCGATCAGATTGATATAAACGTTAATAAAACCCCTTAAGGATTGTGGTTTCAATGAATTGCCAAGGCCGTATTCCTTGGCAATTTTGTATAACTGTTTTATTTACTGTATGTAGGTTTGAGGAATTATGGCTAAATCCCTAACCCTTCGCTCTCGGGGATATTGGCCTATTCAAAAAATGGTACTCGATTTTGAAAAATACTTAAAAAGTTCATCTGGATTTGCCTTTCGCAACACACGATTAGTGAAATGCTAAGAAGAGAAGTAATCCGGCGGTTGCGATAATGCGGTACCAGCCAAACATTGTCATTGTATGATGTTGCAGGTAGTAAGTAAGCCAGCGGATAACTATAAGAGCTACAATAAACGAAACTAAAAATCCGATACCTAGCATTAGCCAGTTGTCTTGAATAAGTATCTCATGGCGTGATTTGTATAGATCAAAAAGTGAGGCGCTTCCAATGGTTGGGATCGCCAAGAGAAAAGAATATTTGGCAGCTTCATCGCGCTTCACGTTGTAGAGCATAAGAGCCAGAATAACAGCCCCAGCTCGTGAGACGCCCGGAATAACTGCTAATGATTGCGCTAAACCAATCATTATAGCTTCTGCATAGGTAAGGTCGGCGGAGTTGCGAGTATAGGCATGCCCTTGTCGCGTTTTTTCAAAAACAATAAATATAATTCCGACCAAGGCAAACATAGTCAGCTGTAATATGTAGTTTTCAAAAAACACATCTTTAATCAGTTTATACAACACTAGTCCAACTATGGCTGTAGGCAGAAAAGAAATAATTATTTTTTTAATGAGATGAGAGTCGTTTACGAGAGTTCGGAAATATAGAAAAATAACGGCCAAGATGGCACCAGACTGAATCACAACTGCAAACACTTTTTGTTGCTCGGTTTGGGCTAAGCCTAATATGTTCGCCGCCCAAATTAAGTGAAAAGTTGAGGAAACTGGCAAAAATTCGGTTAGCCCTTCAACAATTCCTAGTACTATTGCTTGCAAAGCTATCATATGGGCAGTATAGCATTATTCATTATCCATGCCCCATGGGGCGAGCGCCACGATCTGCTGTTGGAAATATTATCTTATGCCAACTCATCTCGACTTTCCTTGCTTATGTATTCACTATCCCTCGATATTGATGAGGAGAAGCCGTAAGGACGCAATTCCAAGGATAATCGGATGCTTGCATCAGTGATTGCAGATGAACGCCGGCTTCGGATTGCGGCATGGCTGTTGTATCGGAGGCGGTGCAAAAATACGCTCATTAATACGATATATACTATGATTATGTCTCTCAAGGAAAAACGTGCGTGCACGAGGTTTTTTTCGGAATAACTGTGCTACGATAGTTTTAGAGTTTTGGACTTTGACAATTAGTTTTTGGCCTCTAACCAAGAAGGACCAGAACATGACGCAACGAGAAACAGATCATCAAGAGATGCTTAGGAATCTTGTGCTGACGAACTTCGCCAATTGCTGGGATGCTGCCAAGGAATACCTCTATTGCATTTCAAAGGCTCCGATAGCAGAACAGGGCGAGCTGTTTCAAAGAGTTATTTCTCTTCATGATGCATTGTGCAGCAATGCTATAACACGTTTGCCGTTGCAGTGGATAACTGAAGAGGAGTTTGATGTAATTTACGAACGTATAGGTACTCAGGTTATGAGCTGGGCCAATCAGGCTTTTTGTGCAAATGGTAGTTTGGAAGATACCGCAAAAGTGCTATGGGAAGACTTGCAGCTCAAAGTGGAGGGAAGCGAACGAATAATTGCGCTGGGTATTATTATTAGCCATACCATGGTGCCGTATGTGCAGACTCCTTCTGATCTTATCTGTTTAACAAATAGGCAAGGCTATGAGGATGCGCATAACACGATTCCTTATCAGATCGCGCTCGTGGGTAAATATATTCATCTGGGTGTGATGAGCGAGTTTGATCTTGCAGATGCTTTGACGAGGCTGCTTGAAGGCATTGATGATCATAATGCACGAGTTGCATTTGTGTACTATGCGCTTCGTCGGGTTAAAGTGCGTGCTATTCGCGAGTCAGCTCGAGTAGGTGACGAGGGTGATAATGATGATGAAGAGGACGACGATGATGAATGAAAAATAGACTCAGCCACGCTGCAACTTGCAGCTGTGGCTTTTTATTTCATGATATACATTGACCGAACGTAATTGAGTCCGTAGCTTCTATTTTGCCCGAGAGGATCTTGCATTAAATATGAATTTCCTTTTTTGCCTTGTAAGACGATAAAGTGGGAAGAACCGTCGGAGTTAATTACGCCGATTTGTGGAATGTAGATACTAACGATTACTGGATGCCCTGCTTTAAGGGTTTCATCTATTGTTGCCCAGTTTGCTGGGCCTTTATCAGTGATGGATAATCCGATGCCAGCCGCAATGGCGGTGGTGAACGCATATCCTTCTCTGTTGAACCAGCTCGGGTGGTTTGCGATTTGCGGAGGAGTGATGCGATTGCCATAAAAAGTGGCGACCATCGCCATAGATGTTACAAAGCATCCGTAATCATGGACGGTATACGGGCTATATCCGAGCGTGTCGTAATAATTTAGCTGGTTGTAATACCAAGAAGTTGCCGGCGCAGATACGATATCGTTTCCCCAATGGGCTTGGGCAACAAGGCTTTGGAGTCTGCGCTGGGTTTCTGCAATTTGCTGCTTGATGGCGGCTTGATCTGCGGCATATGATTGAATTTGCGCTTTTGTTGCGCTCAGTAAATAGTTCGTCTGGTTCGTTTGGTAGCTTAAAGCTTTTTGGTGGCCAGTAAGCGATTCGTGCAGATTATTTAAATCATTTTTCTGTTCTTGCAGATTTTCTTTTTGTTTTTTTAAATCTGCCTGCAGCAAGCGAGTATCATTTACGCGCTTCTGAATATTTTCCTGCAATTGCCGCAAATATTCCATGTCGTTTGTGACCTCGCTAAAAGAAGAGCTGGAAAGCAAAATGGCCAGGTGAGGAGTTTGCGATTCTGTGTATAGCTGCACGATTTCTGATGCCAGCTGGGCTTGCAGCTGATCGAGCTGTTGCTGTTCAGAATCAATGTATCCTGTTACTTGGTCGATTTGCGCATTGGTATGCGATATTTTCCCCTGCGCGTCTTTGATTTGCTGTTGCGTGGTTTGCAATTTTCCTCCCAAGTCTGACAACGCTTGTTTATAGCTATATGCGGTTTGCTCTTTCTCATTAATTTTTTTCTGCCCCTGCGCAAGTTTTGCCTGCAGAGTTTTAATGGCTGCATTGCAGCTTGCTGCGTCGGTGCATGTGGCAGCATGTGCTCCCTGCAATGCTATTGCAAAAAACATACCGGCCAGAATAAGCACGCTTGTCCCCTTTTTCCAATCAATACGCATGTGTCGTACTATAATACTATGAATATAGTAGTTACGGCAAAAACTCGCGCAAAGAAGACGAATGTGGAAAAAATTGACGATGGGCACTATAGGGTATCAGTAAAAGAAATGCCGGTCGGTGGAAAGGCGAATGGCGCGATTATTGGCGCGCTTTCAGAGTATTTTGGGGTTCCAAAATCGCATATAACGCTCCGATTAGGCAAAACAAGCAAAGAAAAGCTGTTTCGGATTGATACTTAATGCTATTCGACCGCGATTGCAGTTGGCAGGCCGGCACCTGTAAATTTCCATACAATTTCGCCGGTGAGCGGATTTACTTCGATAATTCTTCTTTTGCCGCCTTCTGAAATAAGAACATTGCTATTGCCGAGCTTTATTGCGTCTGTCGGATAATTAAGCGTGGTGCCGTCTGCAAGCTGATGAAGCGTCCAAAGAATCTTCCCGTCTTTATTAACCTCGAACACCTCGTTTTTTAAATGATCTTCTGCAACAAACGTGCCGTCAGAAGTGGGGAATACGTTTTGCAGCCATTTGCCACTGGCATCTTGCCATTGCCACGCTATATTTTTTGTCGCCCTGTCTATGAGCATGATCTTATTCGTAAGAGTGTCAGAGATTAAAATCTGCGACCCCGTTTCATCCATCGGCATGGCGAATCGGTTTCCTTTCAAGTAACCGATAGCATCCCTCATCTCCGCCTTGTGTCCATATTCCCATACAATTTGTTTTGTTGCTTTATTTATAATGACAACTCTGCGATTATTCGCATCTGTTACAAGCACTTCTGTTCCGTTATTAAAGAGGTGTGTTTTTTTTGGCTGGTGCAGGCATTTGTCGCAATACTGTTGATTTAATACGCCATATTGCCATACAACCTGGTGATTGGTACGGTCTATTTCTTGTATAAGCATGCCATTTGATGTAGCGACCAGGGGGTTGCCGTTGGGTGCCACGGTCATGAATTCAACATTAGAAGCTTGGCCGCTATCCTGAACTGAGGGGAACGAGAATG
>MHHS01000030.1:0-7871 GCA_001817115.1 Candidatus Andersenbacteria bacterium RIFCSPHIGHO2_12_FULL_45_11b
ATAGGGTACTCGATGGGTTGATCTGTAATGTTCCCAAACTTTGCGTCTTGCCCTGGGCGAGGGACGAGACAGATGGTGTCGTTGGCTTGGGGGGGCAACGGTTCCGCTCCTACGGCCTTCGCAAGAGAATCCCCAAATTTTTTAACATCCGAGCTATTCGCTACACCGCCGACAGCGGGTCCATTATCACTAAAAGTTCCTCCTGGGCCACCAAAAGGCACAGTTTGCCCGTTTGGGAGCTGTGCATTAAAAGTTCCAACACTATTTACGGGGTTTAAAGTAGAAGTTATACCGTAAGTTGAATTTAAGTAACTTTGAGTTGCAGCGGCAAAATTTCCAAATCCACAACTTTGACAATAGTTTATTTGAATAGGATTGGCAGCCACAACAGACTTCACATTCAATGCAATAAATCCACCACCTACTACCAACAGGCCAACAAATAAGCCGATGGATAGTTTCCAGTTCATATTCCTATTGAACTGTTATTGCCGTGCACGCAGTCGTGGAGTTGTCGATGCACATGTTGTAAACTTTCTTGCTCGCGAAGTGGAATATTTGAGAAGATAGCGCAGCTACGCTGTTACCTCCGAGCGAATGCGGCGCAGAATCTGCGTTCAGCACCAGCACGCAATCAGACTGCGGAATGGTAAGTGCGTTTGGATATGGCTTCGTAGATGCAGGAGTTGCCGTCGTGTCTTTCACAATAAACAGGGACTTTGAGCACGCTGCTGCAGGAGCCGGGCTTGGCGCAGCGCCGCCGCCAGATCCTGGTATTCCGGAAGGCGGGTTAAAGTACGGACTATTTGCCCCAGCGCCTCCGCCGAAGGGAGCTGCCTGCCCTGGCGCAACGTACCTTTCGTCAACAGAACCTTGTTGCGGAGTATTTCCAGCTCCGCCGCCTGCACCGCTCGCAAGACCGCCTAACATGCTGGTAATAAGCCCTGCAATTGCCAATCCCATATTTCCAGAAAGAATTCCTGCGAGCATCAGCATCTGCCCCGCTTGCTGCGTGCCTCCGCCGCCGCCTGATCCGCCAGCACCCGCTCCGGCTCCTCCGCCGCCTTGCATCATCAGCATCAACATCATCGGATTAATAGCACCGAACGGATTGGCACTGCTATTATTATTTGTCTGCGCAAGCGCAAGGCTTGGCGTTGCAAGAAAAACTACTAACGTTGCGATGCTTGTAAGTTTATTGAAGGAGCGTGTGTTCATAAGGATGAATAAAATAAGTTGTTTGAAGTATAACACACTTCATGCACCGCTTGTTGATAACTGTTGCATATCGTTCTCTCCCCCTTACGAAGGGGGAGCCCGCCAGCTGGCGGGGAGGGGGTTAGCGTCGAGCAGCTGCGCAACTAACCTCCCCTAGCCCCTCCTTCGTAAGGAGGGGAAACTACTTCGCTAATTCTTTCCACCACACCATCAACATTCTTCATTATTTCAGTGTTGGTATATCTTAAAACTTGTATGCCGCAGTTGTTTAAATATTCCGTACGCTCTGCATCATATGCTTGTGCTTCATCAGTATAGTGAGAATCTCCATCTATCTCTATAACTAACCGTAATTTAGGACAATAGAAATCAACAACATATCGCCCAATCCCAAACTGTCTTCTGAATCTATATCCGCCCAGTTGTTTTCTTCTCAAACGTTGCCATAATACTACTTCTGGTTGAGAGATTTGATTTCGTAAATCTTTTCGCAATTTCGTATGTGATTTTTGGTTAAACAGATGTGTCATGTCGAATTAAGTATACGTCGCAACTAACCTCCCCTAGCCCCTCCTTCGTAAGGAGGGGAAACTGCTACCCTCCGCTCGCAATCGTTTCTAGTTGCTGGCGAAGCTGCGCAAGCTGCGTTACATAATTCGGAAGCGTGTCTTGAATATCGAGTACTGCTTGGGTAGCAACTTGCGGATTGCTCGTCGCATTTTGCGAAATAATTTGCAGCTGCTGCGCCGTAAAGCTTATGAGCGAAACGTACATTTGATGATATTGCTCTGCATTTTTCGGCGTAGAAACTCGTTGCAGCGCAGTGGCAAACTGCTGAACGCGCGTAGTGGCCGCAATAAGCGGCTGCGGATTGCCGGATGCTGCGGTTTGAATTGCATTGGTGATAGTTTGCCCATCAGACAGCTCTTGCGGGCGGAGACCGTCAATTGTAACAAGGTATGTTTGCACTGCAGCAGCAGACGTATCATTCGTAATAACAAGCTGCGATGTCGGAATCATAGTTACGCCTCCCGAAGTACCCGGGGAACTTGGCGGCACATATGGCGCAGGCGTTGCTGTAGTATTCGGAGTTCTAACTATGCCTGGGGTAGGCGTCGGCAATCGATCGCTTCCCTGGCCATTACCCTTCTTCGTAGGGTCGAATCCACTTTTCACCTCTGCACCGTCTAAGAAACCGTCTCCATCGCTGTCCGGATTGAATGGGTCGGTATGCCACTTACATTCATCGCTATCTAAAAGCTCGTCATGATCACTGTCTAAGCGCGTGCTTGAATTTGAATTAGTTGGATCATACCCCGCACGAACTTCAGCTCCATCGTTGTACCCGTCGCCATCCGTATCTGGGTTATCCGCATCTGTACCGTAAATCGCCTCAGCAGAATCCGGCAGGCTATCGCCATCGGCATCTGTTTGCCCAGCCCACGTATCCGGGCATACTCCGCGAAACGCAACAGGTCCTCTGGGGCCATCCGGTGCAATTGATCCGACAGGGAGCGCCCCCGCAGAAGAAGGAGTGGGGCTTGGCGATTCTTGCTGCGCAGCATTGTTGCCAGAAAATACAGACACATACGCAAATACGCCTCCAGCAATTAGGATGACTGCCCCGACAACGATTGCAATAAGAACCCTCCAGTTCATACCATATTATGGATTACTTTTTCCGCCCAAAATTGCACCTGTAATACTCGAAGCCGCACCTTGGATGTCGCTGTCTGACGCAAACGGCACAGGAGTAGGGGAATTTTTATTGATCTGCGTTTTCACCTGATTAGACGTTGAAGAATTACTCAAAAGAAGCGTTGCTCCTGCAACAGATCCGATCAGCACAACTAATACAATGAACCCGCTCCACACTTCAAATGCCATTTTTTCGTTGAGTACCATATTATCGAATCATATCTGCTATAGACAGCACTCCCGACCACATCCAATGGAATGTTAGGTAAATCCCGGAACTAATCGCGTCAGTAATCGGGGAGGAAATTCCTCGCGCAGCAACTTGCTGCCCGAACGTACCTACTACATATGTTGGATATGGCGTATATGTTGGCGTAATGTATGGCGTTGGGAAGAATGTAGTAAACGGAGTGATTGTTGGTGTAGGAGTTGGCGTTGGAAAAAACGTAGCGAACGGAGTAATCGTCGGCGTTGGCGTCGGCGTTGGGAAAAATGTAGTATATGGAGTAATCACTGGCGTAACAGTTACAACGGGAGTGTACGTTGGCATCGGCGACACAGAAGATGTCGGCGCTGGTTCAGGCAGCGGCGGCGGAGGTGGATAAGACGGCGTTACAACAGGAAACGGGCATTTAATTGGATCGTTAACATTTATTTCTAACTCCTGAAGTTTTGCAATAACCTGAGCTTTATCTGTAAGTCGCCCAATATACGTCCCGCCTACATTAAATAAATCGAGTTGAGGAACGGTTGGAATGTTTTCTTGCACCTCCTCAGGCAAAGCATCCCAATCCTTAATTTGCAAATACCCCTTGAACCGAGTATTAATGCCAGCATAATTAATAGTCTGCGTCCCAGTAACATAAAAATTTAATGCTACTTTCACTGCATTGCACGGCGCGCACCAATTACCTCCATAATAAAAATTTGCTCGACATGCTATTTGCGCTGGCGGCGCCGCAGTCCTTAGAAACACCTGATTTGCACCAAGATACATTACAGTAGTTACGACTGCTAACCCTCCTATGCCAAGTATAAACGCAGTAAATCTTTTCATACTCTATTTATAGTACACCAAAAAATGAATATAGGCTTACTGCACGCTCCAAATATTCACAACGCTTGCATCTTTCGGCAAACCGCTGCTTCTTCCTGGGACTAATTGGTACATTTTGCCCGTTGCGGGATTTCCTGCGGTTGGCAAAAAGAGAACTCCTGAAGATGTTGGCCAACTGACAGTAACGTTATTTACCACTTCTGAATGCATAAACGGATTGTTGCCCAATGTACTAAACAGGCCAGCTGACTGCCAAGGAACTTCAAAATCTTGAGCCGTAGCAGACCCTAGCACAACCTTATGCGCAACATCTACGATGCGATTCGGATTTACAATAAACCAGTACAAATCATTTGCCTCCACGTGGTAACCCTTTGGCGCAGTCTTGCCGATCACTTTTTTGCCAGGGTAAAGCGATGAGTTGAGGTTGTTGTTATACAGCACGCCGTCTGGAGTAGGATCCTGATGAGAGTCGCTGTGACCATACCAACCATACCCATTAGTTAAAGAACCAAAATAGAGAAGTCCTTGTTTTAGAATCGCCCCTTGAAGATTGCGCAACACAATCCATGTACCCTGCTCCATACCGCTTTGACTGCCTCGCATAGTTTTCCCTTCTAGCGGCGTGCCGGGGCCAGCGATAACGTTTTGTTCATAACTGCCCCTGTTAATTACGTAAAAGGTGCCGCTCGCTGGGATTGTACCTGTAAATGGTTGAGCTACTTGCGCAACTTTTGTGGTGTTATTAAACGACGTCATGCGATGCCAAGATGCTCCATTATCAATAGTTACCCACTTGTTCTTGGAGCCTTGGGAAAAATCAAGAAGCGGGCTGTAATAGCCTTTGGTCGTATCTACGTATGACGCCAACGTAATACTTGCAGCAGATCCGCCTTGCGCCAATCCGCCAGTTAAAGTGCCAACTTCATTATTCCCGTAAATATATGTATGTTTCGAGCTAGAGGCTACTGGAAAATCGGAATAGTGAAACGGCTTGCCTTGATATTTTACATTCTTAAACTTCCAAAACGCTAAAATATTTGCATCAACTTTCTGTGGGCTCGAACAATCAATTGCGGATGCCGCCATATTCCCATTCGGCTCATCAACAGCAACAAGACCCGTTCCTCCATTAGCGTACAGCAGAGCCGTTGAAGCTTTTGTGCCAAACATAAGGAACCGCTTTCCAATAATATCCTGCAGTTCTTGCGGCGCTTCAATCATCATGCCCCTTGCACGATCAGAGTGAACATCAGACACTACGCACCACGGGCCATGCATCACCATCTGATTCTGCCCAAGCGTTACAAACCCAAATACAGGGTGCTCTTTTCCGACCGCATAATCCGACCCAAAATTAAACCACAACTTTTGCCCTTGCTCATCCCAATACAATGCCTTCATTTTATCAAGCTGACTGGCAAGCTGCATCGAGGGGTTAAGGCTCATGAGTGGGCCCCAATTTTTTATAAGCGTTGCTTGCGGCGCACTGGTAAAGTCTGTGCTCGTGGTGCTAGGGAATGAATACTCTAAAAGGTCATATGGCTCTAAACCGCCATTAGCAATCGTAAACCATGTGTTCGTACTCGAACGATACGCTAACCCCTGACTGGCACCGCCGTTTCCGACGGGCAATTTAAACATTCCTTGGTACGTAAAATCCTCTTTTTGCAGCACCGGAGTATCAGTAGGAGGAACTGGAGTTGCGGTAGGCGTACCAGTAGGAGCAGGTGTGATTGATGGTTTCGGACTGGATGTTGGCGCTGTGGTCACCGTTGGCACAGGACTTTCTGTGGACCTCGGTTCCGGTGTAGGCGTAGGCTTTAGCGTCGGTATGGGAGTGGGCGCAGGTGTTGGTTTTGGAATAACGCACTTTCCTCCAGCACCCAAATTGCGCTCCAGTTCCTGCAGCTTTGCCGTGATTTGATTTACGTCCGTGAGTGTTCCCAGGCTATTGTTGCGAACATCAAACATATCCAGCCGAGGAATACGCGCAAGGCCGCCATCACTACTTCGATAATCTGCAATGATAATCTGCAAAAATCCTTTGAATCTCTTTGTAAGCGCTTCTGTGTCAATCTTCCCTGTCGAAAAATCGTATAGATGCAATGCAAGATTTATCGCATTGCACGGCAGGCAAGAGTTCCCGCCAGTGTATAGCTTTGCGCTGCATACTACAGTATCAGACGCATACAATGACGAGCGCAGCAATACTTGGTTCCCGCTAAAGTATGCCACTCCTACAACTGCGAGTCCGAATATTCCCAACAATGCCATGCGCGGAATGTTCATCTTTTTATTGTACACTATTATTCTTAGCCTGCTTAACCTGCTCAATAATCGCCTTGTAAACATACGCGCTTGGTCGAATGGTTCGCTTTTGCGTTGCATAATCGATTGCAATTAATCCGAAGCGGGGAACAAACCCCTCTGCCCATTCAAAATTATCTATAAGCGCCCAATGCAAATACCCTCGTACATCCGCTCCTTGTTTTTGCGCAGTTTCTATTGCTCGAAGATGCGAACGGATAAATTCTGCACGGTTTGCATCGTGCGCATCCGCAATACCGTTCTCTGTTATATAAATAGGCTTATTATATTTTTTCAAACCTACAAGAATGCGAGTTAATCCCCCTGGTGAAACGATCCAGCCCAAGTCGCTCTTTACTGCATTGGAATCATCGGCGTGATCTGCAAAATAGTAATTCACGCCGATAAAATCCTGCTTATTTTTTATCAACGAGAAAAATCGGTGATTAAACCACCAGTTTTTTAACGTATGTTCCGACGCATATGCAACCTGGCTCATCGCAAGACCCACTGGCGCATGAGGAGTTGCTCGATGCAATACGCGATATGCCCGCATATGGCCTTTTGCAAAATTATAGATCACGCGCATAAACAGAAATATATTTTTTTTCTGGGGCGGCCATACCGCCTTGCTATATGACTGCACCGCGTACACCATAGGCTCGTTGATCGTAATCCAAAAATCAACAAGATCGCCCAAATGTTCTGCGCAATATTTTACATACCGCGCAAAACGCTCCGGCGTTTGCGAAGACTCCCACGAGCCATATTTTTCCAACCACAACGGATTCGTAAAATGATGCAGCGTTACAAACGTTTTCATGTTGAGGCGTTTCAGCTCTGCAAGCACGGCCCGATAATGCTCGATAGCCGTGCGGTCAAATACTCCCTCCACGGGCTCAATCTTGCTCCATTCAAGCGATAGACGGTGTGCGGTGTGCCCGAGCTGATTTGCCAGCGCAAAATCTTCTTTGTATCTACTCCAGTGATCGCATGCAATGCCAGAACGGAATTGCGGCGGCCGCGATTGCTCGTACTTCCACCAATTATTATTTACGCAATTTCCCTCTACCTGATGCGCGCTTGTTGCGGCACCATACAAAAATCCGCGATGGTTCATGGATGTATTATATCATGCATAACCCCCTCCAACTCCCCCTTCGTAAGGGGGAGAGAACGACGACGCCGTATCCCCCTCCTTACGAAGGAGGGGTTAGGGGAGGTTAGTCGACGCGCAAGTACGCATAACCCCCTCCCCGCCAAATCGGCGGGCAGGCGTGGATCCCGGATCAAGTCCGGGATGACACACTATTACCTCGCTCTTTGGAACGACCTTCGGTGGCGCAATCGTTCAATTGCAACATTTTGCAATTGGCGCACGCGCTCGCGGCTAATGGAAAATCCTTCGCCGATTTCTTCAAGCGTTTGCGGATTCCCTCCGCTTAACCCGAACCTCGCATCAATAATTTCGCGCTCTCGAACAGGCAGGCCTGCCAGCGCGCGAGCCACTTCTAATCGATCAAGAGAATCTTGCGCTTGCTGAATCGGAGACACTGCATCCTCGTCTTCAACAAGATCTTGCAATCGT
>MHHS01000030.1:7893-11341 GCA_001817115.1 Candidatus Andersenbacteria bacterium RIFCSPHIGHO2_12_FULL_45_11b
TTCCGCCCACTGCGCGTTCTAGAGAAATAATATCCGTTGAAAATACCTCCAGCTCACGAACTATTTCTGGCGATACCTCCAGCTCCGCAGCAACTTCTGCCGTATCGGGAACTCGCCCCAACATTTGCGATAATGTTGCCTTTGTACGCTGCATTGCAAGCACCCGGTCAAATACATTTTCGGGCAGGCGAACAAGCCGGCGAGCCTTGAGCGCACGCAATATTGCCTGCCGTATCCAATACACGCCATATGTTGAAAACCGCGTATTAAATGATGCTTTAAATCGATCAACTGCCCGCATGAGCCCGATATTGCCTTCTTGAATCAAATCCATAAGAACATCCGGGTCGTTTCCGGGAACATATTTTTTCGCAATGTTAACCACGAGGCGAAGATTCGCAAGCAGCATGCGCTGGCGTGCAGCGCCATCGCCTTGCGCAATTTGCTGTGCAAGTTCGCGCTCATCTTGCGCAGTTAGAAGGGGAGTTCTCCCGATCTCTTGCAAGTATCGGGTAAGCGAAGATATAGATGTTGAAAATGTAGTGTTAGTCATAACAAGATAATAAAATAAAGCGGATGAACATTGTATGAAGCGAAACTATCGGAAGTGATGCCGGCAACACCGGCGAAGATGCGGGATAAGAGTTTAGCACTCTATAGTACCCGACTGCTAAAAGTATACCCCTCACCCCTGCGATACGCAAGGCAATTTCTTACGCGCGCTCTAAATAGTCTCCGGTACGGGAATCAACCTTGATAACATCGCCTTCCTTGATAAACAGCGGCGCTCGCATATGTACCCCGCCCTCGATGACAATATCTTTAGTAACATTCGAGGATGTATCGCCGCGAACTCCTGGGGGAGCTTCAATAACTTTGCGGTCAATTTTAATCGGCATATCAACAGTAACAGGGCTTCCTTCAAATAACATGACTTGCACCTCTTGGCCTTCTAATAAAAATCGAGCTATATCCCCGATAATATCTTTCGGAATCTCGCTTTGCTCATATGTTTCATTGTTCATAAATACATACTTGCCATCTTGCTCATATAAGTACTGATGCGGCATGCGCTGAATATCCGCCTCTTCTACGCGATCTGATTGCTGGAATGTATGCTCCCGAGTCTGCCCCGTGCGCAAATGCTTCATAATCGAGTTCACAACCGGGCGCCTCATCTGCTTGCGCAAAAATTCTGCAGAGGTAATAACATACGGCTCTCCATCGAGTACGATAATCTTGCCTTTTCCTTTTCGAATGTCATTGAATTCAAGCATAGATTGCTTATAAGGCAAATATAGTATGTGCCGGAACTGTTATTTTTTCAACCGTTGCGCCTTTTTCAGCAACAGGAAGCACAACGGCCGCAGATGGGGCAGCAGGCTCCTTTGGGGCATCGGGAAGCACCAAGAGCGCAACAGAAAATCCGGCTATTAAAGCCATTAACCAGAATATTTCTCGGGGAGAATTCTGCGGGATCATAACCAAGCACTATAAAGGAAATAAGCCGGGTATGCAATCTCCTTATGCGCTGGTATGCTTGATATAGCGATATCATCCACTAACCCACTTGAAGGAGGTGATTTATATGGTAGGAACATGTACAGGATGCGGAACAGAAAACGTTGAGTTAAACGAAGCAGGATTGTGCGCAACGTGCGCAGGCACGCAAGAAGCGCCAAGCACAGATATGCCCGCAGAACCAGCAGCGCCAGCAATGTAGGTTCATTGTCGTATAAATATTTCCCCGCCGCATGGCGGGGTTTTATTTTAGAAAAAGCGATCCGCCATATCGCTTCAGCCACGCGCGAGAAGTTGCGTATGCAGGGTCAAGCAGGGCAACAGTTTTCCAAAACCGAATTGAATGATTTGCGTGGATAATATGCGCAACTTCATGCGCTACTACATACCGGGCAATATGCTCTGGAGCAAGCGCCAAGCGCCAATTAAACGTAAGCGCATGCGTTCGATGATTGCAGCTTCCCCATTGAGTTTTCATATCAATTACTCGCACTTTTTTTACGGATTTTTGTACTAGCACAGCAAACTCATGCGTTTGCCCGGTAAAATAGTGCTTGGCCTGTGCAACATAGAAGCGCGATACGGCGGAATACAACTTTGCTTCATCGGGAATACGCACAACTAACGCACCCTGCTTTTCTTCTACAAACGACCGCACCCGGTTCGGTTCGATATGAATCCGTAATTGCAGATTATCTCCGAAACAGGGCAGATATTCCCAGTCTTTTACTGCGAATGCTTTCATCGCACGTCCATCAACTTCCTGCTTGCGCAATATTTGTATGATCCAATCTTTTCGCTCATGCAAAAATTCCATCCCCGCTTTTTCAGACGCTCGTTTCGGCAATACCAGCTCCACACCCCCAGAAGCTTCCACATGAATAGCCATGCGCCGCGCGCGAGCGCTTTTGCGGACAGAAACTGGAAATGGAAATAAAGCAGATTGCACCTTCATACAATACTCCCTATGCTATACATATGTTCTCATTTTGGAAAAAAGAAAAAAAGACGAACAAATCAGAATCACCTAAGTCTTCATCGTCTTCCACCTCGCTTTCCTGGGATCAATCTGCCGTAAAAGCGCTGGCTCAAGCCGTCTCCCAAGCTCCGGTGCCTAGCATGATGAAGCAGCGCGTAAAACAGGAATTATCAAACGCGGCAGAAGAAGCAGCGCGCAAAGCAGGAAAAACAACCGTTACCGCACAACACTTAATGGCCGGAATACTTTCCCGCTTGCCAGAAAACATGCGTAAAAAAGTGGAAGAAGCAGCGAAACAAGGCCCCAAAGGGCTCAAAAAACTGCAAGAAGAGTTAAAGTGACAACAAAGGTGTCATCCTGAACTTGATTCAGGATCCAAGCAATAGTAACGCCTTGTCATTGCGAGGAGCTAAAAAAGCGACGAAGCAATCTTGCGACGCTATGACACTAGATTGCTTCACTGCGTTCGCAATGACTTTTCTACTCCCCTCGCTATTTTTATAAATGCTTACGGCTGCGGATTTGGATCCGGAGTCGGCACAAGTGGCGGAGTGCACGAAATAGACTGGCGATTGAGAGTATCTATTTGGCTAACCAGCGCCATTCTTTGATATTGCAACATATTCAGAGCCTCAACTGCAGTTTTTATATCAGTAGTGATGGGCAATATGCCGTACCGCCATCCCCGCGCATCCCTCGGGTCAGTGGCATGATTGATAAAGTCCTCAAGATTAGAAAGCTGAATCTCTAATGCTTTTATATCACCCTCTTTATTGACAATAGTACCGTTAAGAACTCCCAGATCATGCTCCAGTGCGTCTATTTGCGCTTGGATGGAAACTGGTAGTGGATCAACGGAGCACGTAATTGGCGAAATAGGGTATGTTGGAAGTGGTTCTGGTGTAGCTGGAGGAGGTGGCGTTGGATAAAAATATGTTGGCATTGGTT
>MHHS01000030.1:11351-29338 GCA_001817115.1 Candidatus Andersenbacteria bacterium RIFCSPHIGHO2_12_FULL_45_11b
GGAGTATATACATTTGTTCCAATACTGCGGCCGAATATGCTGACGAGAGCAATAAGGAATATCACTACGACCAATCCGCCGACAATAAATAATTTATTGTTTCTGAAGTGAAACATGATTTTGTCGAGAAGGGAGTTCATACGATTGTTCTTCTGTATAGTACAGCGCTATGAACGTTACAGCGCTGTGGATAAAAAATTCGGGAGAGGGAAACGCTTCGCTATTCTTTGCGCTCGCTCTGCAAATCCTTATATATCTTTTCTGCGCGGATAAAATCTTCCGGCTCATCTAAATCGGTGCTCGTGCGCGGATCAAGCACAAATCCGTGCAGATTCTCTCCCCACACGTTCTCCAATTCTAGCGCTTCTGGACGGATTACAAATTTCCTTCGAGTAATATCTACCTGCCCATCTTGGAAAAATACCGGAAATAATTTTTGAATCCGCTGGCGAGGCTGGTCAGGCCCGTGCGATCTTCGAAATTCATTATTAAACACCGGAACCAACTTCCCTGAAGACCCTATATCTACTGGTGTGTCGAATTGCCACATTTTGTACGGATGCAGCGGAGTCGGGATAACACTTTTCAAGCCGTCGGCACATGAACTCTTTATGTGTTCAACCATATGGTCAATATCTTTCGCAAATCGTAGCGGACTGGTTGGTCGAAGATTCACCAAAAATTCCGGAGTCCAGCCATGCACTTCCTCCATCCAACGTACCGCATGACTGTAAAATCCAGCATCGCCGCTGGTCGGCTGTGAAAATTCGATTGGCCGCGGCGCTACTAATGCACCGAATTTTTTCGCTTCTTCCGCGATCGCTTCATCCTCCGTTGATACAATTACCACGTCAACATTCTTGGCTTCGAATGCCACTTCAATCGCCCATTGCACAAGCGTTTTGCCTCCCAATTTCTGCAAGTTTTTATACGGAACGCTTTGCTGCCCTGCTCTGGCAGGGATAATGACAGCAACCTCTACGGGCGTTCTTTTTGGATTCGATAGATTATTCATACCCCCATGATACACTAAAACAATGCTTCACGGTCAATACGATAAATCATACACATATAGCAAGCTTCTTACCCATCCAATTTGGGATACGGCTTTTACCTGGATCAATACGCATGCAAACAGCCTGCCTGACGGCGAACACGAGATACAAGAACGCAATATGTATGCGAATATTCAGTCCCTTCCAACTATTCCAGTACAAGACGCATTCTTCGAAGTACATGAAGAATATATTGACATTCACTACTGCTTGAGCGGTGGGGAGGCTATTGGCTATGCACCAACAGGCGATATTCTAGAAAAAGAGCTTAATACAGAAAAGGACTACCAGTTGTTTTATCCTACAGAAATATTCAGCACCTGCATTATGCAACCAGGATCTTTTGCCATATTTTTTCCAAAAGAATTGCACATGCCGAAGCTGCAAAGCGGCATAGATAATGATATAAAAAAGGTTGTCATAAAAATTAAAAAGAGCATGCTAGGATCATGAACAATACGCTTGGAAACACTGGGTTAGAAGTATCAAAAATCGGGCTTGGCACCGTTGAAATCGGCTTTGCATATGGACTGGATAATACTGGCTTGCCGTCAGAGCAAGAAGCGATCACCTTACTAAAAAGCGCCATTGAATTAGGCGTTACCTATATAGACACTGCTCGCGGATATGGGCTGGCGGAAGAGCGAATCGGCAAGTCCGGAATTGGAAAAAATCCCGATATTATCATCGGTACAAAGTTCGGACAATTCATAAAAAATGATCCCGAACTCTGCGGCGCGGATCTTGAAAAACGCATCCGGGAAGACATCGATTTAAGTCGAAAAAACCTGAACCAAGAAACGCTGCAGCTCGCACAGTTTCATAACGAGCTGGAAGACTACATAGATTTTTCGGAAATTATCGACATTGCACAAAAACTCAAAGACGAACAAAAAGTAATACACGTAGGCATCGCCGTTCGCGGAGAAGCTGTTGCGCTTGCTGCAATCGCAACAGGTTTTTTTGAGACCATTCAGCTTGCGTACAACATAGTTGATCAAAGAATGGCAGAATTGGTGCTTAAAAAAGCTCATGAAAAAAATATCGGCATCATTAACAGATCTGTCTTGTTAAAAGGCGCACTCACAGACGCACGAGCAAAACTGCCGGAATCGCTCGCGCAATTAAAGACAAATGCCAATAAAGCCGATGAAATTGCGAAAAACATGGGAATAGACTTGCCCGCGCTGGCAATACGCTTTGTGTTATCTAATACGGCCGTATCAACAGCATTAATCGGCACCGTAACGGCAAATCGGCTCGAAAACGCCCTGGAAGCGCTCGCAGCAGGCCCATTGCCGGAAGAAGTTCTCATACACTTGCAAGAACTGGCGATTGCAGATTCGCAGCAAATTGACCCTGCCAAGTGGCCCAAGGTAGACTAACGCTATGACACTCACAAATAAAGTAGCGCTTATTACAGGAGGAAATGGATTTCTAGGGCAACATTTCGTATCCGCACTTAAAAATGCAGGAGCAACGGTTGTTGTCACCGGCCACGACAATACCGCAGATATCAGCCTCGATGTAACAGGTAGAGAATCTATTACCAACGCATTTGAGCAAGTAATGCAAAAACACGGCAAAATCGATGTCGTCATCAATAACGCAGCAATTGATCCGAAATTTGATGCAAGTGCAGACCAGAACACAAAGCTATTCGAAAATTATCCGGAAGAACTTATCAAACAAAGCCTGGATGTGAATCTGCTTGGATATACATTAGTAGCTCAAGAGGCAGTAAAGCGCATGCTGCCGCAAGGAAACGGAAACATTATTAATATTTCATCTATTTATGGCGTTGTAGGGCCTGATCAACGAATTTATCCGGGAGGCACGCAAAAACCCGTTGATTACTTTATCACCAAAGGCGGAGTAGTCATGCTCACAAAATTCCTCGCAACAACATACGGAAACAAGGGTATTCGCGCAAACACATTAACGCTCGGCGGCGTATTTAAAGACCATAATAAAGATTTCACGGATAAATATGGATCGCGCACTCCATTAGGCAGAATGGCAAACCCGGAAGAAGTAGGCGGTCCGTTAGTATTTCTCGCATCAGATGATAGCAGTTATATGACCGGCGCCAATCTGATTATAGATGGCGGCTTAACTGCGTGGTGAAATTTCAAACAAAAAAAAGCCCAGTGGTTAGAAACCAAAGGGCTAAGTACGAAGGGCTAAGGATCTAAAAAGATCCAAAACTCTAAGCGCAGAGAACTAATTTGCGAGGACGAACACGACCTCATGGCCGAGAAGCCACCGAACACCCGGATTGACGCAACTGCCATCCAACCACCGCTCGCCATCATCATCCCGATAGAGCTCGAAGACACGAGGATCGCCGCGGGAGTCAGCTATCTGCTCCATAACCAGCCAGAAGATATCGCCGTTTCTCTGATCTTTGAGCTGGCGGCGCAGATGGGGGCCAAGTTCGGCAGGGCACAACTTGCCACCACGCTCTTTGACTCGCTGCTGAAGCTGCGCGGTCGTCGGTCTCTCTGTGAAGCCGAGATCGCGCACTTTGCAGCGGGCGAGCTTCAACTTCTGCTGCTCAGGAAGAGTAGTGAACGCATCTTGCCTCATCATGTACTTCGCCCAATCGCTCACGAAGAATCCATCGCGCTCCAGAAGAGGAACCAGTTCCTCTTTGGGGTGCCCGCCGATTTCGACGGTCATCCAGACGGGGAACGATACCCGTTCGAGGGTAACTTTGATATTTCCTCGAAGGATATCAACGATGTTGTCTTCTCCGCCCAGAATATTTCCCAATGCTTCGATCTGACCAAGATTCAACGTACTGTATTTCATGACCATTCTCCTGATCTTAGGCTAAAAGCCGTCGATCGCTGGCCCTGCCCGGTGCCGTGGGTCTTCACAACGCTACTAGATTGTAAAGAACAATATTCTTATCGTACTCCTGTTATGCTATTTTGTCAATAGAAAGAAGATAAATATGATATATAATTGCTTTGTTGAGCTATGATATAGTGTTTAAAAAAGTCCCCTCACCCTCATCCCTGCCTGTCCGGCAGGCAGGCTCTCCTTCTCCCTATCAGAGGGAGAAGGGAAATTATTACACCTTCTTCGCAATCACGACCATTCCAGCAGAAGCGACCCACGGGGAAATCGAATTGCAGAGCGCTTTTATGAATCGGCCCAACGCATTTAATTCATATGGCTTTGCACCGCGCAGAAAAGGCCAATTGGAATATAGGCCGAAATGGCTGTTTGCATCCGGCAAATCGTGGGCTAGTACTTCATCAATCATAAACCCTGCTTGCGTAAGCATTGCGGTAAAATCTGATTTTTCAAATAGGTAATACACAAACGTTGCGTTGCGCCCAAGCATCTGCATCGCAAACCCTTGTAAGCGCTTTAATGGAATATAGAACAGCTTGCGCAGCGTATTTGCCATAGGAACCTCAATACACACAAACCCGCCAGGCTTTAATACTCGATGAAATTCTTTGAGCGACTGCTCAACTGCGCCTTCGGTATATTCAAGCGAGCCGATCGACAACACGCCGTCGAGTTTATTGTCCGCATACGGAATTGCGTCATTTCGGGCAATTTTTACAAGCAGATCCGGATCATACTCCGTCATTGCGCGCACTGCCTGCGGATGCTCATCGATACCTTCTACTGCGTATCCGCGATCAGAAAGAAACAATATCCATCCGCCAATACCGCACCCTGCATCAAGATACACGCCGCGACCGTGCAATTGCTTTTGCAGCGATGGCCAAAACGATTGTTTTTCATATTGAGAAAAATCGTTCAGTGCGCTATACATTTCACGGTATCTATCGCTCCATAGGCGAGAGCGATCGAAGTTTGCCGGGTCAAATTTATAAATAGGGATCATAATCGTAACGCTACGCTATTTCATATACTGCTTCAAATGCTCCATGGCCTGCAAAAATCCTCTCCCGCCGTGCAAATGCCCCTGCCAAATTTCTGGAACCATAGTGCCAGTATATCCTGTAAGCGGATCAAGAATACTTGAAAAGTCTACCGTTCCCTGGCCGATTTGCAGCCCCTCTTCACCTGTGCCCGACCCATCTGCAACGTGAAGATGATGAATAAATGGCTTTAAATCCGTAATCATCTGCACTAAATCTTCGCCATATTGATTGCAGGAAAGGGCAGCGTGCGACGTATCAAAGCACATAAAGTATCCTGTTTTTTCCAGAAAATCCTTAATTTCATCTTTCAACATAAAAATATTCGTTACCCATTCGCCTCCGAACACCCACGGGCGAGGTGGAAGATTTTCTGGCAGTATTTCAACGCCGTCTGATTTGAGCTGCGATAGCGTATCCGCAAAAATCTCTAGAAGTTTCGCAGGATTCTCGGATTTTGTAAGCGTAATACCTCCAGGGTGAATAATAAACTTCGGAGTGCCTTGGAACGACTGCCCGAGCTGGCGCGCAACATCAACGCTACGCTGTAAAATAGCGATAACCTGTTTTCGCTCTTCAGGATCTTCTGATGCAGCATTTAAATATACGCGCTTCATGTACTCAGGAGCATGAACAACCACTTCTTGGGAAAATGTTCCTTTCGGAATTTCTTCATCCAAGTCCTTATCGCTCAAATGAAATTCGAATAAGTCGGGTTTATATTGCAGATAGCTTTCAAAATCTTTCCATCGCACTACTGGGCCCCATTTCCACGCAATATCTTCAGATGAAAATGTTTCTGCAATCGACGACCCCGCCAGATCGTCTTCGGTAAGCACATCTCCTGCGGGGATATCGCGACATGCGCTAACTTCCACTAATTCATCAAGCTTTTGAGGAGAAAGCCCCTTTGCCGGACTTTTCGTGGTTAGCATGTCGCGAGTAATCACCGTTCCGTCTGCAATAAACGTTTTCGCAACCACACTTTTTGCTAATAATTCCCGATTCATAATTTCACCGCGAGATAACTGTTTTTTTGCATCCCCAATCGCCAGCTCAACTTCTCGTATCCCCGCAACCATATCCTTAAATTCAAGAGGGAGCAAAGATGCTTTATGATCCGGACCTTCTAAATTTCTATCCGTCGTAATATGCCGTTCAATAATAGTCGCACCGCGCGCAACGGCGCCGATAGACACCGCAATTCCGCGTTCGTGCCCAGAATACCCAACTGGAACACCATATTTGTTCAGTACGTCCATATATTTTAAGTTTATTTCTTGGAACGGAGCGGGGTAGGTGCTGTTACAATGCAAGATAGCAAACGGAACATTCAGCGACTTGATAAACGCTACCCCTTTTTCTATCTCTTCCTCCTGAGCCATACCAGTAGATACGATCATCGGTTTTTTCGTATGGGCAATATATTCAAGCAGCTCATTATTCGTAAAATCGGGCGACCCTACTTTATACACGGGCACATGGAGAAGTTCCTCGATCATATCGCAGCTTTTCTTATCCCATGGGTTAACCATGAAAATTATTCCTCGTTTTTCGGCATACGCTTCCAACTCTAGATATGCATCATCAGATAACTCAAATTCCTTCAAGAGAGGAATAAGATACTGATATTTTTGCTCTGCGCTATTTGGATTATCCAGTATTTTCTGCTGATACACCTCTGCGAGATTTCTTTTTTGAAACTTTACTGCGTCTGCACCGGCATCCGCAGCAGCATCGATAAGCTCCATTGCGCGCTGCACGCTCCCGTTATGGTTAAGCCCCGCCTCTGCAATAATAAACGTCGGCGCACCTGGGCCAATTATTCTTTTCCCTACAATAAGCGGCGAAATTTGCATATGGTGCAGTTTAGAGCGCTTCCGTTAATGGAGCAAGTACTGCGCGCGCAGGCACGCCATCAATGTGCGCAATAGATAGCGGCAGGCATATGAGCTGATATTGCCCCGCCTCAACCCCTGCCAAGTACAAGCCCTCTAAAATAACAACATTTGCATGCAGCAATATCTCGTGCACCCGGTCGCGCATGCCTTTCTTTTTAATCGATAACGCATCAATGCCAACGAGCACGATATCTCTATTCATCAACTCCTGTGCGGCGCTTTCATCCAAAGCTGTAAAATCAGGCCGAAAATTATCAATAGGGTGCCTAGAATTGGCAGTTTTAAAAATAATCCTATGTGCCGTTGTTTTTGGAATATCTTGGGCGGTAATAGTTGTTATGTTGGAAGGAATTTCCACTACATCAACATGTCCGATATATTGCTCAAGTTGAAATGCCTCGATTCCAGACCCTTCAGCTGCAATATGCGCCAGAGCATCGATATGTGTTCCAGCATGAGACCCGAGCGCAATGCGCGTAAGCCCGCTTTGATTATTTGCTGCTGTTTGTACGGACTCTAATACTGCCGCCGGGTTATTCGGATAGAGCGCCATATTGGAGTGGATAGGGCGAGAAATGTCGATCAACATAGGGTTGCATATACTGTACACTATGTATCATATACTTATGGTGCAATTATTAGACCACTTCATATTATGGGGAGCATTCTTCCTACTCGGAGTCCTCTTGGGGTATGTACTTACAACCATTTTAATTTGGGGCGGAAAGGTAAGGTTTTAGCATATGGACAGCACTTTTCTGGCAACACTGGCAGCGATACTCAAAAGCATTTCCTTTATATTTATTTATTTCGTAATCGGATTTGGTCCTGGGTTTGTAGTCGGAGTTCTGCTCGCAAACCGCTTTACCGGAAAAGATAAACCATTGCGCATAGAAAAGCACGAGGAAAATATTCAAAAAGCAGGGCAGCACAACAGCCAATGGCACCCAGATAATCCTAGATGGAAGAAATAGTATCCCCTTCATGCGGATATTTTACATGTACTTTCGGCATGCTGCGTGCAAGCGCCTGCGCTAAGGCCTTGCCCTCCTGCTCCTCTCCGTGCACCAAAGCAATGCGTTGAAGATGGGGAAGCTGCTCCGCAAAATGCACCAGCTGCCCCTGATCAGCATGCGCAGAAAATTCATTAAATAAGCATATCTCTGCCCGAACAGGAAACCATTGCCCGTGCAATTCGATATTTTTCGCACCAGATAATATCATTCTCCCCGTAGTTCCGCGCGCTTGATACCCCGTAATAAATAGGGCGTTATTTGGATCGCTGATTCTGTGACGCAAATGATGCACCACCCTCCCCGCAGTCATCATCCCAGATGCAGAAATAACCATAAATGGGCCTTTCTTAGTATTCAACTGCTTTGATTCCTGAGGAGAATGAATATAGGTGAGATTACGAAACGCAAGCGGACGGTCGCCCTCTCGAGAAAAATCGGTGCGCGTTTCTGTATCATATACATCAGCATGTCTTCGATACACTTCCGTGATGTCTTTAGCTAAAGGCGAATCTACAAATATTGGAAATCGCGGAATCGCCCCGCTATCCACTAGCGCGTGTATGATATAGACCAACATTTGTGTTCGACCAAGAGAAAATGCCGGTACGACCATCACCCCGCCTCTGTCACATACTTTTATGATTGCTTCCGCTAATTTCTTCTTAGCTTCATCAAGCGGCAAATGAGTCCTGTTCCCATATGTACTCTCCATAAGAAGTGTTTCAACTGGCTCTTTGGGAATTTCTGGGTCGTGAAGCAATGGAACGCCCATCGGCCCCATGTCGCCTGTATATGCGATTACATGCATCTTTCCGTTTTCTTCATACTGCAAAACAATCACAGCAGAACCTAAAATGTGGCCTGCGTCGTATAGCTTTATGTGCACTCCGGGAATAATTTCATGCCACGTGTCCGAATCTCGAGCATACGGAACCGCTACAAAACGATTCATTACCTCGGGAAGATCTTCTAAAGTAATAAGAGGGATGCGATCGTCGGGAGATCCAATATGATGCGCCATACGGTATTCCGCGTCTTGCATTTCAATACCAGCCATATCCTCAAGCATTCGGGCGGCAACATCCTTCGTAGCCCCAGTTGCAAAAATATTCCCCTTGAACCCGCGCTTTACGAGAAGGGGGAGCATTCCGCAGTGGTCTAAATGGGCATGCGATAGCACTACTGCATCAATCGACTCCGGCGGAAATGAAAATGCACGATTGCGCTCACGAACATCTGGCAATCCCTGAAACGTCCCGCAATCAAACAAAATTCTTTTGCCTGCAACTTCAATAAGATGTTTACTCCCAGTAACACTCCCAGCTCCGCCAAAAAAGGTTATACTACCCATATTCCTATGATATACCAATGGCTCATTGCTACAATCACGCTGCTCATTCCAGCGCTAGCCGGAATTATAACAGTAATACGGATGCGAATATCTTCAGAGACAACAACACACATTGCAATCGGCTCAATGCTCGGCATAGCTGCTTTTGGAACATTCCTGTACTACATCGCCCATATAATTCCACTGCATCCGATTATAATCTGGATTACATTACTCGGCTTTATGTGCGAAGGTATTGCACTGTTGCTTTTTCATAGAAATACAAACACGCGCACATCAACTGATTGGCATGCCGCATTCATTCTTCTGCTTGCATCCATCCTCTTTGCAATTATCGGATCAAAACTCCTTATAGAGAGGCCTGACGGCTTATACACCGGAATTATAAACGCGTACGGGGATATAGGCTGGCATACTGCACTGATTATGGAGTTGGCAGATACAAAAAAGCTGCCAGTCCAAGACCCCATTTTTGCCGGAACGAATCTTACGTATCCTTTTCTTTCCAACTTCATAAGTTCTGCAATGATACTTATCGGCTCATCAATTGCCCCGAGCATGAATCTGCCCGCGATGTTTCTTATACCGCTAATCATTCTTCTTCTGTACCATTTCGGCAAACTGTACGGAAGATCTCGTGGAGCGGGCATTCTTGTCCTGCTGCTATTTCTATTTGGTGGCGCAACGTTCGGCTGGACGCGCATATTTACTGACGCACAGCAAAGCAACGGGGGACTTATCCACTTTTTCACGCACCTGCCCAACCGCGACTATTCTGGAGTAGGAGGAGATGCTGCAGGGTTTAACTTTTTAAACCCCACAACGTCGCTACTGCTGCCGCAGCGCGCAATGCTTTTTGGGCTGCCTATCGTACTTTGCACGCTCATCTTGCTCCACCCCACAAATATCAAAAGAAAACATGCGCCAATTATTGCGGGAATATTGGCCGGCATGCTCCCACTCTTTCATGCGCATGCGTGTATTGCGCTTGCCGCAGGAATCGTGGCGCTTATTATCACAAACCCGATAAAAAAATACTGGGTGCATTTTTTTATCCCCGCGCTCTTGCTCGGAATTCCAGAACTTTTTTTCTACGCGCATGGCAGCGCGTCCTCCGGGTCTTTTTTGCGGCTTGCGCCCGGTTGGATGAAAGAGGATCATAACTTTTTCCTCTTCTGGCTGCAAAATACTGGGATTTTCATCCCCGCAAGCATTCTTCTTTTTTTCACAAAACTTAAAAACCACGTAAAAGCGCTCGCAATTGCGGGATCATTCCTATTTGCCGCTGCAAATATATTCCTCTTTGCTCCTTGGGCATGGGATAATTTTAAAATTCTCGTCTTCTGGCTCCTCTTTATTCTTCCAGGCATCGCATGGCTTTTTATGAACTTGTGGAATATGCGCAACCGCGCAATATACCTTCGCCCTATTCTTATTATATTTCTCCTGCTGCAAACAGGCTCTGGTGTACTTGATATATGGAAATTGAGCTTACCCACCGCAACTACATGGCAAGAATGGGATAGGGCAGCAATGGTTTTTGCACAATATATGAAGGGGTATGTACCGCCGCAAACGCCTATCGCAACAGCATCTGTGCACAACTCTCCAGCAGTACTTGCAGGAAAGCTGCTGTTTCTAGGATACCCTGCTCATATATGGAGCCACGGTGTTTCCCCTTGGGTACGCGAAGCAGAAATAAAAGAATTTTATACTGGATCGTCGCAAACAATTGCTAATAAAACCCCGCAATACATCCTCGTCGGCCCGCAAGAACTCGCCGCATTCCCAAATCTTCAAATTCAGCCCCGATGGAAAAAAATCGCTCAGTACGGTGCTTATTCGCTTTTTCGCCAATAATCCAAAATCTCACGCAGCGATTGCGAAAGTGAAATAGCTGGTTTCCAGAGGGTTTGTTTATATAGCTTTGTTGCATCGCCGATTATCACTGGGTTGTCAGACGGCCGCACACGCTTCTCATCTTGCTTGATAGCAATAGATACACTGCTATATGAAACTAATTCATGCAATATATCAGCGATTGCAGTTCCTTTCCCGCTCGCTACATGGTACACGTTTCCCAATTCGCCTTTTTCTAATAGCAGGCAATATGCGCGCACAACATCGCGCACATCGGTAAAGTCGCGAATAGTATCTAAGCTGCCGACTAGCATAGTGGGTTCTTGTTCTCCACGCTCAATAGCCGCAATCTGTGATGCAAAATCTGCGGTCACAAACCCTTGTTTTTGCCCGGGGCCAATATGGGGAAATGGCCGCACTCGAATACAGACATCGCTGTGATCTTTTTCGATTAATTGCTCCATTGCCAGCTTGCTCTCTGCATATGGATTCGCGGGGTGGCAATCTGCAAGCGGAAGCTCCCGCAGCGGCTGCCCATCAACATGCCCGTATATATCAGCGCTGCTGATTACAAGGAATTTCGTGTCTGGGGAAATACTTCGAGTGCGTTCCAGAAGCGTTCTTGTTCCATCTACATTTACTGCTCGAGTAATATCTGGATGCTCTATTGCAAACCCGACAGAACTGATTGCTGCTAAATGAATAATCCAGGTTGGCTTCTCCGATGCAATAATCGAAACGTATGTTTCCGAATCTGCAATATCCACTTTGTGCCTGACAACAGAATCGGGGATAGAATCTATTTCTTTATCTATGCCTATAATCCGTTCCCAACTTGCACGCGTTTGCAGTTCCTTTATAAGATAGCTGCCGACAAACCCCCCCGCGCCAGTAATGAGAATTGAAGGGGATGCCATGTGCGTAGCTCTACGAAGTGTGTTTCTGTATGATCTGCAATTCTGATTCAACCATCATAGATACGAGCTCTGGAAAAGAAATGCTTGGCTCCCATCCAAGAGCCTTCTTTGCTCTCGACGGATCTGCAATCAACTCATCAACTTCCGCCGGGCGCAAAAATCGCTCATCTTGCTCCACATAATCTTGCCAGCGCAGCCCGACGTGCCCGAATGCCAGCTCAAGATATTCTTGCACTGAATGCGTTTCGCCGGTTCCTACCACAAAGTCCTGCGGGGTTTCTTGCTGCAGCATCAGCCACATTGCACGAACATAATCTCCGGCAAATCCCCAGTCGCGCTTTGCATCAGTATTTCCCATATACAATTTTTGATCCAACCCCGCTTTAATGCGCGCAACACCGTTTGCAATTTTCCTGGTCACAAACTCACGGCCTCGGCGAGGAGATTCATGATTAAATAAAATTCCAGAGCATGCAAACAAGTTAAAACTTTCCCGGTAATTGACCGTCGCATAGTGCCCATATACTTTTGATACGCCATACGGACTTCTTGGGTAAAATGGAGTCGTTTCTTTTTGCGGAACCTCCAACACCTTTCCGAACATCTCGGAACTGCTCGCCTGGTAAAATCGAGCCTCCGGAGCCAATATGCGAATTGCTTCAAGTACGCGCGTCACACCGACGCCAGCAACATCGCCCGTAAGTTCCGGAATATCCCAACTGGCTTTTACAAATGATTGAGCAGCGAGGTTATACACTTCATCCGGCCGAGACTCCTTCACAGCGCGCATGATTGATGAGGAATCGCCTAAGTCGCCAGTGAGAACATGAATATCTTGTAAAATGTGTTCGATATTTTCAAACTGGTAATTAGCGCTTCGCTGCACCAGCCCATATACCACATATCCTTTTTCTAATAAAAGCTCTGCAAGATATGAACCATCTTGCCCGGTTATCCCTGTTATTAATGCTGATTTTGACATACAACAATACTACATGAAGGGAGCACTTATAATCAACAAGCCAGCTGGAATAACGTCACATGACGTTATTTATCGCCTTCGCAAGCTTCCGCAATTACAGGGCGTAAAACTAGGGCATAGCGGCACGCTGGATCCTTTTGCAACAGGAGTACTGCTTGTACTTATTGGCAACGCCGTTCGACTGCAAGACGAACTGCACCTGCTGCCAAAAACGTATCACGCAGAAATAACACTCGGTGCGAATACGGATACGGACGATGCGACGGGACAACGACTAACCTCCCCTAACCCCTCCTTCGTAAGGAGGGGTATTCGCCGTCGTTTTCTCCCCCTGCCCGAGGGGGAGCTAGAGGGGGTGGGAGCGGCGTCTACGCCATCTCAAGCCCAAATCCTCGCCGCACTCGACCGCATCAAACACCAAACCACCCAAATTCCGCCAAACTACTCCGCAATAAAAATAAAAGGCAAAAAAATGTATGAACTAGCCCGAAAAGGGGAGCTAGTCGAACAAAAGCCTCGAAATATAAAAATTCATGACATTATTTTAGAAAACTATTCATATCCAACACTAACTATTTTAGTAACTTGCAGTACGGGGACGTATATTAGATCTATAGCAAGAGATATCGGGAGCATGGTAAATACCGGCGGATATTGCTCCCAGCTCCAGCGCACAACAATCGGAAATTTTCATATTGAACACGCGCATGAAATTCAAAGTCTTCCAGAGAACATAAATAGTGTTCTTATACCGCTCGAACAATTGACCGAGCATTTACCGTCAATTTCGTTTTCAGATTCCAATGTCGCAAAATTAAAAAATGGCAGGGAAGTGGAAATGACGAAAAATATTCCTATCAACACCCCCATTCGATTGCTAGATCGCAATAATCACGTTTTCGGCATCGGGATCCGACAATCCGAATCCCCTTTTATCAAATCCAAAAAAATATTCCTGTAACTTCCCCGTTAGGAGAAGGGCAGATTACAGCGCACCTAACCTGCCCCCATCCCCTCCTTCCCCCCAATTGGGGGGAAGGTAAATACGGCGCCCTACAAGCTAAAAGCTACAAGCTAATACCTAATGTTTGACATTCCCCTACCGTTTTGCCATACTTCCCTTCATGCCACAACTATCTGCTGGAAAGAAAGCTCTACGAACAAACGCCCGACGACGTGCTATTAATGATGCATGGAGAAAAAAGGTACGCGAGGCGAAAAAAGCCATCCGCGAAGCAATTGCTGCAAAAGACGCTTCTCTTGTAGCCTCTGAAATCGCAAAGGCAGAGAGCGTCTTTGACCGCGCTGCTCGCAGAAACGTGATTCATCCGAACGAAGCTGCCCGCAGGAAATCAGGGCTCCGAAAAATTCAAAAAGCTACAGTAGCAAGCAAATAACCTCCCCTAACCCCTCCTTCGTAAGGAGGGGAAACTCTTACACCGTCAAACTACTTACGAGCATTGTAACAATGGACCGCGCGTCCATTGTTTTATTTGAATTCATAGCTCGCTCCGTGCCTGCAATACGGACGAGCGCTTCTTGAATTGCAGACATTGAAAACCTGCGCGCAAGAGAACCAGCCTTTTGCACCGCGATAGGATGCAGTTTTGCAACGCGGGAAATGTGAGCGGCGTCGATACGTTGGTCCATTCCCATGCGAATAGCTAGCAGCAGCCGATATTGATATGCAATCATCGATATAATAAATCGCTCCGATGCGCCGCTTGTAATCATGGATTGCAGCTGCGCTATGGCAGCCTTGCTGTTTTTTACGCTTATAGCGTCCAGCAGCGGGAATGCGCTCGCTTCGCCCGCCATTCTTTCTGGAACGATATTTTCTACATCTGCACGCGAAATTGGAACGTGATATGCCAGCAACTTCTGCAGTTCCGACGCAAGCGCAAATGTATCAAACCCAACTCGCTGCAACAGCAGCAACATCGCATCTCGCGACATGCTGGCGCTATCAGTATCGGCATGCTCGCGAAGATATGCAGCAACCCATGCAGCTCCCTGGTCCATACTAGTAAGTTTTTGAAACTGCATAACGTTCGCATGTTTTTTCAACAGCTTATGCAGCAATATCCTTGCATCAGGGTTCCCTCGTTCCCAAAACACGATATCTGCAGATGACGAATAATGCGCTGCAAGCTGCTCCCTGCTCTGCTCGGAATATGAAATGGGATCGCGGAACACCACAAGCATTTTGCTGAATAGGGATCCTCGAGCATTATCTATCACCCCTTCAACGGATGCAGCATGGATATCACTTTCATCAACAAAGCGAATCTGCGCGTGCAGCTCATGCGCCAGCGCAGTAATCGCTCCTCGAGAACTTAATATGTCTTCACCGAAGAAGTATCGGATCATGCTACTTCGCAGTCCACGTCACCGATATCGTAGGCTCAACGGCCATCACCCAAACTTGTCCGCGAGTAAACGTAATTGGATTTCCTTGTGCATCTAGGAAGTGTATCGGGTCTTTCTTATCTAACTCATTCTTCACCCATTTTCCATTTATTACCTTCCCATCTTGATATACCGCTAGGTTGCCAGATCCTTCAATTCCCATATCGTTGTACCCTCCAGGGCCGTCCGCATACTCGTTTGTTGCACTCATAATCGCAACTGCGCTTGGTGCAATTAACCGTTTGTCTGCACCGTCAAATTGCTTCACCCCAGCCCAATATCGCTCATATCGATTAGTTGTTTGATTGTATTCGTAACTTACCTTAAATGCCCCCGGCCAGCCGACCGTAAGCGTTCCTCCTGCAGGACGCTGGTCGAGAGATGCATCATCCTTGAAATCGTATCCCTTAAACTGCGTTTCCGCGCGGTACCCAAGCTTCTGCAACGTATCCCACAGCCTGGCATATGTCGTAAAACCGTTGTACGGTGCAGGAAGATTTGATTTGCGAAAAAATGCATTATTAGGATTCTGAAGTGCATTGATGGTCTGGAATTCCCCCGCGGCAATACGATTCAGTGCCCAATAACTTCCGCCCCAGTGCGCCATAATTCCATCAATACCATCAAGCAAGAACAAGTAATCATGCCTCGCAGAACGCACGGAACCTATTTCCGTAGGTTCTCCGCACTGATACACAGCCGTGAGACGCGTAACATCGCTCACAAGAACAGGAACTTCAAACACCATATCTGCAGCAGAAAATCCTGAAATTGGCCGATTAATCGGGTCTCCCGCCACCATAACGCCAATAGGGCGACGATTCGGATGCTCGCATGGCATACCAGACAACCCGCTCGTGTCTCGATTTACTACATCCGGAGTTGCTGCAACTGGCTTGGTTTGCCCAAGCGGAAGATTACCATGCGCTGCATCATCGCTCGCTTTCTGAGAGCGGGCCTGCAATCCGGCATATGCGCCGACTGCAATAATAAGAACTCCCGCTGCGATCGCCACACCGATCGGAACAACTGGCTTTTTTTGCGGAACGGGACTAGGAATGTGATCTACTTCTTCAGACATGATAATTATGCTATAAAATAAAATGACTTCTTTATAATACCTCAATCACCTATCCGATATCAAAAAGCGATTCGCTCATATATGTATCTGGCGATTGTTTGTCGCTTTGTTCCGAAGAATTTTCCGGGATATATCGAGTAGTAATTTCTCGCTCAACATCAACCCGAGACCTGCCATAGGTGTCGCGACAGTATGCACGTATGCGATCCGCAAGCGCTGCATCACCGAACACTTGGGGCATCGGCACCGCAATACTGCAAGGACGCTCCGGAGTACCGTGCACAAGCAGCCGCACTACAGCAGTAAACCTGCGCAAATTCACTAGGTCGTATTGCGCAAACACCGGCTCAAATTGTTTTTCCATAAACTCCGCATCCTCAACTCCGATACGATAGCAGATAATTGTTCCTACGTTGCCAAACACCGCATCGCGAATCGGCTCGTCTAACTGCTTGATGAACTGATGCGCTAAATGCAAATTCAAACGATACTTTCGCGCTTCCGACAAGATGGTAGCAATACTGTCGGTGGTGAAATTTTGAAATTCATCTAGGTACAAGTAAAAATCATTGCGCTCTTCCTCGGGCACATTCGACCTGCTAAGTGCTGCAATTTGAATTTTTGAAACCAACACGAAACCAAGCAAATCTGAATTCATATCGCCAAGCTCTCCTTTTGAAAGGTTGCAAAGCAGGATTTTTTTCTGATCCATAATTTCTCGCACATCGAACGAAGATTTCGCCTGCCCGATAATATTCCGCACCGTGTCGTTGCTGATGAATCTTCCAAGCTTGCTGATAATATAACTTAGCATATCAGCCGACATCTGCCCACGCTGCGACT
The DNA here is from genome assembly GCA_001817115.1 of Candidatus Andersenbacteria bacterium RIFCSPHIGHO2_12_FULL_45_11b. Lineage (GTDB taxonomy): Bacteria > Patescibacteriota > Andersenbacteria > UBA10190 > UBA10190 > HO2-45-11b. The sequence continues at coordinate 28,675 of MHHS01000030.1, forward strand.
GGGCAAACTCCTGGTTCCAAAATTGCAATACGACAGGGTTCGTAACCCGCGCAAGAATCTTCGATCGAAATGCATCATCTACAAACATTCGAGGGACATCCAAAAGCGTAGCTTCCGAATCTTCTACCAAAGCCAGAAGAGCATTGCGTAAATAATGCTCAAACATCGGTCCGATAGATTCCGGATTCATTCTTGCAGCAAGTTTTTGCAGTATTTGAACCACCTCATTTACTACTAAATCGCGCTGTTCCTGATTTAATGATTCTAGAATATTAAATCCAAGCGGGCGGTCTTTGTCTCGTGGATCAAACAATACAACATCCTGCATTCGCTCTTGGGGAATATGGTTGAGAATATCTGCAATCAAGTCTCCATGCGGATCCACCACTCCAACACCTCTGCCCGCTTGAATATCCTGAATAATCATTTGCAAAAACATTGTTGTTTTTCCTGTTCCAGTCTGTCCAAGCACATACGTGTGCCTACGGCGATCAGATTCCGTTATGTGTACAGGCGTTACCACTCCCCGATACTCATTATTCCCCAACAGCACGCCTTCTTGCGGAAGATTGTTTGGAGCCGGCGCTGACTTTGCTCCGCGCCATACGATATTCGGAGTTGATGTTGTAGGAAGTGGAAAGTGATAGAGCGACGCAAGCTCTGT
>MHHS01000030.1:29354-40456 GCA_001817115.1 Candidatus Andersenbacteria bacterium RIFCSPHIGHO2_12_FULL_45_11b
GCTCAACAGTGCTTCTGCTCTGCCGCGGCTCGTGCACCGCAAGCTGATTTAAGTCTGGGAAATCATACTGAGAAAAAGCAGACGTGAGTGCATAGAACACCCGCTCTGCATCGTCTTTGTTTTCAACAGATACGCCGATTCGAATATTGACGGCAAACTGCTGCTGAGCCATTTTTGCCTCCACTAATTCAATGCGCTGCTGCATTCGCGTTGTCATCTTGCTTGCACGCTGCTCTTCGGCATCACGGTCAGATTGAGACGTTGTCAGCAGCGAAAAAATAGATGAAATGCGAAACGAGGAGCTTGCAACGTCGCTTTGCTTGCCTAAGACTGTTTGTTTTGTTGCGCGACGGGCCCTTGCAGATTCGCGCGTAGAAGCTGGCGTGCAAATATATTGAATAATCGCGCTATCGGTACGCTGCATTTTTGCCAATGCTCCAGTAAGCGGCTGCATGGGGTCAACCTCAAGTTCTTTATAGGTAGCAATAGGAAGATAGTCTTTTTTTCGAAGCTGCAAGCTCGCTACGCGAATCGTGTCCCCTTCCTCAAATACTGTAAACTCCGGAGCAACACGAACCTCCGCTTCAGGATAATGCGCATATATCTGTTTTTCCAAATGATGCACATATTTGCGTTCCGACCCGACAAAAAATGCAATCCCATGCTTCGGCATAATCGTAATTTCAAACACAATCACCGGCTTGCCGTATATCACGCTTTCAAGAAAAGGGATGGGCAAGGCAGACAGTGTTGATAAAAATTGCTCCGCAACTGCGATCCGCTCTTTAATAGATTGTCCAATCCCTTCTTCCCTGTCCTCATTATGCATATCTTTTGGAAGCAATACTTGAAGCATTTGGATGTCGAGGCTGCGAGACATCCGCGCTTGCATCTGAACATGCTTCAACAATGCATACGCCCCTATGCACAGCACGCTCATAACTACAAACAACAGGAGTATTCCGAATACAAATATCATAAAGAATATACAAATATCACAATAGCCATGAGCACTCCAATAAATATGCCGAGTATTCCAACAAGAACAAGCGGTGAAGGATGGTGCGTATTCACTCGCGATACAACGACAGCGTCATACAGCGCGCCCGTGAGCGCATCGTGCAATAAATCAATATTCCGAGGAAAATGTGCGCTTTCGTGCGCTTGCTTGAGCGCAGCATCAAGTCCGCTGGAAAATGCAACGTCTACCAAATGCTGAGCTTCCTGGTGCTCCTCTTGTGAATGCTCCCACGGCTCCCGAACAGGAGTAACGCCGACCCCCTCTTGCTCAAATACTTTTACCAGCTCGTCTCCCATTAATTCCCTTTCTCTTTTTGCGCCCTTCATCGATTCATGTTGAACACGCCTTTCAAACGACTCTTGAAACTCGTTAGCGTGTTCAGGGTCGCGAAAAATCAACGACTCGCGCTCCCCTCCGATGCGACGTTCTACCGACATATATCGGCAAGTATACCAGTTATGCAACTCCCTGAATATCGCCCCAGTTCTTCCCGATGCCAACATCTGCTATAAGCGGCGCATCAAGCACAATAACACCCTCCATAATCGCCTTCATGTCTCGTGCGAATTGCGCCGCATCACCAGCCCGAACTTCGCATACTAGTTCATCATGCACGGTGAGAACTATGGCGCTTGCTGCATACGCTTCGCATATGCGCGCGTGCAATGCGATCATTGCCTTTTTAAGAATGTCAGCCTCCGCACCCTGAATAGGAAAATTAAATGCTGCACGCTCTGCGCCGGCGCGAATCGCTGGATTATTCGATTGTATCTCAGGAATATAGCGCCTGCGCCCGAACATTGTTTCCACATATCCGTAAGCGCGAGCATCGTCGATTGTTTTCTGAATACATTTTGTAATACCGCTATATTGCATTTGATACCGGTCAATAAAAGATCTCGCTTCTTCAACGCTCACCTTCGCAGTGCGCGCAAAGCTCTGTGCTCCCATACCGTACAAAACACCGAAGTTCAGTGTTTTCGCTTGGCGGCGCATATCGTCTGTAACTTCGCTCACCGGAACAGAAAATACCCACGCAGCAGTAGATTTATGAATATCTTCCCCCGCTCGAAATGCTGCTAAGAATTTTTCATCCTGCGCAACATGCGCTGCGATGCGCAACTCCAGCTGCGAATAATCTGCTTTCACGAGCACAAACCCTTGGCGCGCTACGAATGCTCGACGAATCTCCTGCCCGAACTCGCTGCGTATCGGAATATTTTGTAAATTAGGATTCGAAGAGGATAGCCTGCCCGTGGCGGCAATCGTTTGATTAAATGTTGCATATACCCTTCCCGTTTTCGGTTCAATCATTGGCGGCAGGGCATCCAAGTACGTATTTTTCAACTTGGAGAGTTCACGATATTCAGAAAGCAAGGCAACAATGGGATGAGCATCCATCAGTTTTTCCAATTCATCTGCTGCCGTAGAAAACCCCGACTGCGTTTTTTTAATTCCGACCGTAGGCAGCTGCAATGTTTGAAATAAAATATCGCGAAGCTGTTTCGGCGAATCGATATTAAACTGCGACCCCGCATGCGACCATATTTGTTGTTCAATGATACTAATCCGATCAGTGACCTTCCTACTTAATTTTTTGAGAACTTTTTCATCAAGAGCAACACCCGTTATTTCCATATGCACCAAAACTTCTACTAATGGAATTTCGATTTCTCGCAACACATCTGCCAATTTCTCTTCTTGCAATTTCGGCAGGAAAAAATCGTACAAACGCAACGATACGTCCGCATCTTCCGCGGCATACCTGGCAAGCTCCGGGAGCGGAACATCGCGCATGCTTTTTTGGTTTTTTCCAGATCCGATCAAATCAGTAATCGGAATGGGAGTATATCCTAAATATTCTTCTGCAAGATCATCCATGCCATAACTTCGAACGCCCGGCCGCAGCAAGTAGCTGGCAAGCATCGTATCAAATACTATGCCCTGAAGATGAATGCCCGACTGCGCCAGCACCTCCATGTCGTATTTCAAATTATGCCCCGTCTTCAAGATACGAGAATCCTCTAAAAATTCTTTCCAGGCCAGCACCGATGTCGCATCGACCGGAACATACCAAGCGCGTATTTTGGAATCTACGTGAGCAGCAAAACTCATTCCGATAATCGGGCTGGTTCTTCCTCCTAATCCGTCAGTTTCCGTATCAAAGGCAATAACGCCAGAATGCTTGAGCGTTTCTTGCAGATCAAGTTGTTCGTCGCTTGATAGAGCTATTTTATATCCAGCCGGCAGAGCAACCTCTTCCCCATTACTCAGCCCGAGCGTAGGCTGAAACCCATCTTGACTTTTCGGCAAACGATTAATTAAGCTTCTGAATCCGAGGTGTTGAAACACCTCGCGAACTCTCTTCTCGTCGTACGCCACGAACAAGGCGTCGTCTAATACGATGTCTACTGGAACGTCCTGATGAATTACGGCAAGCTGTCGACTAAACAGCGCATCTTCCTCATGACCGATAATCATTTTTTGAGCTCGCGCCGGAAGCTCTTCGGCGTGCTTGAATATATTTTCAAGGGGTCCATATGCGCCCACTAAATCCTTTGCAGTCTTCGCACCAATACCCGCAACCCCTTTAATATTGTCGGAAGGGTCGCCTGCTAAACCCTTATAGTCAGGAATATACTGAGGGTCGAACCCATACTTTTCTTTCACTAATTCCGGAGTATATAGCACTGTATCCGATATCCCTCGTTTTAAGGTAAATACAGACGTTCGGTCGGATACTAATTGGAGCGTGTCCATGTCTCCCGTTACCACTACGATAGGAATAGTCTCTTCCAGTTTTTTCACAAGAGTTCCTATAATATCGTCCGCTTCGAATCCTTGTTTCTCAAAAATTGGGATGGAAAATGCTCGCACCACATCGCGAACAATATCGAACTGTACAATCAAATCATCCGGAGTCACCTTGCGATGCGCCTTATAATCTGCGTATTTTTCATGCCGAAACGTCGGCCCCTTCATATCAAACGCTGCGATTACGTGAGTGGGCTTTAGAGTAGCGATCATCTTCAACAGCATTGTCGTAAATCCGTATACAGCATTCGTAGGTACCCCCTCCTCCGTACTCATCGGCGGCAGCGCATGGTATGCACGATGAATAAGGGCGTGCGCATCGATTATTGCCAATTTTTGCCGTTTTGCCATGCCTGTAAGTGTATCATGTAAAAAAATAGCCCATTCGTTTGGAAAAACGAGAGGGCTAAGTACGAAGAGCAAAGGATCTAAAAAGATCTAAAGCTCTAAGCGTTCAAGGACTAGCTTGCACGCACGAGAGACAGAAGCTCGCCACCGAACTGACTGCCGAGATAGTCGTAGTAGGCCTGCCAGCGGCCTCCACTGAAACAGAGGTAGCGGACACACAAGCGGCCAACAGAGTTGCGATATACCGTACTCCAGAAGAAGATGTAGCGGATGTTTCCGTTTTCATCTTTCTTCCACTCTTCAGGGATCAGCTGCGGATGCTCCAGCAGGTAATCCAACAGGTTGGCGTTTGCTGTGGGCAGGTCGGCGAGTTCCTCGCGGAGCTTGTAACCTTGCACAGAGCTGCCTTTCTGCTGACTTGGCTGCAGATGCAGCCTGTACTGGGACGGATCCCACTGCACTTTTCCGCGCTTCACGTGCTGCTCCACCGTCCATCCGTTGTAAGGGATGGCAGGATCTGCGTCGCAATCGATGATGTGCGTCACCACAGTGATTTCAGCACATCCCCGAAGCACAGGGAGGATGCGGGCGAGCATGCTACCGCTCGACAGCACCTTCACATCTGCCGGCGTAACGCCATTTCTCTCGCAAGCGTGATCGAATTCCGCAGCTTGGCGAACTGACATACCGAACGTGTCGCTCATGACGTGTTCCCTTTGCATTACAACATGTTCATTTGAACGCGTTGCGAACTTACATGCTGCTGCCAACATAGCAGATAGGAAAAGCAACAATTGCTTTGCCACAGCAGAGAAACGTCCGCTATAACGGCTTTCTGCTGTGGCAAATACGTGCTTGAATTGAAAAGATCAAGTGGAACTACATACAAACATTATACTCCTATTATTTTATTCTGTCAACTATAAATACTGGGGGATTCTTTAATTATAGCTTTGTTGAGCTATAATATAGTGCTTAAAAAAAGCTTTCTTCACAGACAGCTCCCGCCGAAGGCGGAATTGATTTCACCCTCATCCCCTCCTTCTCCCTATCTCAAGGGAGAAGGGAAATTACTACACCTTCTTCGCAATCTGCAAATATATAATGAATATATTTTGTGTTCATGGTCTGAAATCTAGAATTATTCGTAATCGGACACTTAATAATAATTATATACGATCATTCATATGCCTATCTAAACCGATTTATTATACGTACATATATTTTCCACATCTGCACAGTTTCTTTTCTTTTGAAGCCAGGATAGGATAATAAGATTTCCTATGAGTTTACCTGAAATGCAACAAGCGGTGGCAGTGATCAAGCGGTCTAAGAACATTGCTCTTTTTGTGCCTGAAAAACCATCTACTGATGCATTCTCCTCCATGATGGCGCTTTCATTAGCTCTGCTGCAAGATACCGAAAAAACCATCTACTCCATCAGCCCCACGCATGTGCCAGAAGAGCTCCAATTCCTGCCCGGATCATCCCAAATAACTATGAAGCCAGATATTCAGCCGACGCTCATAGTTGATATTGCAGACACTGAATCAATCGAGCGCATTACGCAGGAACATATTACCGGCGGCATGAGAGTTCACATTACACTGCCAAGCGGAATAGACCTCACAAAAGACCTCGCAGAAATACATGTGAGGCAGCTCCCCTACGACTGTGCGATTTTATTTGGCGCATCAGATTTGGCCGACCTAGGAGAAACGTTTACCGAATTTGCAGATTTTTTCTACAATATTCCGATCATCAACATTGATCATAAGCCGACAAATGAATATTTCGGAACTATCAACGTGGTAGATATCACAGCATCATCAATCGCAGAAATTACCCACGAGCTTATTACATCTATCGCACCAGATGCTATTAATCAAGACATTGCAACTGTGCTGTATGCAGGAATTGTGGGAGCTACAGAGTCATTTCAAAAACCATCAACCACTCCTCGCGCATTTCAATTAGCAGCAGAGCTGATGAACAAGCACGCACAGACGGATGTGGTTATTCAACATCTTGTAAAAACAAAACCGCTATCTCTTCTTAAAATAGCAGGGAGAACGTATGCTCGGCTGCGCCACGACGAGCATGGGCAGCTATTCTGGAGCATTTTGCGATCCCTGGATTTTCACGAGAGCGAAGCCACTGAAGCTCAAATTCCGCTAATTATGCACGAGCTGACAAATAACATATCTGGGTATAACGCAGCATTTATTTTGTGCGAAAACGAAGCAAAGGAACATGTTATATACATAACGCTTGGCAAGGGCTTGGCAAAAAGACGAGATGAAATCCAAGCGCAATTATCTGCCAAGAAACAAAATGGCATGCTTACTGTTTCCCTGCCGCCATCTTCCCTAGAAGAAGCTGAGGTGCTCGCAATCCAAAAAGTACGGCAGATTCTCCCACAGTTTCACTCTTGAGAAACGCGCTCTACTTCCTCAATCGTAGTTTTTTTATCAATCACTTTAAGGTATGCATCTTGCGCAATAGTGGTCATTCCGCCCGCCAACGCAACTTTTTGAATATTCGCACTGCTAACCCCTTCTAAAATAAGCTCTTTCATCTCTTGAACAACAGCAAAGATTTCAAATACGCCCAATCGGCCATGGTATCCCGTATTTTCACATGCCATACACCCAACTGCGCGCATAAGCCGCAGCGCCGGATCATCAAGAATTGCAGGATCAAAAATATCCTTGCGAATCGATTTCATAGATTCTTTTATTTGCGTCCGCAAGGCAGGGTCAGGATCGTATTCTTGCCCGCATGAGGTACATACCACGCGCACAAGTCGCTGGGCAATTACTAAGTTTAAAGCAGGTGCTAATACGTACGGCCGAATACCCATGTCGACCAATCGAGGAATAGCGCCGGCAGCATCATTAGTGTGAAGTGTGGAAAATACCAAATGCCCCGTAAGCGCAGCATGGACAGCAGTTTCAGCAGTTTCAACGTCACGCATTTCACCAACCATAATAACATCAGGGTCTTGCCGTAAAATACTGCGCAACCCAGCAGCGAACGTATACCCTGCATCGTCGTCGACTTGCGTTTGCTCAATGCCGGCAATGCGATATTCAATAGGATCTTCCAGTGTAATAAGCTTCGAGCCCTGCACATTTACCTCTCGCAAAAAAGATGCTAGCGTTGTGGTTTTACCAGATCCGGTAGGCCCTGTAATTAAAATCATCCCGTTTACTCGCTTTAATTCTGCCATCACTACTTCCATATCTCGCGCTTTCATTCCAAGTTCATCCATCGCAACCGCCTCCGCGCTCCTGTTCAACAAACGGATTACAATATTTTCTCCATACCCGCCGGGCAATGTAGATAAACGCATATCGTACGTTGCTTCACCGATGCGCAATACAAAACTGCCATCCTGCGGAGCATCGTGAATATTGAGCTTGAGGCGAGCCATTACTTTCACGCGCGATAGTATAAGCGCCCAGCCATCTCGATCAAAATGCACAATATCTTGCAATACTCCGTCAATACGAAAACGCAGCCTGGCATTGTGCTCCTTTGGCTCGATGTGGATATCGGACGCTCGCAGTCGAACTGCGCTAATGGTAATTGCAGTAAGAATCTCTGTAGGAGGCATGCTGGTAATGCGCATTCCCAGCTCCTCCAAGTTCTTCAACTCTGTTGCGAATGTATCGGCTTGTTCCTGGTTAATTTTTAGTTCATCTTGGGGTGCTGATTCTAATGCAGCATCGCGCCTATATCGCGCAATACTGGCAGTTAAGCTTCGTTGAGATATGCTATATATATGCGGATCATACCCCAGCTGTTTCTTAATATGCGCGGCCATTGCAATCGTAGCGGGAGCCGTAGGATTCACCGCGCCTACCCGAATATCCGCACCTTGTTTGTAAAATAAGATCGTACCTGCATTCAGCGCATCTGTTTTAGGAATTTTCTCTAATACATCCGAATCTATGGGAAATACGACTAAATTAATATACGGCAATCCGAGCTGCTGTGCGCGATGTTGCGCAAGACGCTCTTCTTGCCCTTGAGAAAACGTGACAAGCTTTGCGCCCAGCTCTTGATGCCGTTCGGATTCCGAAACCACAGGATCAAATACCATGCCTCTTAGTATATATCAGTTCTTTTTCTCAAGATATGAGCGAAAGATATTTTGCATTTCCTGATCGTCGTGCACAAGCACTGGGCGAGGAACAGCGTCATGAGGATCTTGTTTAGATTCCACAATGCGAACAACGTCATTAAGAAGCAATTCGTACGGATGATTCTGTTCTGTAAAATCAACCCATGACTGCCCCGCAACAAAACCCGCAGGCACACGGCCGACATTAGCCGCAACTAAATCAATTGGACGGCCTATATACGACTCATACACGCGTACAAAATCTTCTCCAGACCACCCAACGGTGTGCAAAGGGGTTGTAAGAAGCGTCATAACAGCAGAAATATGTGCTTTATTTTCTGCAAGCGCAGATGCTCCTCCTAGAGAAAGCGAGGCAAGAGTTGGAAGAATCGATCCGTACGTATGCCCTGGAGCAATAATAATATGCGTTGCCGCATCAATGGCTCTTTTAGCGCGAGGATTCAGCGCTTCTCCCTGTTCAGCAAACACTACTCGAATATCCCCCGGTTTCCATTCTGGATTCTCCTGAACATTTACGTTCCAAGATATGTAGTGCTGCCCGCTGCCTAGCAACCGCTCTTCATCACCATGCATGAGCACCACTTGCTGCGTTAACGCATGAAGAGATGTGGGGATTACACCAGCATATTTTGGAACCTGGAGCACGCGAGCAAATGTTGCAATTGCGGCATCTATGTCGCTCGTAAGCTCAAGCGCCGTAAGAAGCACGTTGCGCAATGTGTGTCCAGAAAAATCACCGTTTGCAAAACGGTATTCCAGCGCCTTTAAAAACTTATCCCCCCGAATATCGCCTTGCAACGAGCTTAATGCCAATAGACATTTCGTAACATCGCCCATAGCCCCAACTTCATACTGCTCACGAAGACGCCCCGTTGATCCGCCATCATCTGCCATATGCACAAGAGCGTGCAACGAAACGATTGAACCGTCTGCAAGCAACGGGGAAAGCGCTCGAAGCAACCGCGAAGTGCCATTTCCGCCGCCAAGAACCACTACTTTATTGCCCTGTATATCGCTTCGAGGAAATGCCATACACCAATTCGTATCATAAAATCTAGGTTCTCCCAAACCATATTTTCTCTTTTCGTGAAATTCCAGAAGCAAGTTGCATACCTGCACACATTGCGCCGAATATAACAAAAAGCCGCTGCTTGGCATTTTGTAGGCTCGGGATCGCTGCAGTTCCCGCAATACTTTCATGTACATCTCTCTCAACAGTGCTCGGCCAAGGAAGATACGATGGTGAAATAGGTGTTGCGGAGGAAGCGATGCGAGATACCCCAGCCACGCGCGCAGACCGGTTTTTTGCTGCCGGTTTTTTTGCGGCAACAGTCTGCGATGGTTTTTCTTGAACACTTATCATGTTCTCTTTTCCGGGAGTAACACCATCGCTCCAAACATATAAACCGTCAAGCGTTCTGTTATACGATTGTCCTGCAAATGTTTTTTCATACGAAACCAAAGCCATGATTTTTCCATCGGGATCAATTAACCGTGCGCTGTCATGATCGTTATTGAGTGCGATATTACTAGTCTTTTTATCAATAATAAACAACTGGTTCTGTTTAATATAATCTGTATTTTTAAAGTGATACGGCTTACTGCCGCCATCGATATCATCAACCGTCCATCCCGCAAGAGATATTGAACGATTATCGTTGTTTTTCAGCTCAATAAACTCGTTTAATATACTTGAATCTGACGGGTTTGGGTATATTTCATTAATTACTATTTTCGTTGAAAATTGATAATCTATAGGCGTCGAAGTTTGCGTTATTTTTGGTGTGGATGTTGCTTTAGGGGTAGGCGTGGGCGTTGGACTTGGGAGCTCAATGATATTTTCTTCCCCAGGAGTTGTATGGCTGCTTTGCTGAAAATCACTGCCGTCTATATGGTTATATGAATACCCCTCTTTGCTGCTGGCATACTCCGCATCATCCTGGACAACTCCATCTGGCCGCAATAATCTTACATGATCACTATCGTTGTTCAATGCAATCTTTGTTTGATCGCTATAAAAAACAACATACCCATGAGCAGACAGCGCAACGCCTTGAGGTATTGTAAATACGGAACTTCCACCATCCGCAATATCGTCTAGCTTCCAACCAGCTATATCAACGGCGTCTTCAGAGGCATTATACAACTCGATAAATTCCAATTTCGTATCATCGCCAGCGGGATTGGGTATAAATTCGTTGATCCGAATAGCATCAGAATATACAGGAACGGGCGTTGGGTCTGGAGTTGGAGTGAGCGTAGGGCTTGGCGTGGGGGTTGGGTCGAACTGATTAGCAGCTCCTGGTGTTATAATGGCACTCTCTATAAACATTCCATTATCCATACGGTTGTATGACTTCCCAGTATGACTGCCGCTATACGCTGCTGCCTCATGGGTTACTTGAAGCGGGTCTATCAGACTCACAACGCGGTCACCTGTATTTGCTAACATACTGCCAGTTTCCGAGCTATAAAACACGACATAGTCTTTAGCAGCAACACTCACATCGGCAGAAATTATAAAGCTTTTTATTGATGTACCATCTGACTTGCTGCTAAATAAAACCCATCCAGACAAGTCCACAGGGTCGATAGATGCATTATATAATTCAACAAATTCGTCAGTCGCATCAGCTCCGACCGGATCTGGTAAAAATTCGTTGATATGAATATCGGTTGAATAATCAGGCGTAGCAGTTGGCACGGGAGTCGGGGTTGGGTCATCTGCCCATGCGCGCTGGAAAACGCCGGCACCTGCTATCACACAGA
>MHHS01000030.1:40519-50833 GCA_001817115.1 Candidatus Andersenbacteria bacterium RIFCSPHIGHO2_12_FULL_45_11b
CGTAGACAGTACCAGACGATCGGACATATCAAGCCCCATTTCATCAATATGCAAAAGCTCAAGAGTCTGCTCCACAACACTGCTCGTAACTACGTCGTGCCCACCTACCTGCGCTACGTCTCGTACGCGCTTCAATAGTCTGTTGCCAATACGCGGAGTTCTCCTGCACCGACGAGCAATTTCCAGCAAAGCGGCATCTTCTATGTATAGTCCGAGCAATTGCGCCGACCGCGACAATATTAGCTTCATTTCATCAATATTGTAAAAATCTAACCGGTAGGTCATGCCAAACCTGTCCCTAAGCGGAGCCCCGAGCATTCCGACGCGCGTGGTGGCACCAACGAGCGTAAATGGAGGCAAATCAATACGAAGCGTCTTTGCTCCCGGCCCCTGTCCCACAATCAAATCTAACGCAAAACTCTCCATCGCTGGATACAGCACTTCTTCAATGGATCGATTTAGCCGATGAATCTCATCAATAAACAAAACGTCTCCTTCTTGCAGGTTCGTAAGAATCGCAGCCAAGTCTGCAACTTTTGTCAGCACGGGACCTGCGGTAACTCGAATACTGGAAGATAGCTCCCGAGCAATAATAAATGCAATGCTTGTCTTCCCAAGCCCGGGAGGCCCCGCAAGCAACACATGCTCCAATGCTTCGTTGCGCTGTTTTGCTGCCTGCAGAAAAACCTGCAAACTTTTTTTTAAATGCTCCTGCCCCGTAAAATCGCTAAGCAGCTTTGGTCGAAGCGTGGCATCTAACGATTCATCCTCGGGTATGCTCGCAGCAGTTATAACACTCGTTGTCGCTTCTTCAATCGCCATAGCAATAAGTGTACCTATGTTGCATTTTTTCCGCCAATACCTTATATTTGTAGGTTCTCTTCATAGGCAACTGTAGACATTGCTTTTGTGGGGTTTGAGCCCAGATCGGATTATTGTGGTTTATTTTGCTTTATTGCAAGATCGACGGCGCTTTTCCTCGGCTCCTATCCTTCTCATGTCTACAGCTTTCTGCGAAGACAACATGTGATATCGTATAATATATGGAACACGGAGCTTCGTCGCTAGCTATGCTTGCGATTATAGGTATTAGCGTGTGCGTTGCCGCGCTCAACCCCTCCGTCTTGGCACGCCCCGTGCTCACCGTGGCCTCTGACCATACTCCAACAGTTAACTTTCATACTCCGATACTCCGAGAGGGCTTAGCCCTGCCGCAACACATTACTGGCGACACTACGGTGGGACCAGAACAAGGCACCATACTCATCAACGCGCTAATTACCATTACCCCAAACGCGACGCTCACTATTAAGCCAGGGACCACTATTGCGGTTTCAGAGTTTGGCGGAATAAGCGTTTTCGGAAACCTGCATGCCGTAGGAACTGCAACAAAACCGATTACATTCATCACGAATGAACAGCATGAAGCAAACCGGCATTGGGTAGGGATACTGCTGCAAGATGCCAGTTTCGCAGAAATGCGTTATGTATCCATTCATCATGCGTCCCCTGCAATGAGCTGCTCCCCTGGCGCCAAGGCAATCCTTTCACATATAATATTTGAATGTCAGGACATTCAAAGTGGAGCCAAATAAAGCGAGGAAAGGAAATTGTTGATAAAAAGCGCAGTCAGCTGTTTGGAAAGCTATCTCATGATATTCTCCTAGCAACGACAACAGGAACGGATCCGGTACACAATGCAGATCTTCGGGACGCAATCGCACATGCGCGGAAGGCAAATATGCCCCAGGCAAACATTGACCGACTCCTTGCCAGGCAGGCAGAAAAGGGAACGCAAACAATATTTTATGAAGGATTTGGACCGGGAGGAATCGCTATTCTTATTACTGCGCTCACAGATAACCCCAATAGAACGGTCGCAGAAATTAGAGCAATTATGAAATCTCACAACTCCCAGCTTGGGGTTCCAAGAAGCGTGCGATGGAAGTTCGACGACAAAGGAACCCCCAAGTACCCTGTCCAAACAACAGAAGAAACGAGGGAGTTACTCAACGATCTTATTACTAGCTTGCAATCGCATAACGACACTGTGCAAATCGTTACCGATATCCTACAATAGACATATGATTATTCTCGGACTAGATCCAGGCATTGCCCGGACTGGTTATGGAATTATAAACACAAAAGAGATTCATCAGTTCGTTCAATGCGGATGCATCACGACGTTGCCCATACACGCACTCGAGCACCGACTCAACGACATTGCCGATGATCTAACAAGTATTATTACAACGCATCGGCCAGATATTGCGATTGTTGAAGAAATCTTCTTCGGCAAAAATGCAAAAACGGCTATCTCGACAGCGCACGTAAGGGGAGTACTGCTGCAAATCCTCACAGCACACCACATTCCTATTCAAGGGCTTACACCGCTGCAAATTAAGTCTCGCCTTACAGGATACGGAGCTGCAACAAAAGCGCAAATCCAACATGTTATTACAAGACAGCTGCACTTATCGCATATCCCCCAACCAGACGACGCAGCGGATGCTCTTGCAGCAGCACTATGCGCAACAACTACAACAATATGAATACCCCGCTTCATATCTCGGCGTTTTTTATTATCGCATTCGCATCGCTTGCTGCCCCCTCGCAAACTCGGGCAGAGGAAGCACAGCAAAACGATTTTTCTACGCACATAACACAGGGAAACGGACAATCATTTCTGGGAAAATCCAATACTTTTTCCGTAAACGACACCCAAAATCAGGGGCGCATAACGACACTGTGGAATTTTGGCGACGGAACAAGCGCGGAAGGAATAACAGTGAATCATGCATATAAAACAACAGGGACATATGCTGTTCATGTATCTCAAACTACAGAAGATGGGCAAAAATCCGAAGACACTACTCAAATAAAAATCTTTGGCCATGTGGCAATTCTTGTCGCAGACAATACGCTTCCTGAAGACCAGGTAGAGATAAAACAACAACAAGCTGCACGCGAGCAAGTGCTTCTCGTGGTCATCCGCCCTAAAAATAACGGGCCTGAAACAGTGACGGAAGAAGCTCTCACCAACCAATTGCTTGATGCCCGTGACGCAATAATTAAAGCAGATTATATTCTCGTTGAAACATCTGGGAGCGTTGGCTCAAGCGTACTCTCAAAACTCGCGCAACACATAAAACATTCTTCCGACCTATCGTTTGAAGACCTCGCAATTAAAGAGAAAGGAATCTTTATTTTGTCAGACACCCCGCTAGGAGTCCTTGCCCCAGCAGCACAAGCTGCCTTCGACCAGCTGCAGCCAAGCTACATCCTCCTCACAAAACCAGAGGCAATTGACCTGCTTCTTGCGCCAATAAGCTCTGAAGCAGCAAAACAAACGATAATTACATCAGCAATAGACCATCGCCTCCTCGGCCCTTTTAGCGCACGCACCGTAAAGGATATCGGAATCACCAACCTTATTTCATTTGGGATAAATTACCTCGTTAATAAAGGAGTGCCGATTAATAGCGTAACTCTCGTGCTAATGCTCCCCGTGATTGCTACAATACTGTCTTTTTCTCGCCAAGTTATCGGCTTAAAAGCATTTGGGCTTGTTACCCCCACTATGACCACCCTAAGTTTCTTAGTAATGGGCTTGCCGTATGGACTAATCATCTTTGCAGCAGTTCTCCTTTCCGGAACACTCACACGACTCATTTTACATAAGCTACACCTGCTATACCTGCCCCGCATGGCTCTTGTCCTAACAAGCGCTAGCATCGCAATATTACTCGTCTTCGGCCTAAGCGCCACAACTGATACATCGATACTCGCTTCTTTCTCTATTTTCCCTATCCTTATGCTCACGCTTCTTGCGGAAGAATTCATCGCACTCCAATTTAAATCTGGAGCCCGGACCGCCCTTACAATCACAGCATGGACAATTATTCTTTCTATTGGATGCTACTTTATTGTAAGCTGGCAACTACTGCGAACAACTATTGTGTCCTACCCAGAAATCGTGCTGCTTACAATTCCATTGAACATTGTTTTTGGAAGATGGAGCGGATTGCGCGTAACAGAGTATATCCGATTCCGTCACCTGCTACGCTACATCCAATAACAATAACCGGTTATGTCGGCATTTATGAATAAGCGTTGGGGCGATATTTTAGGCATGAATTCACGCATGCTTGATTATATTATTAAATCCAACTCTCCAGAGGCAATACGCACAGCAAATAATAAGCTTGCAACTAAAAAAGCGCTGCAAAAATCCGGCCTTGCGACTCCCAGGTTATTTGCGGTAGTTCGCAATAGAACAGAATTAAATAAGTTTAGATGGACTAAGCTCCCCGCCTCTTTCGTGCTTAAGCCAACTTCTTCTTCCGGCGGGGGCGGGATCGTTGTTATATTCGGAAGAAATAAAAAAGGGAATTGGGTAAAAGCAAACAAGAGCGAAGTCTTTATCCCTGCTCTAAAATCGCATATCCAAGATATTTTGGATGGAAATTTCTCAAAAGGGAATGTTCCAGATACTGCATTTTTCGAGCAACGCGTTAAAATTCATACCGCGCTCAAACCATATTGCGTTAAGGGCATTCCAGACATACGCGTGATTGTCTATAACCAAGTTCCCGTAATGGCCATGCTTCGCCTCCCCACAGAGGAATCTGGGGGCAGAGCGAACCTCCATACCGGAGGAATTGGCGTAGGTATAGACATTTCTACGGGAATCACAACATCGGCTATTCGTTACCACCGGCCAATCGACCAAACACCGCACAACCGCCTTCGCATCTCAGGAATTCAAATTCCCTTCTGGGACGATATACTCTTGCTTGCGTCGCGCGCATCACAGGCATGCAATCTCAGCTATACAGGAATTGACATTGCAATTGATAGAGACGATGGTCCGCTCGTACTGGAAACAAATGCTCGGCCAGGCCTGGACATTCAATTTGCCAACCTCGCACCATTAAAATCCCGGCTGCGGCGAGTGGAAGGACTAAAAATGAAGAGTGTTGAAAAAAAGATTCAGCTGGCAAAAAACTTATTCGGAGGCGAACTCGACCAAGAAATTGAGGATATTTATGGGCATACTGTGCTAGGCATCGAGGAAGAAGTTATTATTTTCGACCATGAGGGTAAGCAGCATCCAATATTGGCAAAAGTAGACACGGGCGCCTATAGAACGACGATCGATGAAACGCTCGCTACCAAACTAGGGATTAGCACACCGGTTATCACGCACAAAGGCGTTAGAGGAGCGCTTGGAAGACAAACTCGACCAGTAATATCCCTGGAAATGAGCCTGCGGAATAGGCATATTAAAACACATGCGTCGCTCATTGATCGGTCGCATATGAAATACGACATGATCCTTGGGCGGCGCGATATGAAGGGCTTTTATGTAAACCCTTCAAAAATATAAAATGATATACTCCCTATATGCCCACGAGAAAATATAACAGACATAATCACATTGCAACGTCTTTGGCCCGTAAGCTGTTTTCAAAACAGGTTATCTTTCGCATTCTAACCGTCTTTGGAGCACTTCTCGTCGTATTTGGCGGAGTTGTGCTCTGGTGGAGTCGAGACCTGCCAGACCCAAGCAAAGTGCAGCCAGGAATGATCGCAGAGTCTACAAAAATCTATGATTCCACTGGCACGCACCTGCTCTATGAAATTGGTGATGCAAAGCACACGCAAGTCACGCTAGATCAAATCTCTCAAAACGCGATTAACGCCACATTAGCAGCTGAAAATGACCAATTTTATAATGAACACGGAATATCTATTACTGGCATGTTCCGCGGGGTTATCCTCAAGCCATTAAGCGGTCAGCGAGCCGAAGGGGGTTCCACGATTACGCAGCAGCTTGTAAAAAACTCACTCCTTACTCCAGATAGGACTCTCCAACGCAAAGTGAAGGAGCTTGTATTAGCGCTTGAATTGGAACAACGATTTTCAAAAGAACAGATTCTCACTATGTATCTCAACAGCATCCCGTACGGAAGCAGGACGTATGGAATAGAGGCTGCGGCACAAACATTCTTCGGAATATCAGCTAAAGACCTCGACGTATCCCAGTCTGCGATTCTAGCCGCAATTATTCAAGCTCCAACACACTACTCCCCATACGGATCCTACTTTGACGATCTTAAAACTCGCCAACAATACATCATTGGCAGAATGCTTGCGCTAAACATGATAACAAAAGACCAGTCCGAGCAAGCGAAGGCAAAACCGCTCGCGTTTCAACCCCAAACAGACAACATACGAGCGCCGCATTTCATTTTTTACATCAAGGATATCCTCGATAAGCAATATGGGGCACAGATAGTAGATCAAGGAGGCCTCAAGATTATCACTACGCTCGACATGAAGCTGCAGACCATTGCCGAGGATACCCTTAAACAACACCAAAGCAAACTTTCTGCCAACGGCGCAAAAAACGCATCCTTAGTAGCAATCAACCCAAAAAACGGGGATATCCTTGCGATGGTTGGCTCGATTGACTATTTTAACAAAGATATTGATGGAAATGTAAATGTGTCAATCCGCAAGCGCTCACCTGGATCATCTATCAAGCCTTTTGTGTATACGCAGGCGTTTGCAGCGGGCTACCGCCCAGAAACGCTTCTCATAGACGCAAATACCGATTTCGGCCAAGGGTACAAGCCTCAAAATTATGATCTCAAAGAGCATGGCCTTGTATCTATGAGAACCGCGCTCGATAACTCGTTTAATATTCCTGCTGTGCAAACTCTATATCTCGCAGGAGTTAAAAATGTTACTAACCTTGCACAAAAAATGGGCATCCCAACGCTCACAGATCCCGATCGCTATGGATTGTCACTAGTGCTTGGCGGCGGAGAAGTAACTCTTTTAGATATGGCATCTGCTTATGGAGTACTCGCAAACGAAGGAGTGCGGTTTTCTCCTCGAGCAATCCTGCAAATAGATCACGGAAAAGAAAACTTGTTTGACGCAGCAGAAAATCCTCCGCAAGGCACTCCCGCACTCGACCCGCAAGTTGCCCGCATCACAACAAACGTACTATCCGATAACAATGCGCGCGGACTAACATTCGGCCTACGCAGCCCTTTGCAGCTCGGGGCGCGGCCAGTGGCAGCTAAAACAGGAACCTCCCAAGATTTCCGGGACGGTTGGACGTATGGATACACACCCTCCCTTGTCGCTGGAGTATGGACAGGCAACAACGATAATTCATCAATGAAAAATAACTCAGATGGAGTAGTGACTGCTGGGCCGATTTGGAACACTTTTATGAAGCAAGCGCTAGCCGCAACTCCTATCGAGAAATTTACTCCGCCCGAACCGCTCGCACCTGCAACCCATGGCATTATTGGCGGAATTCTCCCCGAAGTAAAAGGAAAATGGGTCGAAGAAACGCAAACCCTTTACACGCTCGACTGCCCAATTAATACAGGACAAGTACGCACCTTTAAAGAACTTCATAGCGTTCTCTACTACACTCGCAAAGGAGATCCGAATGGTAACCCGCCAGCACAGGCGGAAGCAGACCCTCAATTTGCAAGCTGGGAAGCTTCTGTGGCCGCATGGAGAGATAAACATAACCAAGAAACAAAAGATGATATAAACGAGCCAATATATGTCGCGTCACTGCCCACCCCAACATGCAACATTGGAAGCTCGGACGAATTGCCCAAAGTACGCATTATAGCGCCAGAAACCACTATTCTTCGCGATAGCCCAACAACCGTCACTGCTCAAGTCGAATCAAGTCACTCGCTAAAAACAATTCGCTTTCTTTTAGACGGCCAGGAAGTCGCCTCTATGCAGCCACAAGACTCTTATAGTATCTCCCTCTCATTTCCACCCTCTTTTTCTGGCAGAAAAACGCTTGTTATCCAAGCAATAACACAAGACAGCCTCATAGGAATTGCTCATAGGACATTTATTATTAACCCAGATGCAAACCCGCCCGCAATAACACTGCACACTCCGCAGAATGGAACTACAGTATCCTCGTTCCCTAATACTATTAAAATTACTGCAACCGACGACTCTGGAATAGATTTTGTAGACGTCTTGTACACAAAAGAAGGTACGGACGGAACAAAGCGGATAGCAAGAGTATCAACACAATCTGCGAGCGGCCCTAATAGATACGACACAGCCTGGACAGACTCCTCGGGCCCAGGTACATACCATATATATGCAGTAGCTTATGATAAAACTGGCAATACCACGCAATCCAAAACAAATACAATTACAGTAAAATAGGCACTCCTATTACCTTGGCTGCATAAATTCCCTCCAGCGCGAATAAAGCTCTGACGTTGCTATAAGATCGCGGGCATTATATTTTGCAATCTCAAGAGCTCTGCCGTCTTTATATGCCTTTGCAACATCCTTCCCTGCTATCTCTCCACCCTTCGGACTTGCAATACCCATCGCCGTAGTCCATAAATGCAAGCTTCCAGCCCGTTGAACAGACCCATAATACCGCAACTGGTCATACAGGTCCGTATGGAGCATTCCGCCCCACGACTTATTATTAAATCGATTACTCATAAGATCCCTGCTTACATGCACGCCTTGAACCCCTGATCGCGCAATAAGATACGGAATATCAAACCCCCTGCCATTAAAAGTAATACACTCATCATACTCGCTAACGCCGCCCCAAAATGCCTCCAACATACTTTTTTCACTCCGCTGTTTATACACAATCCCATCTTCTGTAAATTCGCCGATATCTTGCACCGGATCCTGAAACGACACGACACCAGCTTTTTGCTCAACATCATACACCCCGATTACAACCACCTGCCCCAAAAGCGGAGAGAACTGCAATTCTTGAATAGCTTTCTGTAACGCATCGTCATACTCTGGCGCGTCCAAAGCAAACGGTATTCTATCTAAAATATCTTGGCGCGTATATGCGTCAAACTCATCAAAATCCTTTCCAACAGTCTCAATATCAACAACAATCTTTCTCATAGTCACTCCAGCATAACGCGGATAGACCCAATATCACAACCCAACTCCTGCTTGATGGTAAACCTCAAATCCCTCTCTAAAAGAATCACTTGCAAAGCGAGCGCTGGGCCATGCACACGCACTCTAATTACCTTTCCCATATTCTGAACAGAGCAATACAGCGCATCGTTTCTAGTATACGCGCGCAAAAAACGTTCAATAGCGAATTGGATATCTGACTCTCCTACCACATCAGCCTGACCTTGAAACAAGTCCGATATTGCCTGAAAACTCATACAACAACTCCTGAAGAAATAAGTGTTTGAATATCAATCGCAGCCACATCACTTTTTTGCCGAATATTTTCCGGAATTGATGTACAGGTGAGAATTGTCTGCGTCGCTGGCAAATGGCTTAGAAGAGTTTCCTGGCGGCCAGGATCCAACTCACTAAGAATCTCATCAAAAATCAACACCGGCTCCACACCTAATCGCTGCTCTATAAAGGCACGAGAAGCAACTTTCATTGCAACCACCAATCCCCTCATCTGACCTCGAGAAAAAATTGTATCTGCAGCACGCCCATCAACAGTAACCGCAATATCATCTCGATGCGGTCCATACATTGTATGTTTATATTTTTTTTCATACACCCAAGACTCTAAAAGAATTTCCTGAAGCGAATCAACAGAAGGCGCCCCAAGCACAAGATGTATTACAATATCTCTTTTCTCTAAAAACAACTCTGCATACAAACGCGCAACATGCTCCTGAAGATACGCCACAAACTCCAAGCGATCCACCCACACAGCGCCCGCATACTCAACCAACAAACTCGTCCAAGCCTGAATATCTTGAGTAGTATGCGCATACTTCAAACTCGCATTTCGCTGCTTAAGCACCTTATGATATTGAACGATTGTGGAAAGGTACTTTTTAGACCCAGCAAGAGAGGAGTTTAAAAAATTTCTCCTCCCAGAAGGCCCCCGGTTAAATAAAAAAGCGTCCTCAGGAAGAAATAATACATATGGATATCTCCCAAAAAACGTAACAGGAGAAACAGGGGTTCCATTCTCCAAAATACTCATCTTCTTACTACTCTTCACATACTGCACAGAAAGACTCGTCTTACCCACACCCTCCTCTAACTCACCCCTTACTACAAACTGATCCGCCCCCCACATCACACAATCCTCCGCCCTCGATCGAAACGAGCGGGCGCGAAGCATCATAGTAATCGCTTCCAAAAAATTAGTCTTTCCACTCGCATTTGGCGCAACTAGTACTAAAAGCGACGCCTTTGGAAGCTCAAAATAATCGATATGCTCAAAGTTTCTAAACTGATGAGCAGAAAAAGAGTGAATTCTCATACCCAACTATACCTGTA
>MHHS01000030.1:50856-66098 GCA_001817115.1 Candidatus Andersenbacteria bacterium RIFCSPHIGHO2_12_FULL_45_11b
CGCCTTCCCCACTTATATCTAAAGTAACCTCCCCTTCACCAAGCTCGCCTCCAGCGACCTTTGCAATAAATCCCTGATCATGCGGCTTAATAACAATAGAAACCCTTCTAGACTCCTTAGGAAGAAACACAGACAGTGTTTTAAGTGCGCGAGAAAGCTCTGACCGCGCAATTATCGCCTCGCTCGTATGAGTAGTGGGGATAATATCCTCATACCGAGGATATTCGCCATCTACTAGCCGGGAGGTTAGCTCGATACCATCACCAACAAACGACGCATAATTATCATGAATCGTGATGCGAACTTGCTCTTGTGTTGAAAATAATCGAACAAACTCCTGGGCGGATAATAACGGTAAAATAGCGGAAACATCATCTTGAGAACTATCTTGAATAACATACTCCGCTAAACGAAAACTATCAGTAGCAGCAATACGTAATCCATCCGCCCTCCAAGAAAGAAACACGCTGCGAATCTCTGGCCGCACATCCTCTCTCGCCGCAGCAAATAATACATGACTAATTCCGCCACACAACACACCACTAGGCATAACAATAGAACCCTCCCCAATTGCTTCTGGTAAAAGTGGATATTCTTCGGGATCAGATGATGTAAATTGCGCATGAAAACCCTTTGTCACCACATGCACAATATTTCCTTTTCTCTCAAGCGTAATAGGATTCCCCTTAGGCAGCTGCTGCACGTATTCAAAAAACCTCCTTGCAGGCAACACACAACTTCCAGCAATATCCATTTTCCCACCAACCACTGCCCGCACTCCAACCTCTAGGTCGGTTGTTGTAAGTGTGAGTGTGTTCTTCTCTGCTTTAAGTAAAATATCTTGCAAAATAGGAAGTTGAGAATTCTTTCCCGCAATTGGCGCTGTGTTTGCGACGCCGCGTAATAAATTTTCCTGCGTACACGTAAATTTCATAATTATATAAGTAGTTATACGTTATTATAGTGGAAAGAAAATGTGGGGATAAGCATATTTATTCTCTTTGTTGATGTATTTATTTTTGCATAACATGTGGAAAGGAGTCTTGTTTTTTGTGGATAATTTGCGCAATTCTTACTATGTTGTGTGGATATAAACATGGAATATATTTTTTATTCCCAGGTTATTCCTGTTTTTATGGGTGTTTTGCACAAAAGATTCACATCATGCATAGATGCGTTCTCGTAAGAAGCTGATCTCCTGCGAGAGTTCCTCGTCATTATCAATAAGCTTTTCTATTTTTTCACAGGCATGCATTGCTGTTGTGTGATCTCTTCCACTAAAATGTTCCCCAATTGAGGGGAATGACATATTACTTTCTCGTCGTAATATATACATAGCCACTTGCCGCGGGCGAACAATCTCTCTTTTTCTTGACTTTCCACACAATTCATTCGGTGTGATGTTGTAATAAGAGCTTACTGCAGAGATGATCTCATTTGCGTTCACTGTTTTTCTTTGCGGTTTTTCAATTAAATCTTTTAATACTCTACGCGCATATTCTAGGGTAATTTTTTCATGATGAAGGTCATAATATGCAGCCACTTTATTGAGCGCACCCTCTAATTCTCGTACATTACTTTGAATGTTTTTTGCGATATATGATAATGCGTCGGCATCAATGTCTATTCCGCGCAAATCTCGCTTTTCCTCTAGGATAGCTAGGCGCGTTTCGTAGTCTGGGCGCTTTATGTCTGAAATCATGCCTGCAGCGAGGCGTGAGGATAAGCGCTCTTGGAGTGCGGGGATTGCGCTTGGTGGGCGGTCGCTACTTAAAATAATCTGCTTATTTTGATTATGGAGAGTATTGAATGTGTAGAAAAGCTCTTCTTGTGTTTTATCTTTGCCTGCGAAAAATTGCACATCATCAATAATAAACATATCAACGTCTCTGTATCTTTTTTTAAAGTTTTGAATTGTTCCTTCGCGAAGAGATTCTACAAATTCGTTTGCAAACTTTTCAGACGCAACATACATAACAATGAAATTCGGGTTCGCCGCAACAACAGCATTTCCAACAGCTTGGAGTAAATGTGTTTTTCCTAGGCCCACTCCCCCATAAATAAAGAGCGGGTTATATGTTTCTCCTGGGTGTTCTGCAACGGCGCGGCAAGCGGCGTGCGCAATTTCATTACTTGTGCCAACAACAAATGTTTCAAAGGTATATTTTTTGTTTAAGGGAATTGATGATGGGGATGTTATGCGGCGCGTATTTGAAGCGATTTGGTGTAGGGAGGGTTCTGTAGCGGATAGTTTTGGTGTATTTTTTTGGGCAACGATGCGTAGGTTCTTTTTTGCGATACGCCGCTCTGTTGTTTTAGAGGCTACAGAGAAGCGCACATCAGAGATTGTTGTGTCGACTCCTTGGAGAATTTCTAATATAAGTGGTTGGTATTTTTTTGAAAGCCATTCATATGCAAATGGGTTTTGAGTTTCAATAGTAACTAAGCCATTTGCTCGATCTTTTATATTTGTATTTCGAAACCATGTAAGAAAATTTCCCTTACTCACCCGAAGCTCGAGTTGATCTAGCGCCACCTTCCATAGTTGTGAGTCTTTCATATGCAAGCAGTATCGTATCATGGTTATCCACAGCTGTGTACATAGTAGTAGTGGTGTTTTGTGGAAAAGATGTTGATAGCGTGTGGATATGTTGAATAATATCCTTCCTTATTGACTTTATAGCGCCGATAAAGCATTATTGGGAAATGCCAAAACGTACATACCAACCAAGCAAGCGTCGCCGAGCTCGTCGGTTTGGTTTTCTTATACGGAAAAAGAAGCACCAAGGGGTTCTTGCTCGTCGAAGAAAACGAGGGCGTGCGCGACTTGCTGTTAAGACATCTTAGCTATGTTGAGGCCCCAACATAGGCTGCGGGCTTCAGCGGAAATCCTAGAAACGCTCCGTCATGGGACACGGTTTCGCCTTCCCTATTGTGATATATATACATACCCGCTACCGAGCGGTGAGCTTGTTCGCGTAGCCTGTATTGTAGGAAAACGGGTGCATGCCTCGTCTGTTGTTAGGCATGCGATCCAGCGCAGATTGCGTGCGGCATGCAGCGCTCTTATTCCGATGATAAACGGTCCATACAGAATAGTGATTGTTGTTTCGAATGGTGTAGTATTAGACGTGGACTTTCAGCAACTTATGAGTGATATATACTATGGAATTCATTACTAGGGCGCGTAGTGCAGGTATTCGTTTTTTATTATTATGCATAACCTGCTATCAGCGCACGCTTTCTCCAGACCACGGAATTTTCAAGTACGTATACGGTGGGGCTGTATGCCGGTTTCACCCCACCTGCTCTGAATACACCGCCCAAGCTATTCGGCAGTTTGGGTTTAAGGGGGTATGGATGGGAATAAAGCGAATAGCTGCGTGTAATCCATTTAATGCATCAATATGAACATTATCTCTATTATATATACAGAAGGGTTATTTCGGCCCTTATTAAACTTGCTTATTGGAATTACGAATATTCTCCCTGGTCATGCTGTTGGGTGGGCAATTATTTTCGTCACGATTATCGTGAGGCTCATTTTGCTCCCCTCTTTTTTGCATCAAGCGCGAGCGATGCAAAAGAATCAGGAAAAAATGAAGGTTGTGCAGGCGCAGCTTGATGAAGCAAAGAAGAAGCATAAAGACGACAAAGCAAAGCATGCCGAGGAGACGATGCGTATTTACAAAGAAGCTGGGGTGAATCCTGCTTCAGGCTGTTTGCCGCTAATTATCCAGCTTCCTATTCTTATCGCGCTCTATCGAGTATTTTTTACAGGGCTTACGCCAAGCACGTATCACTATTTGTACAACTTTGTTGCTCACCCAGCTGAACTAAGCTTCGCTTTTTTTGGCTTGGACTTAAATGCGCCGAGCCTGCTTTTGGGTGTTATTGCGGGCGGGCTGCAGTTTATACAAATGAAATTTTTAACTACGCAGCCTCAAGCTCAGCCGGGTGCAAATGAGGAGACTGCGGCGATGATGGCGTCGATGCAAAAAAATATGATGTATATTTTCCCGGCAATGACAATCTTTATTGCGCTTCGCCTCCCTGCCGCACTCGCGCTCTATTGGGCAGTTTCTACGCTGTTTGGAATTCTGCAGCAAGTTGTTGTGCGCCGGTCGCTTCATCTAACAACCAATCCTCCAAACATTTGATATTTTCACCATTTTTGCATATCGTGCTTACATATGCAGAGGATCCAAGACGCATTAATTGCGGAACACGTCCGAAGGTTGTTAAACGGTATGGGTTTTAAAGATGCTCAAGTATACTGCGACTCCCCCCAAGAACACATGCTTCGTATTTCTGTTCACACAGAAGACTCGGGCAGCGCTCTTATTGGGGCGCAAGGCGCGCGATTGCATGCTCTCCAGCATATTATTCGGTGTATTTTAAGAAAAAATTTGCATACGGATGTATATATTCTTGTAGACGTAAATGGATATCGGGCAAGAAGAGAACGTGGATTGGCTGGGCTCGCAGAAGAGACGGCTCGTAAGGCGCAAAGAACGGGGAAGGCAATTGCGCTCATGCCGATGAATGCTGTTGATAGGCGCGCGATTCATACGGCGCTTGCTGGGCACAAAGACGTTCAAACAGAGAGTTTAGGGGAGGGCGCCGCTCGCAGAGTGGTTATTCACCCCGTTTTTCTATAGATGGCACAATCGATTCTTGTAAATTCGGGCATTGCCTCTGCGGGGCGCCTTGTGACGCTCGTGCTTGGTTTGGTTGCAACGGCGCTTATTACAAGGTTGTTGGGGGCCGGAGCATTCGGGCAGTATTCTTTTGTGGCTACGATAGGGATATTCTTACAGCTTGTTGCAGATTTTGGGCTGTATTTAACTGCTAGCCGGGAGCTTGGGCGCGGCGAGGGTCGCGGTATGCAATTTGGGCATATTATGTCTCTAAGAGGCGTAT
Organism: Candidatus Andersenbacteria bacterium RIFCSPHIGHO2_12_FULL_45_11b; assembly: GCA_001817115.1. Lineage (GTDB taxonomy): Bacteria > Patescibacteriota > Andersenbacteria > UBA10190 > UBA10190 > HO2-45-11b. The sequence goes on from MHHS01000030.1 coordinate 55,780, forward strand.
TCTTGCTTCTTGTGTACGGGGCAGGAGGGATGCTATTTTTTACAATTCCTTCGCTTAGACCGTTCTTCTTGTTATTTATGGTATTTGCAGCGGGCTTTGTGATGCAGTCGTTAAGCCAGCTTTTAATGAGCGTCTTTCAGGCATATGGGGTTGTATGGAGGGCAACTATTAGCGATATTGCGGGAAGAGTCGTGCAGGTTGTGCTGCTTTTGATTTTCTATGAGCGCATGTTTAAGGGCTCTGCGCCAACTATTGCAGTTGCCGGGGCGTTCTCGGCGGGGCTGCTTATTGCGTGTTGTATGCAATTTTTTCTAATTCCTCATAAGAAGCTTCTTATTCCCTATATATCCCCATCCGCATGGAAAAAAATAATACGAGTATCGTTTCCAATCGGTGCCTTATTAGTGCTGAACAGTATTTATTTTCGCATCGATACGGTGATGCTTGTTTTTTTTCGAACTACCCAAGAGGTTGGCTGGTATGCGCTTGCGTACCGAGTTGTAGAAAATACTCTATTCTTCCCTGCTATGCTTGGCGGACTCATGCTGCCTCATATAAGCTCCGCGATTCAACACAAGGATCATGTTCAGGCGCGAGGATTTATTGAGCAGGCTTTGCTGCTCTCGCTATCGCTCGCACTTCCAATAGTGGCTCTTTTAGTGTTCTTTGCTTCCCCGATAGTTATTGCTATCTCCGGGCAGGCCTTCTCTGCATCTGGGCCGATTCTCGCAGTGCTTGCTTGGGCTGCTGGTATAATGTTTGTTGGAAATATTCTTGGTTTTGCGCTTATTGCCCTGCATCGTCAACGCGACCTTCTCACCCTATATGCAGTGCTCGTGGTGGGCAATGTTGGCGCAAATTTCGTATATATTCCGCAGTATGGAGCCATGGGTGCTGCCTGGGTAACAGTTCTTACAGAAGGAATAGCAACGGCCGTAGCTTCATTCCTCGTGTACAAGCATATTCCATGGAGGATTTCTGCTTTGCATATGTACAGGATAATTATAGCTATAACAATTGCGATCGGTGCCGGGCTGCTTTTACCCGCAAGCGTGCCATTCGCGGGCCGCATAGTCTGTATTTGTGCGGTATATGTCATCCTCGGATACACTATTGGTATATGGAGCCAGTCAACAACCAGCCTGCTTCGTTCGGCCAAGGGCGTATAAATACGTGCGATATTATTTTGCCAACGTATAAGAAGGATCAATCGCTTAAGCAAGCGCTTAGCGCGCTCCATGCACAAATAATCCCACATCATTGGGCCGTTCGGGTTATTGTGTGTGACGATGGCTCCCCGTCAGCTTCGCAGGATATTGTAGATGGGTTTGTGTGGACGAGGCAATGGATTGCTCCGTTTGTTATTCCCCTTGCTCATGTTGGCAGGGCGCGTGCGCGGAACGCTGGCATCGCGAAAGCCACAGCCGATATTATCTTATTTTTAGCTGACGACATATTATTGCGCCAAGGATCTCTGAATGCTCATCTGGTGTTTCATGAGAATAACCCAGATGCGCATGCGGCTGCTGTCGGGTGGGTGCTTTGGGATCCGCGTATCCGTCCTACTCCGTTTATGGAATGGATGACGCACGGGGGGCAGCAAAATAATTATGACGCATTGCTTGGGCAAGCAGAGTGCGACGCGCACAGCTATTTTTATGGGTCGCATGTATCAGTAAAGCGAGCATTGATGCAGGGAGATGTGTTTTCTGAGAAGTTTACTGCCTATGGCTGGGAAGACCTGGAGCTTGGGGGCAGGCTGCAGGCCAAGGGAATGAGGTTGTCGGTACTGCAAAGCGCTTCCGCATTGCATGCTCATTGGTATGGTGCCGAGGAGCTCCTTTTGCGCCAACAGATGATAGGAGCTCAAAAGTATCTTGTGAACACGAATACAGCACGAATTGTCCGGCACGCACTCTATCAACTTTCGGGCACTCGTTTTCTTTGTATTCTGATAATGAAAATATGGGGCAATAAACTCAATATTCCATCATTTTTTCAGTTTGTTATCGCAGGAGAATTTTGGTACGGCGTACACCATGCGAACAAGGTGTTGAAAAGAAAAAAACAATAAACAGCTTTACTAAGAGAAAATAAGACAGAATACGCATCATGTTCACCGAAAAAGATAAATTATCCACAGACTTATCCACAATAATTCCACAAAAAACACTCATTATCGTGGTTCTTGTCCATTTTGGAGATGTTGCAGCTACGAATAGGCTCGTAGCCGATTTGCTGGCCGGCGAGCGTCTTCCGGATCAGCTGATTATTGTCGATCATGACCCTCTGCCATACGCGCATCATGATTCGCGAGTTGTTTGTATTCGTCCTCGCCAGAATAACGGATATATTGCGGGGCTGCGGTTTGGGGTGCGAGCCGCAAAAGCGCCAGATGAAAGCATTCTCGTCCTACTTAACAACGACAGCATGATTACTGATAATTTTTTAATCGACATTGCTGCTTGGTGGCGCAAACATGGAGGGGCTTCTGTTCTTGCCGGCCCTGGAATAGCATCATTATCGCGCCTTACAGGTAGGGCGCGTATAGGCACAGGCCAATCCTATGATATGTTATTCTCGTTGCCGTACATAGATGGTGCCTGTGTGGTGGTGCAGCGTTCATTTTTTGACACCATATCGTCAGTTGAGCACTTATTTATGTATTGGGAGGATGTTGCCTTGAGTATGCGCGCGCAGTCTTCTGGTGGGCGCATACAAAAAATTCCAAATCTTGGTTTTGAGCACCATAATGCAGCGGAGCCGGCATCTGGGAAAAAGCTGTACTATTTAGTGCGGAACGGAGCCTATATATTAGAAAGGCTTTCCTTTCCGTGGAATATGTATTGGATAATTAAAAATAAAGTTCGTCTACTGTGGCATAGCGTACTTCCTGGTGCACGCCATATAGATAATACTCGAGCATTAAAAGATGCGCAGCGCCTCCTATGAGTATCGGAGTAGTTATTGTGACGCATAATAACGAACAAACGATATTGCCATGCTTAAAAAGCGTGGAGGCACAGGGAATATCAGATATTTGCGTGGTGGATAGTGCATCTATGGATACTACGGGTGCTGTGCTGCGTCAGGAGATGTACCAGTATATTGCGTTGCCAGAAAATAAGGGGTTTTCGTATGCGGCTAACAAGGGAGTGCCTGAAGTAGCTGGGGATTATATTTTATTTCTTAATCCAGATGCCGAATTATTGCCAGGAGCAATTAATGCAATGCAATCTGGAATCCAACTGCATCGGGATGCGAGGGTGGTCGGCGGGTTGCTTGTGGATGCACGCGGTAGGATTCAGCAAGACGCGTATGGCGATGAAATACATCTTATGAGTATGTTTACCCGGCATATGCAAACAAAACGGCAGGTGCGTGATATTTCCCCTGCCGCGTGGGTTTCTGGTGGGAGCTTGATGATTCAACGCGATACTTTTCAAAAAATTGGAGGGTTTGATGAACAATTTTTCTTGTATTGGGAAGACGTAGACTTGTGTCGGCGCGTGCGAAGCTTAGGATATGGCGTATATGTCGTTCCAAATGCTCGCATATCTCATTTGCGCGGAGTAAGCAGCAAAGATCGACGGCGGAAAACGCAACTATACGACGCGTCCGCAAACAGGTACTTTCAAAAGTATTATTCCCCTCTTATATGCTATTTTCAGCTCATAGCACGGAAACTATACCGCCTATTACGTCCATTAGCCCGATGAGAAAGTGGGCACTTGGCGCTGTCTTCTTATCGATCATTGCAGGGCAGATCATTCGAATTCCAATAACTGGCCAAGGGGGTGGCATTCTTGCGAGCGACATCGCCGCTGGCATCCTGATTTTAACCACGGTACTCCGCGTGCTCTTTGGGGCGGTTTCTCTGCATGCGATTATGCGCCCTGTGCAGGTTTACAGCGCTTATATACTTCCTTTCTTCGTATTCTCATTAGGAGCGCTTGCGATTCATGGGCTATTGCTTGGCGCAGGTGCTTTTAGCGTTGCGTTGCTGTATTTGATTCGGCTTTTTGCTCTATCGCTCCTATTCCCCGTTTTCCTATTATCTGGAGCTGCGCCAGACGGACGACGATTCTTGCGGCGAGGGTTTGTTGCAATATATTGGGTGCTTATTGCGCTTGGGTATGGGCAGATTGTGCTATTCCCCTCCCTAGTTGGCAATATCAACGGCTGGGATCCCCATGTTAATAGAATGATAGCTACGTGGTTTGATCCTAATTTTTTTGGGGCATTTATTGCGCTTGGCATGTTGCCCGCCTTGTACTACTCGAGAGCGAAAATAGGTATGTTTGCCATTTCATTTGGAGCATTGCTCCTTACCGGGTCTCGAAGTTCCTGGGTTGCATTTGCGGGCGCATGTGCTGTTACTGGGTTTCTTGCGCTTATACCGGTATCTCTTACGAAAACTTGGAAAAACACGTTGGGTATTGCGCTCTTCGCATGCACGCTTTGCGTGCTGTTGGTTGTTGGCGCGTTCCCAGATCGAGTGGCGCATTTCTTCACGCACGACCCGACCATAGCTCTTCGTGCGGACGCATACAGAGTGGTATGGCATCGCTTGGTTGAGCCTCATGTAGTATTTGGAGTCGGGTATAACGCGTATCAGTTTAGTGCAAAGAACGCAGGGCTTATCGCAGATTTTTCTATTCATTCGAGGGCTGGTTCTGACAGTAGTATTTTTACCCTCCTGGTAACAGGCGGAATTATCGGGACGTGTTTATTTTTAATGCCGATCGCAATTGCGGTGTATTGGCATGGAGTGCAGTGGCTGCTCCGCCGGCGAACACAGTCGCTTCTCTTTATTTGGTCTGCGAGCGCATTATTTATTCACGCGCAATTTGAAAACAGCTTATTATATCCCCACTTGCTCATCGTTTTTCTTCTAATATCCGCTCTATGCATGCTCAGGCCTGCCAACGTGCATATATAACTGGAATATTGCTCGTAGCCGGCTTTTTGCCGTTATATATTATTCGTTTTTCTGTACTTGGCATCCCGACAAATATATTTGAGATTGGGGTGCTGATAGTTTTGTTGATGGGAGTATGTTCGGAAGAAATTCGAAGATCTTGGAGAGCGACTATGCAACAATTTTCTGCGCCCTATCGCATAGCTATTGCTGTATTTTTGCTTTCCGCAGTCATAGCAACGGCGATATCGTACGAAGTACGTGTGAGTCTCGGGATTTTAAAAGGCTGGGTCATTATTCCTGCAATATTCGGTTTTCTTGCTGTGAGCGCAGCAAGAAAAACATCGGGAATGCAAAACAGAATACTAGATTCGCTTATATGCTCCGCAACTATTGTCTCTGTATTTGGAATTATTCAAATTGGCACGCTTGCCCGCGTTCAATCTATATACGACGTCCCAAATTCGTTGGCATTATTCGTTGTTCCGATATTTATTATCGCTTTATATACAGGCGTACAGCTTAAAAGCCGTATATACCTTGTATGCGCAGGTGTTATAGGTGTTGCTATTCTTGCAACGCAGTCTGCAGGGGCGATGTTTGCTATTGCGGGGACGATAGTTATTGCGGTATTTTTGATTCCGCGACTAACCTCCCCTAACCCCTCCTTCGTAAGGAGGGGAATACGTCGTTCTCTCCCCCTTACGAAGGGGGAGTTGGAGGGGGTAGCTCATAACGCAGCGACCCCACCCCACCTCCCCTCATATGAGGGGAGGAAATTACGCGTCCCATTTTTATTTTTTATGATACTTGCGCTTATAATCTTTTTTTCCTCTGGCCGCTTCCAATACCTCATCTCCCCGCTTATTCACCCAAATACTGCTAATTCTGTAACCGTACGTTTTCAGTTTTGGGATATCGGCGTTCGTCTTATAAAACAGCATCCAATATTCGGCATCGGTCTCGGCCAATTCGAGCCTGCATATCAAGCAGAGCTTCATCATTTATTCGAGCAATATAACAACCCACCCCACTTCGCCCAAGGGCTTCGCGGGGCGCCGCAACCTGAATACGTCTTTCGTGACCCGCATAATTGGATTATTTCATTCTGGTTAAACGTGGGAATACTAGGCTTAATTAGTTTCGGATACCTAAATTATTTTGCAATAAAGTACGCGTTTTCTTCGAGATCGCAAGCGAATACTTACAACTTACAACTTACAACTGGGCTAGGATTAGCCCTTATTGCAATGCTGCTATATGGCCTGGTTGATACAATCTACTGGAAAAACGATTTGTCGGCGTTGTGGTGGTTGCTCGTATTATGGCCCCGTGTTTCCTTGTTGAGGAGCAAGTGATGGTTCAACGGCATCAGATCCCAGATATGGATTAATCGTATTTAGAAGGGCTACGGATATAAACGCAATAAAAATGCCAATTAAAGCAGCTCTTATCATATCTTTTGCGCTAGTTACTTGCGATGCATTGCCTCCCGCCGTCATGTACATATATCCGCCAATAACAATCGTGATTGTCCCGATAATGACGAGCATCACCGTAGCAAAGGTTACGAAGAGGTTTACTAATGTTTTTATGGGAGCATTCTGCGTAGAAGTAATAAAATCATCAATGCTCTGATTTTTGCTAAAGGGGCCATCTCCCGGAAGCCCTACTTCAAATTTGCCAAATGAGCTACTGGATCCAGGGTCATCGGGCGGGAAATTGTCCACTTGAGCAAGTGCGCTATTTCCAAGGCACAGTAGCGCAATTGTTAAGGCGGGAGAAAGTAAGCGCAGTATGTTCATAGAATGAAGTGTACCATTATTTATTGCGTATTCTGTAGCGATCCGAGACCCTTGCACGTATCTATAGTCGCCCAATCAAGCCATCTTGTTACCGTCCATGAATCGCAATACCCCTTAAAGAGAATAATGAGTAATAATATTAATAGAGCTATGAAGCATAGCGTTGCTACTATAGACATGATAATAATTTTAGTAGCCCCCCATTTTTTTCCAAAATAACGGCCGATAAATGCTCCAATCGCTGTGCCTGCAAATGGAATTATTGAACCTACCCAGCCGCCAACAAATCCACCGGCAGCAGCTCCTGCTCGCTGATCAAGTTTTTTAACACCCGCGCTCGCAGTATTTTTTAATAAGGCCAGGTTTTGCTTATGCGCATATTCCCGCTGCGCCTCATCCTCGTATTCCGGATCATAATTTGCAGAATTTTGCTCCCGCGGCGAAGCTCTTCTCTGCTTGACTACATCCAAATGGTTTTGCTTGGCATTTAGCGCTGCGCGACGCTGATGTTCTTCTGTTGCCATACGAATGTTATGATGTCTTTTCGCTCATTTCGCGCTTTGCAGCCTCGATTGCCAGTATCTGCTGCGGATCTGATGTGATAATCTGGTCTTCTGCATAGCTTGCAACCACTTTAATGGCAACATGCTTTAAGCCCGCGAAGAAAATGCCCTCCCCTACGTCGCTTTCGAGCAGTCGGAACTTTTCGTGATCGGTGAGGTAGAACACTTCCGATAATGTATCAATTGCCGCAGGGGATTGCCGGAGCAATAATTGAATGGAAGAGTTTGTTACGATAGGCTTTCCGTATTTTGAAGCTAAGAAGTCTGAAATGTCCTGCGTAATAGTAGTAACGCCAAGATAGTATTTGCGCGCTCGTTTTGCCATGGAGAACAAGAATTTTGCAGATTCTTCGTTTCTCATCATGATCCAGGCTTCATCCACCACCAAAATACGCCGCTTTAATTCGCTTCGTACCCGGTTCCAGATAAATCCAAGCACTACGTACATGGCAATGGGGCGAAGCTCCTCTTCCATATCTCGGATGTTGAACACGATGCACGCCTGGTCGAGGTCGATATTCGTAGATCGGTTAAATACCCCTGCGAATGTTCCCTCAACGAAGCGCTGGAGCCGGACTGCAACATTCCGTCCGCCTTCCATCTCTTTTGTAATATTGTAAAAATCTTGCAACGTAGGTACTTCTGGATTTTTCCAGCGATTTCCGCGTGTTATGTCTTTTAATGCATATGTTTCCCACAGCGCGGCGTCCACAATAGATTGCTCTTCTGCGGAAAGCCCGTCGACCATGAGGGAAATAAGGCCGATTAAGCGGGTAATATTCTCCCTAAGAGCAGATTCGGGGTTTTCGTCTTCTGTAAGCTCGGGCAGGTCGAACGGATTGATGCGATGGTCTGATGCAATTGCGATCTGCAGGTATGCTCCGCCAACGGCTTCTGCTAAGTACCTATATTCTTGTTCCGGATCGATGACGATTACTTCTGTGCCAAACATCATGCTGCGCAGAATTTCCAGCTTTACCGTATAGCTTTTCCCTGCACCGGATTTTGCAAAAATAACCATATTCGCGTTCTCAAGGCTGAAACGGTCAAACAGCACTAAGCTGCTGTTATGCAAATTAATGCCATACAGTACCCCAGTGTTGCTTGTTAAATCAGAGCTTACGAATGGGAAGCTCGTGGATAGCGGAGAAGTATTCATATTCGTGTTTACTGCTAAGTTGTCGTGTCCGAGGGGCAATGTAGATGTGAATGCTTGCTCCATTTGGAACAGAGCTGGTTTGGCATAAATAAGGCGACCTTCCAGCAGTACTTCTACTTGCGACAAGATGTCGTCTAGCTCCTCTTCTCCGTTCGCATATACCGTAATATACAGGCCGTATTGGTAGAATCGTTCCGTGCCTTGTACTAGGCGGTCTCGGAGTTCTTCAATGTCTTGGTATGCAGTTTCTAATTGAGGGTCTCGCACTTTCCCCTGCTCTTGCTGCATAGTGATAGACGTAGATACCTGCGTAATGCGTTTTCGCAGTTCTTTGAGGATGGTGGCAGAATCTTGCGGGTAAATAAACATAGCAACATCAAACTCCACGTCGAAATTTACGATAGATGCAAACCAGTTCGTGTCTAAGTAGCGAGGGTATGTGGTTACGTATATAGTAGTGGCAAATTTCCCATCAATTTCGATAGACTTTGACTTTACCTTAAAGCCAGAAGGGGCGAGCAGATCGCGGAGAGATGATACCCCCCGCTCAAATTGATCCATTACGGTCTTATCTTCTTTGCTTATTGGTGCGGAAGGCTTCTTTTTCCCTTGCATTGCACTGAAAAATGATGGCAGTTTCATAGGGGCGCTTCAGTTTCTTCTAATTTTAAATCAGTGACATTGCGCAGCCGCTGGTTTCTGGAAGTCTTCGGATTAAAGTAGTTGTAAAACAGCTCAAGAAGCTCCTGCGTTTGCAGCGGTACAACGCGCAGGCCGATTCCGCGCAGGCCGATTGCGATTTGCTCCACTCTATGCAAAATTTGCGTCTTGTTATGTTCAAACTCAACATCCGACATCACATGTTTTCCCGTTGCTCCCTTAGCTCCTTTTGAAATTTTGCCGAACGCACCCTCTTTTTTGCTTTGAGCAACGGAAAAAGGAATAGTAACAAAAAATGTTTTCGTCATAATATTGCTCCCCTTTACCAACTCTGCAATAAAGTTGATATACTCCGTCATTTGTAAGTGGAGCAATTCGTTTTTCTGCAAATCTCGCAAACGTTTTACTTCCTCTAAATATGCCGTTATGTCCATTTTGCGGGAAGAGACGGTAAGCTGGATAGAAAAATCCAGCGAATTAATAAATTCTTGGTATGCGTAAATAATAGCATTTTGCTCTTCTTCTGACTTGAGCGCGAAGTTTACAGAGGATATCATCAGCACGTTTCGCATTGTTCCGTCGTTTAAAATCAAGATGCCGTCGCGGATCTCGGAAATTTTAATCAGCGATTGGCTTGCGTGCCCCTTGCTGGAAGGATTGAGCATGTCGAAGATTGCCATATCCGCATATTATATCACACTTTGTCATTCCGGCCCTTGAGTCGGAATCCACGTCGTAGCTGTTACTCGCTTACTGCTAACGGATCTTCAACATCTTCTGTGCTGATGTTTCCTTTTGTATCTAGTGATTGCGCAATATCGCTTAATGACATAGACGATCTCTCATTGCTCGCGCGCGTACGCGCCGCACTCCACTCCTCGTCAATAATTTTAAACGGAACCGCTTTTTGCCGGCGCCATACGTACAGCTGCCCCTTTAATGCATATGATATTGCTGCAGACACTACTGCGCCGAACGATTTGCCGTATATTCTTACATGCGCAAATACTGCAGCAACTCCAAATACCGGCAATGCAATGGTTATAAAAAGGGATAAATCGGAATAAATATATACAGGCACAAGCAGCATTACTGCAACAATGTACATAATAAATTGCTTGAGCGTAAATGGCCCGATGATCTTATCCTCGATGTCCGTAAATTGCGGTACTTGAAATCGCATAATATTGTCATTCCGGACTTGATCCGGA
>MHHS01000031.1:0-2587 GCA_001817115.1 Candidatus Andersenbacteria bacterium RIFCSPHIGHO2_12_FULL_45_11b
AACGCATCCGCATCGGAAAAATAGAACTTGGCGAAATGAACCCACGAGATACGCGAAAGCTTACGAGCGAAGAGACGACGGCGTTGAAAATTATTAAGTAGCTTCGTAGTTCGTCATCCTGAACTTGATTCAGGATCCAAGTCATTTTACAGCGTATCTACCAAGCGTTGCATCCACTCATCTTTGTGCTTTCTATATGAGCCGTAATCAGTTGGATATTCAGTATATAAGCGCAACTTCAGATCACTATACTCTTTCACTTTATTTGGATGCGCACGGAAATAATCGCGGATTTTTAGCATTTCTGCACCTTTTAGATCGTCTTGCTCAAACACATGAACATTACATATGCGAGCATTATCAATTTCTTGAATAAATAATCGAGCGCCCGGCTTCACGTATTCGCCAAGTGCAATAAATCCAGCAGTTTGCATTTTTCCTGTGAGAGAGTCCGCTATTGCAATATCCGAAACAAAAATAACGACATCAATTGTCGGCTTCCCCGCCATCTCCGGCACCGCAGTACTTCCCACATGATTTACTTCCAATGCATTGCTGCCAAATATATTTTTTAGCTCTTCAGCATATATTTCATATTGCGCAGGCCAATTTGGATCGTATGCAATAATGCTGTATTTTCTATTGCTGTAGTCTTTGGGCATGGTGTAATTTATGCAATCGTAACGCTTCTTTGCTTGAGATTAATCTTCAAAATAGCATCAAACTTTTTCAGAAACCCCATTCCAATAGTTGCCCCTCCATCAAGAACAGCAACATCTAAAGAACCAGTCATTCCGTTAAAATCAGAATATGCCGTAGACGCAGGGACCTGTTTTTTCGAACCATCCACGAATTCAAACAATTGAATGTGATTAGTAATTAAATTGAGATCTTGAGCTTGTTTCTCGGAAATTCGAATATCACCATCAAAGCCCGTATCTATCAACGCAGTTATTGCTTGAATTTTGTTTGCCCAGCGAATAAGGATATTAATATAGGGTCTATTACCCCTTAATTCGCCGGTTACCATATTCAACTTGGCATACTGGCCATTGTTTCTACCGCAGAATATCCAATCTTCACAACATAAAACACGTGGTCGGGATATTTATTTTGCGCATCTAACACCGCCTCGCTGTTTGATTCGTTTAAAAATACGTCTCCAGACTCGATATCTATTGCAAGAAACTTCCCCTTATCTTTTGCATATCGGGACTTTATGTTCTCGTATATTTTGTTTCCCTCAAATGCAACGTGTTGAATATTAACATCTTGATACAGATCAATATTTTTACGTTGTGCCATATATGTATTATTACGCGATTATGAATTGCTCGCAAGCGATTAATTTCTGGATCCCGGATCAAGTCCGGGATGACAACAACTCTACGCCCCCGCCGCTTTGATGAACGCGTTGAAGAGCGGATGGCCGCCTTGGGGCCTTGATGTAAATTCTGGATGGAATTGGACGGCGACGAAGAACGGATGATTTTTGAGCTCGATTGTTTCAATGAGCGTGCCGTCGGGCGTTGCTCCGGATAATACCAAGCCCGCGCTTTCTAATTGCTGCTTAAAATCGTTATTGAATTCGTATCTGTGTCGATGACGCTCCCGAATGGTCAACTGACCATTCGATGCCCCGCGATCTTCCGCAGAAGATTTTGCGGGGGCGAATCCCTTATAAGCATCATGTATCTTACTCCCTTCCTTCAACACACAGTCCCATCCGCCAAGGCGCATTGTTCCGCCTTTTTCTGTGATTGTTTTCTGTGATTCCATAATGTGGATTACTTGCGATGTTGCATCTTCGTTAAATTCCTGGCTTGTTGCGTCTTTTATTCCTGCAACATTGCGCGCAAATTCAATAACAGCAAGCTGCATGCCCAGGCATAGCCCCAAATACGGAATATTATTTTCTCGGGCATATTTCACTCCAAGAATTTTCCCTTCCGTTCCGCGCACGCCGAATCCGCCGGGAACGACGATGCCTTTTGCTTTTTTTAATTCTGCCCACGCTTGCTCATCGTTTTGTTCTAATTTTTCTGCATCGATCCAAAGCAGCTCTAAATCAAATCCATTCTGCCAGCATGCGGCTTTCAGCGCCTCTACCATGCTTGCATATGTATCCAGCATCGTGATGTATTTGCCCACTACTGCAATCGGCAGTTTTGGCTTATCTTTTTTGATATTCTCAACCAGTTTTTCCCAGCCGTTATGCATACGAGGCTTCACTTCTAACCCCAGCTTTTTCATAATTACTTCGTCGAGCTTGTGCTGCTCCATAATAAGCGGAACTTCATATACGCTTTTTACCGTTACAAGCGGCAAAATAGCTTCTTTTTCTACGTTCGTATACAGTGACATTTTTGCGATGTCTGCCTCCCCTATTTCATAATCCGTACGCGCAATGAGCACATCTGGCTGGATTCCGATGCTTCGCAATTCCCGCACGCTATTCTGCGCTGGCTTTGTTTTTACTTCATCAGACGCTTTCAAGTACGGCAAAAATACCACATGAACGTACAAGACGTTCTCCCGCCCTTCATCCAGCATCATTTGCCGAGCTGCTTCGAGGAAATGAAACCCT
>MHHS01000031.1:2604-19318 GCA_001817115.1 Candidatus Andersenbacteria bacterium RIFCSPHIGHO2_12_FULL_45_11b
GTTACATGCGGAATCACTTGCACCGTTTTTCCTAAATATTCTCCGCGCCGTTCTCGGTTTATAACTTCTTGATAAATCTTCCCCGTCATAACAGATGAGTCCGCATTCACGTTTTGATGCAAGAACCGTTCATAATGCCCCAAGTCCAAATCTGCTTCTGCGCCGTCGTCGGTAACGAACACTTCCCCGTGCTCTGCCGGGTTGAGCGTGCCGGCATCTACATTGATATATTGGTCGAATTTCTGCATGTTCACTTGCAAGCCCCTGTCTTTGAGCATGTTGCCGATAGATGCCGCAGTAATCCCCTTCCCCAAGCCCGAAAGCACTCCTCCTGTTACGAAAATATATTTTGGTTTTTTGTTATTCATCTTTTTTTATTACAACAATATTCATATGAAATTCTACACTCTGAGGCAGCTGAATGGTAATAGAAAATGACCCGAGAGTTTTTACGGGAAACGGTCCGGAGATTTTTTTCGCCGGAACAGCAATGCCGGATTGTTCTTGCAACAGCTCTGAAATTGTTTTTGCTGTAATACCGCCGTATGGTTCGTTATCTTCATTTACACTGACTGGAATTGCAAGTTCCGTGTTTTCCATTTTTTCCGCAGTTTGCTGAATGGCAAGAAGCTCCTCTTCCGCATGCTTGCGCTTTGCCGTATCCTGCATTTCTTTTTTTGTTTTCACTTGCGCCGTTGCAAGCGCAGCTTTTCCTTGCGGAAACAGCGCATTTCTCGCATACGCCTCCGCAACTTCTGCAATATCGCCCGCTCTTCCAAGCTGGGCGATATCTTCTAGGAGCAATACAGAAAGTTTTTTAGGCATACATCATTACTCGATTTCGGAAAATGCGCGGTCGAGCTGTTCATCTTGTTTCGTTTCCTCATCATCCTTTACCTCTATCGTCGGCTTCACGCCTTCTTTATCAATGGACGTTCCGCTCGGCGTGTACCATTTTGCAATCGTCACCTTCAAGCTGGAGCCATCGATCATATCGAGCACTTCCTGAACAGAACCTTTTCCAAACGACTGGGTGCCGATTATTGGAGCTTTTATATTATCTAATAACGCCCCTGCTAAAATTTCTGCCGCAGATGCGCTGCCGTGATTGATAACAACCGCTACGGGGATCCCACGAAGCACTCCCCCTCCGCTTGCCCGATGCATCGTTTCTGTTTTTCCTCGCTCGCTTACTACCACTGAACCGGGCGACAGGAATTGCGACGCTATTTGCACAGCAGACTCCAAATACCCTCCTGGATTATCACGTAGATCCAGCACGATGCCTCGAACATTTTGCTTGCGAATCTGCTTTGCAATATCCGTAAACTGCGCAGCGGTATTATTATCGAAACTCTCGAGCGTGATATGCGCAATATTATTTTTCACTTCCAGCTTCACGCTCGGCACTGCAATGTCGTCGCGCACCACGGAAATATCAACTGGTGCCGTTTCTCCTTTATGAATAACGCTCAATATGACTGTCTGCCCCTTCGGCCCGCGAATTTGCCGCACCACTTCATCAAGCGACATGTCTTGCGTAATGTTCTTTTCATCAACTGCAGCAATGATATCACCCGTTTTAATGCCAGCTTTCTGCGCCGGGGATCCGTCAAGCGGAGCAATAACCACGATGAATCCATTTTGCACGCCCATTTCCGCTCCGATTCCTGAAAAGCTTCCGCTTAATGTTTCTTTCAGCTGCTTCGTTTGGTCCGGATCGAAAAACGTGGTGTATGGATCTCCTGCCGCACGCACCATGCCCGCAACTGCGCCATAGTCTAATTTATTATCATCAAGCGTTCCTATGAATTGATCGTGCAAATTTTGCCAAACGTCTGCAAATGGCGCAGTACTAGTATGGTCTGCTAAAAACGGATGCGATGAAACAGATGCGGTTTGCGACGTCTTTACTGCCGCCTTGAGAGGATATTGCTGCCCAAGAGCGTATCCGGCAAATATTGCAACGATAATAAGAATTGTCGTTTGCGCTTTATTCATCATCTTATTCTTCCACATCTAGCTTGATATGCAAATCGCGAAGCAGTTTTTCATCTACAGGAGCAGGAGAATGCATCATCATATCCTGTCCGCGGCCATTTTTCGGGAATGCATAAATATCTCGAATACTCGGCACATCCATAAGAACCATCAGTAACCTATCGATGCCGGGGGCGAATCCGCCATGCGGAGGAGCCCCGTATGAAAATGCTCGGATCATGCCTCCGAACTTTGCATCCGTT
Organism: Candidatus Andersenbacteria bacterium RIFCSPHIGHO2_12_FULL_45_11b; assembly: GCA_001817115.1. Classification (GTDB taxonomy): domain Bacteria; phylum Patescibacteriota; class Andersenbacteria; order UBA10190; family UBA10190; genus HO2-45-11b. Next base: position 4,848 of record MHHS01000031.1, read on the forward strand.
TCTTCTTTTGTATACCCAGCTAACGAAAATGCTTTGTATAATATATCAACGCGATGGTTTCTGATTGCGCCGGAACTTATTTCATAGCCGTTCACCACTAAATCATATTGGTATGCAAGAATATCTATCGGGTTCTTACTCTCCAGTGCGTCCATGCCCCCTTGAGGCATAGAAAACGGATTGTGCGAGAACTCAATTTCTCCCGTATTCTCATCTTTCTCATACATCGGAAAATCAATAACCCAGCACCATGCCAGCATGTTTTTCATACTGTCTACATCTAACACCCCAAGCATTTGCGCGCTCGTTTTTCGCACATCGCCGAGCGCCTTGCATACTGAAAGCCAATCCCCTGCTCCAAAGAATAGCGCGTCGCCTGCCTGCGCTCCTGCTTGAGTAATAATATTTTTCACAACGTCGTCTCCTAAAAATTTCAGGATTGGCGATTCTGCGCCGTTTTCCGTAACAATTATATATGCCAACCCGCCTAATTTCTGCTCATCTTTTGCAATAGCTTCCAGTTTGGCGATTTCTCCCCTGCTGAATTTCCCTGCCCCTTCTGCACGCAATACATGCACCACTCCCCCGTTGCTTACAACATCGGAAAATACCTTGAAGCCGCAATCTTTTACCGCAGCAGATACATCGGTTATAAAAAAGTCATAGCGGATATCCGGCTTATCTGTTCCAAACTTGCTCATTGCTTCACGCCACGTAAATCTTGGAAACGTATCATGCTGCAATTTTTTTCCAGAAAATTCAGACAGATGCTTCATGAGAGCCTCCCCTAGCTGCAATACATCTTCTTGCTCAATAAAACTCATTTCCACGTCGATCTGATAGAAGTCGCCTGCATGGCGATCTGCGCGCGGATCCTCATCGCGGAAGCATGGCGCAATTTGAAAATATTTATCCAATCCCCCGACCATCAAGAGCTGCTTGTATTGCTGCGGCGCTTGAGGCAATGCATAAAATGTTCCGGGGTGAAGGCGGGACGGTACCAAAAAATCACGCGCGCCCTCGGGAGACGAGTTCGCTAAAATGGGCGTTTGCACTTCCGTAAATCCTCGTTCAATCATAAACGTGCGAACTTCGTGGATAAACTGTGCGCGCACTTTGATCATGTTTTGCAGTTTTGCCGTTCGCAAATCGAGAAAACGGTACGCAAGGCGCGTATCTTCATGTACTGTTTCGTCTCCTAATACGAATGGCAGCGTTTGCGCTTCGCTTTCCACTCGAATACTAGTAACTACAATTTCAATCAATCCCAGTTCTCCTAATGCGCTGTTTACCATATCTTTCGGACGCATCTTTACAACGCCATCTGCAACAATTACAAACTCATCGCGAAGAGTTTCCGCAATTTCCCACACCTCTTTATGTTCTGTTGGATTGCACACCAGCTGCACTATTCCTGTTTTATCGCGCACATCAAGAAAAATAAGTCCGCCGTGGTCGCGCCGTGTTGCAACCCATCCGGATACACGAACCTCGCTGCCATCTAAACCAGATGCCAGATCGCCGATCATATGCGTTCGGTAGGTTATATTTAGTGGGGATTTCACGTTCTTTACAGTACGGTGTTTGCAGAAAAAAATCCATCTAATTACAAGACAATACTGTTGTCATCCTGAACTTGATTCAGGATCCACGTCGTTATTTCTGGATTCCGGATCAAGTCCGGAATGACATACTCCTAAGAGACTACGCACAATTTGGATTACGCGCACTCTCCCAGGGTTTGCCGACCCTTCGATAAACTCAGGGCAAGCAAAGTCGTATGCCTGGGATGCACCCCGCTCCTTCAAACGGGGTTTGGAAAAAGAAAGATCACTGCGCATCATACAAGATGATTCGCATTTGCAAGACTTCATAAAAAATCTCACAAATACGAACAAAAACGATCAACTGGTAAATATAGCGAAATAAAAATTGTTTTGCAAGAGCGAAAGGCAATGTAGTGGCGAGGAGTTTAGAAGTTATGAAACCAGGTGGCATCCACAACCGCCTTTTTGCTCAAGAACGCGAAAGCGTGAACTCCCATCGCCTGTATTGCGAAAAGCCCCTCCCTACCACAACATTGCCTTTTTAAACGAACTAATCATTATATACTTATAGTAATAAAAAGTCAAGCCTATTTATACCCCACTTCGCCAAGGCTTCGCGGGGTTATTTTTACTTCGTAAAAATAAAAATAAGGCGGAACAGAGTAAGTTTTAGAGGGCGGTTTCACAAAACCCTCTGTAGTACTTACTCTGTCCGCCAAATGCGATATAACTGCTAAGCCTCGGCGGGAACACGCCGTTTCCGCTTGATGACAGTTTTGGCAGGGCCTCCATTGCACAAATCAATGTAATCGAGGAGCCGTTGCCTCCATGCTTCGCAATTTGCTTGCTGAGCAGCTTTCATCTCCTCTGTTTCTCCTCCCTGGAATGCGTAAACTTGGTATTCTTGGACAGGCGGCAGGACCCTTTCCCGAATCTTCACAAACCCCAGTTGCCACGACTGTCCATCTTCCGTGTACCAGATCAAGTGACACGCTTCCCCCGTCCCAATCCACATATTGGTAAACGGGCAGTAGAAGAGGGGGAGCCTCTCTTTAAGGAGCGCCGTCCAGCGCTCCGAATCACCCCCCTTCATTCCAAGAATGCCTGAGATTGACTGTCGATTGACCACAGCCCCCTCAAACCGCTCCGTCCGATGACTCACAAGCAAACCACTATCATTAACCCGAATACCGCTCATCCTGCGCCCCTCTTTCCAATTGGGACCTACCAAACTTTTCGGCTCAACCTAGAACCGATAAATGCATTTTTCAACGAACAAGCGCCCTAACTTGCACACCTATTACTATATGTCCAAGAAACAATTTGTCAACTTTTTTTGACAGTTTATGTAAAACCTAGCAGATGTTCATTATACGCGGTATGGTGCACTAATATGAACTACACTACGCTTGCATCACAAGAACAAATTACAGAAACTATAAAAAATCTAGAGACGCATAACATCAATGCCTTTTTAGTCCACACCGGCTCAGATGCGCTGGCAAAAATTAAAGAAATGATCCCTGCCGGAATGTCCGTTATGAACGGATCGTCTGTGACGCTCGAAACAATCGGCTATATAGATTATTTGAAAAGCGGCCAGCACGGGTGGAATAATTTGCATGCGGGCATTCTTGCGCAGCAAGATAAAGCAAAACAAGGTGAACTTCGCAAACAGGCAGTTCTTTCTGATTATTACTTAGGCAGCGTACATGCGCTTTCTGAAACAGGGGAATTTCTCGTTGCATCCAATACGGGCAGCCAGCTTCCCCATATCGTATTCACATCAAAAAACCTAATATTCGTAGTTGGCGCACAAAAAATTGTTTCAAGCCTCGCAAAAGGCTTTCAAAGATTAGAAGAATACGTTGTTCCTCTGGAAGACAAGCACATGATGGAAAAATATAACGCGCATACATACCCATCCAAAATAGTGGTGTTCAAGAGAGAATCCCCAACATCCGACCGGACAGTTACCGTTATTATCGTCAACGAAAAGCTGGGGTATTAAAGTTGCGCCAAATAGCATTTTGCCCTATGGTCATCACATGAAGTGTGCCAACGTGGCTTGCTCATAAATTGCCCTTTAGACAACAGCATAAGGAACAAACCATGGGTGCAACTATTCCATTCGCAGTGGCAACAACATCATTTCACAAGCGCATTGAACGAGCCGCACTTCCTCGAATCCACCAGGGCAAAGTGCGCGATACATACATTCTGCCAGACCCAAACTTATTGTTTGTGTTGGCCACAGATCGCGTGAGTATTTTTGACTTTGTGCTTCCCACGATCATTCCTCTCAAAGGAGAAGTTTTGACGGCTTTAACAGTGTTTTGGCTACGGGATGTACTAGATGATGTTCGCCATCACTTAATCGCGTACGGAAAAGACATCGATGACTATCTGCTAGCGCGACTGCGCGGCGATAAAGAACTTCATAATCGCGGACTTGTGGTTCGAAAGCTTGCAATGCTTCCAATCGAATGCATCGTGCGTAACAACCTCACCGGCAGTGGCTGGAAATCTTATCAAAAAGACAAGACGGTATGTGGCATTACGTTGCCACCTGACCTACATGATGGATCACAGTTACCCGCACCGATTTTTACTCCCACCACAAAAGCTGAAACAGGACACGATGAACCTCTGGACGCTGAAGATGTTGTGCGCGAGAATGGTACATGGATTAGAGAGCAATCGCTTGCGATATTTAATGAAGTTGCAAGTTATGCCCGTACCAAAGGACTGATTCTCGCCGATACGAAGTTTGAGTTCGGCAAAGATGGTACGCTTGCCGATGAAGTTGCAACGCCGGACTCCAGCCGGTATTGGGATTTGAAAGAATGGGAACGTGCATGCGAGAAACGGGAAACTCCCCCCTCATACGATAAAGAAATTGTGCGAACTTGGGGAAAACAGCATGGGGTCGACAAACTTGATCCCACAAACACAAACGATTTGAACGCTGTGGCATCGCTGCAGATTCCCCAAGATGTGCTAGACAAAACAGTCGATCGCTATCACGAAGTTTTCCGGCGAATCACCGGCGAATCGCTTAAAGAATTTCAGTTACATATGGAGTGATCGCTTCCCGATCACCAAAGGCGCTTTCTCACACAAAGCGCCTTTTCATTTGTATAGATTTTCTATATCCGACATGCTACAGTGACAGGCTGGTTTTCCAGCATGTGTTGATCGTTGACAACTTACCCTTTTGAAGGAGTGGGCTCATGCCTACCGCACTGCTGTCTGTGTATCACAAGGATGGTATTGTAGAGTTCGCTCAAGGATTGGTTGCGCTTGGCTGGGACATTCTTGCGTCCGGAGGCACCGCCAAAACTCTTGCTGCAGGCGGCGTTCCCGTTCGCGATGTTTCAGAACTCGTTGGCGGCGGAGCAATTCTCGGCCATCGTGTCGTTACTCTTTCGCGAGAAGTACACGCCGGGCTGCTTGCTCGCAGACCGGAAGATGAAGCGGAAATGGCTGCGCTTGGTCTTCCTTACATTGACCTAGTGTGTGTTGATCTGTATCCGCTCAAAAAAGAAATTGGCCGGATCAACTGTACGCTTGAGTCCGTCATCGAAATGACTGACATCGGCGGGCCGACCATGCTGCGTTCCGCAGCAAAAGGCAATCGCATCGTCATCTGCGACCCGTCAGACCGGCAATCATTACTTGATTGGCTGAACCTTGGCCAACCCGATTGCGATATCATGATAAATAACCTCGCCGCTAAAGCAGAGTATGTTATCGCCCAATACTGTCTCGATTCGGCACGGTATCGCGGAGGCGGTTATTATGATGGAACATTCGTACACCCGCTCACCGATTGTTGCTACGGCGAAAATCGTTGGCAATCACCCGCTAGGCTGTTTAGTACCGAAACTCAAGACCTGCTTGCGCTCGAAGAATTCCAATTGATTGCCGGGAGTAAGCCGAGTTACATCAACTACTGTGACATCGATCGTTTATTGCAAACGATCACGCATACCGCTGCAGTGTTCGACAAAAACCGCGACACCGTACCGCTGATTGCCGTCGGCTGCAAACACGGTAATCCGTGCGGCGCTGCTGTTGGCGATAATGCAGAAGAAGTAATCGACAAAATGGTGATGGGTGATCCACTTGCAATATTCGGCGGGCTCATCATGACGAATTTTGTAATTACGGATACCATAGCTGCCCTTCTGCTCGGGTCTGGAGTTGGCCAAAGTAAACGGATTTTTGACGGCGTCATTGCTCCATCGTTTACCGAGCGAGCAGTTATAGCGCTCCAACGAAAGAATGACCGCTGCCGTTTGTATGAAAACGAGGAACTTCTTCGACTCACGATGCACTCTTTAAATCAGGAGCCAATACGGCGTCCTGTTCGCGGCGGAGTTCTGATCCAGCCGAACTATACGTTCGTTCTTGATCTGAGCGATCCGTTACTAGAAAAATCCCAGATGTTACCGATAGGGTACCAGGAAGACCTGATGCTGGCGTGGGCCATTGGCTCAACCAGCAATAGCAATACGGTAACTCTGGTAAAAGAAGGTGTGTTGATTGGAAACGGCGTCGGCCAGCAGGATCGCGTAGGAGGTTGCGAGCTTGCCATCAGGCGCGCGCGCCGATCCGGACACGATACGACCGGAGCCGTCGCATATTCCGACAGCTTCTTCCCGTTCTCTGACGGTCCACAACTACTTCATGAGGCTGGCATACACGCCATTCTCACCTCAAGCGGATCAGTCAAAGATACGGAGGTGAAAGCATTCTGTAACTCGAGCGATCTTCCGATTTGGATGATTCCTGATGCAACTGGCCGAGGATTCTTTGGGCACTAGCGCCCTGTCCCCTACCCCCACACGACAAACAAAGTCGTGTGGGGATTTTATTTTTATTCGAGGTGTTTACACTGAGCGAGGACTGGTAATATACCAGGCCGAGTCGAAGTGCGCCCAGAGGGATTCGAACCCCCGACCGTTGGCTTAAAAGGCCACTGCTCTACCACTGAGCTATGAGCGCGTGGTTAGTATTATGGGTAAAAGTGCGCATTATTGCAAATTCTATGGTATTATGCATGCATATTAATTCTTTAGGAATAACTTTATGAAATTATCAGGTATCACAATCGGAGGAGCTATAGGTATGTTGCTCCTCGCAATAGCGCTTGCATCCCCTGCCCATGCAAGCCCCTCATTCGTTGTCCGCGGCATCGTTGACGTTAAGGCGCCAACGAAAGACGCAGTCTACGTAACAGGAACGTATGCGTCTAATCAGGATACGACTGATTATTCTCTTAATAAGAATATTGCGTTCAAGATCTCAAAAGCGACCGTTCAAAAATACCTCAATAGAAAGCTCGTAACCACAAACTGGCATAATATTAAGTTTGGCCAAGAGGTAGTGATGTTTGGAACAGGTGAAAATGGAACATATACGGTAACGCGCCTGGTGATCAATGACCGATCGTTTAACATTACCGGAACGGTTTCAAGCACGAATCATGGCAGCAATCAGTTTCAAGTACTCGTAAAAACATCTTCCTATAAGCAAGGAACGATAAAAAATACGCATGTAACGATCCACTACACATCAAAGACGAAGTGCACGCAGTCAGGAAAAGAGATAGGCTGCAGCGATATTGCAAATGACGGTCAGAAAATCAAAGTTGCCGGCGGTGTCACTGGCGTAACTGACACATACGACGCCACCACAGTTTGGAATAAATATTAATACTTACCATTTAACATTTATATGAAATTATCATCATTATCAGTAAAACTAGGGATTGCGGGAATCGCTGCATTTGCGCTAGCAGTCGCGCTTCCAGCATTTGCGGCAGATTATCCATTTGTTCTGCGCGGAGTCGTTGACGTTAAGGCTCCTACAAAAAGCATTGTGTATGTAACTGTTACAAGCGCATCGGCAAAAGCAGTAGCGGAGACACAGAACATAAATCTTGGATACAGCATCAGCAATGCAAAAATTTATGGATATGTAAATGGCGTAAAGAAGCCTGTTTCATGGACACAGCTCAAAATGGGCAACGAAGTTGTGATGAAAGGAAATAAAGTTGGCGGAACGTTCAAAGTAAGCGAACTCACGATTAATGATCGAAGCTTTGAAATGCTTGGCAGAGTACGAGACCTTAATACCGACAACAAAACAATTACCGTTCAAGTAGCGAGGTCTACCTACAGAGAAAGCGGAATTAAAGGCAATAATATTATCATCAACTATAGCGGTACGACTGCCTGCAAGCGTCTTGGCAGCACAATTAGCTGCAGCACTATCAATACGCCCGATAACATTATCAAAATTATTGGAAGCGTAACGGGAACAAACCAAAAGTACGAAGCAACTAAGATTTGGGCGCAATATCTTCCCTAGTCTATAGCTTCATTAGCTTATAGACACAAAAGCCCCGCCAGTTGGCGGGGTTTTCTTTAGAAGAACATTCCTTTTTTCGGTGCTTTTCTAAATTCTTCTAAAATATCTTTTTGCTTTTTGCTTAGTCTCTTTGGAATTTCAATTTGTATGGTGACAATATGGTCCCCCACCCCTACTGACTGCAAGTGCGGAAACCCGAGTCCTGGCAACGCGAATTCTTTATTTGGTTGCGTGCCCGCTGGAATACGCAATGTTTTATCCCCCCGCAATGTATCAACATCAATTTCGCATCCAAGTGCAGCATCTGCGAAAGAAATAGATACTACTGAGCGAATGTTATCGCGATCTCGTTTTAGAGATTTATCCGCGAGAACGTGCACATGTACGTACATATCACCCGGTTGCCCACCAGTTTTTGGCGCTTCTCCCTTGCCGGTAAGCCGTATAGATTGGCCGTCTGCGATGCCAGCAGGAATTTCAACGGTGAGAATTCTATCCGTTTTCTCTCGCCCTTCGCCATGACACTGCGAACATGCCGTTTTTGCTTTCTTGCCCTCGCCCCTACAATCCGGGCACACCGCCTGCTGGTTGAATACGCCAAACGGGGTCTGATGCGTGGCATTCACGCTCCCTTGCCCATTACACGTTTTGCATGTTTCAATAGGGGTTCCCGGTTCTGCGCCGTTGCCGTGGCATTTGGAGCATGTGGTGTAAATACGATGCTGAATTGTTTTCTTAAGCCCTGACGCAGATTCTCGAAACGAAATTTCAATATCCGTCTCCACGTCCGATCCTCGCGCTCGTCCGCGCGACCTGCCTCGCCCGCCTCCGGAAAACATATCAAATATGTCACCGAAGCCTCCTATATCATCCATGTTAATAGTAAACCCTCCTTGCGAAAATCCGCCGAAGCCCGCAGTAGGTTCGCCTTGGCCGAATTGGTCATACTGCGCGCGCTTCTGCTTATCGCTGAGCACTTCATACGCCTGATTGATTTTTTTGAACTGCTCTTCATCACCACCCTTTTTATCAGGGTGGTGCTTGTGAGCCAGCTTGCGATACGCCTTTTTTATTTCGTCTTGAGTCGCAGTCCGAACTACGCCAAGCGTTTCATAGTAGTCTGCGGACATACGTTGAGCTTATTTACTGTCGACTACTTCTCCTGTTTCTGGTTTCTGATCTTCCGGCTTTGCTTCTTCCGGTTTCTTTTCAGCCTCTGCCGCCTGCTGCGCCGCATACATTTCTTGGCCGATTTTCTGCGACGCCTCAAGCAACTCTTCCGTTGCTTTTTTAATTGCGTCACTGTCTGTTCCTGCCAGCGCAGTTTTGAGCACAGCTACTTTGTCTTCTACTTCTTTTTTGGTTTCTGGTTTCACTTTATCTCCCGCTTCTTTGAGCGCTTTTTCCGCCGTGTATGCAGATTGCTCTCCCAAGTTCTTAATCTCGATTGCTTCCTTTTTCTTTTTATCCTCTTCTGCAAATTTCTGCGCATCTGCCTGCATGCGCTCAATTTCCTCTTTCGGAATGCCGGACGTTCCTTCGATGCGGATATGCTGTTCTTTTCCAGATGCCTTATCTTTTGCCGATACATTTAAGATTCCATTGGCATCAATATCGAATATTACCTCAACCTGCGGAACTCCTCGTGGAGCTGGCGGAATACCATCTAAGATGAATCTGCCAAGCGATTTATTATCTTGCGCCATTTCCCGCTCTCCTTGCAGCACATGAATTTCAACGGAGGTTTGGCTATCAGCTGCAGTGGAAAATACTTGAGATTTCTTTGTAGGAATTGTGGTGTTTTTTTCAATGAGCGGCGTTCTTACTCCTCCCAATGTCTCTAGTCCGAGAGTCAGTGGAGTTACGTCGAGAAGCAGAATATCTTTTACATCGCCCATTAAGATTCCGCCCTGGATTGCGGCTCCTGCGGCCACTACTTCGTCAGGATTAATTCCCTGATGCGGCTGCTTGCCAAACATCTTTTCTACGTCGCTTACCACTTTCGGCATGCGCGTCTGCCCACCAACTAATACAACTTCGTTGATATCGACTACAGAAAGCTTCGCTTCTGCAAGCGCTTCTTTCGTAATTGCAATCGCTTTGTCGAGCAAGTCTCCAACAATTTCTTCCAGCTTTGCGCGCGTCATCGTAAGCACTAAGTGCTTTGGACCTTCCGGCCCCGTCGTAATGAATGGCTGGTTAATCTCCGTTGTATTAGAGCTGGATAACTCATGCTTTGCACGCTCTGCAGCTTCTTTTAATCGCTGCAGCGCCATCGTGTCTTTTGAAAGATCGATGCCGTCTGTCTGTTTGAATTGCTGCACGATCCATTCGATGATGCGCTGATCGAAATCGTCTCCTCCTAAGTGCGTATCTCCGTGCGTTCCGAGCACTTCAATGGTATCTGCACCTACCTCCAAAATAGACACATCAAATGTTCCGCCACCCAAATCGAACACAACAATCTTTTCATCCTTCTTTTTATCTAGTCCGTATGCAAGCGCAGCGGCAGTGGGCTCATTGATAATGCGCTTTACGTTCAAGCCCGCAATTGCCCCCGCATCTTTCGTCGCTTTGCGCTGAGAATCGTCGAAGTATGCCGGTACGGTAATCACAGCGTCAGAAATCGTCATGCCGAGCTTTGCTTCTGCATCCGCCTTCAGCTTCTGCAATACCATTGCAGCAATTTCTGCAGGGCGCACCCATTTGTCTCCGAATTTAATTTCCACTCCGCCGTCTTGACCTTTTTGGATTGCATATGGGAGCATGCCTTTTTCTTTTTGCGTTACCGGATCATCAAACATGCGGCCAATTAATCTCTTTGCAGAATAAATAGTCTGCGCAGGGTTTACCACAGCCTGGCGCTTTGCCAGTGTTCCGACTAACCGCTCGCCCGTTTTGCTCATCGCAACCACGGAAGGCGTCGTCCTATTCCCCTCACTATTTTCTAAAATAGTCGGCTTACCGCCTTCCATTACTGCCATTGCGGAGTTTGTTGTTCCTAAATCAATTCCTAATATTTTGCTCATAATGTTTTTGATAATTATTTAAGTTTAAAGTTAGTTGTCATTCCCGCGAAGGCGGGAATCCATGTCGCCTGGATTTTCTGGATCCCCGATCGGAGTCGGGGATGACGATGCTTTCCCCACTTTCACTTTTGCCGGCCGGATCGTTGTATCGCCTACTTTATATCCCGCCTGCACTACTACTACTACCTGCCCCTCTTTTCCCTTTTCTTCCACTTCTTCTACTGCTTCGTGGATATTCGGATCAAACAATTTTCCCGTTTTATCTATTACCTCGATTCCGAATTCTGTGAGAACTTGTTCGAATTGCCGGGCTACATGCACTACTCCTGCCGCCCAAGGGTCTTTCTCTGATGCAGGCGCATGTTCTACGAGGGAACGAAAGTTATCTGCAAGCGCTATGAGGCTTTCCGCAACTTCCCTTTTTACAGAAGTTCGCTGCTGCTGGAGCTGATCGCCCATGCGCTTCTGCAGATTTTCCAGATCTGCCCGCGCCCGCTTCCATCCTGCTAAATATTCTTGTTCTTTTGTATGTTCTGGTTTTTTTGGTTTCATATGTTATTTATTATGTTCAAGTAAAGACGCAACTGCGTTTATCATCGCTACGTTCCTGCGATACGGCATGCGCTTCGGGCCTGCCAGCAGCAGCAGCGCAGTTTCCCCCGTAGGCAGCCTCATCGTTCGCACAATCATGCTCGTATGGCGAGATTCGAATATAGGATTTTCCCTTCCAATATATACATGTGCATCTCCTTCGGTTTCATCAGCAAATTTCGTAATATATGCATGAATGTTATCAAGCAAAACAGACGCTTCATGAACGGCATCTTGCGTATCCTCGTCAGAAAAACGGAATAATTGCGATATTCCCGAACCGTACACGTCTCTGGAATTCAACATGCTGGTAATAGCCATTGCATGCGTCATATCCGCAAGCATGCTTGCCAGCGCCTGCGCAGGCCGGTCAAATTCTTCCTGATATTCCTGATATTTATTTTTTATAGACTGAACTTTTTGCTCAGACGGATCTTTGAACGTCAGCTGATCGATATAATACCGATAACCTGTGTCTGTTGGAATACGCCCGGCAGATGTGTGCGGCTGTGTTACATATCCTGAATCTTCCAGTTCTCTAAGCAGATTCCGAATAGTTGCAGAACTTACGGAAATACCTAAAATCTCAAGCAGGCGCTCAGAACCTACCGGCTTGCCGGTAGCAATATATTCCTCTACAACGCCCCGCAGTACGTGGGCTAACCGATAATCCATTTGCATATATTAGCACTCTAACGCAACGAGTGCTAGTGTCAAGGCTTTATGTCGTCGGTGCTTTTACCACCGCCAGCATGTGCGCAGCATTTGCGGGATTGATGGAAATATCAGTCACGGGGTACCCAGCCGGGCCTATATCTGTCGAATTCCACGTCGTTCCCCCATCCTCCGACCGATACACAATGCCGTCCGCAATCACGAATATTCGGTTTACGTTTGTGGGACTAATTGCAACCACCACGCTCGAAAGCAGCTTCGATGCATCAAGCGGAAGCTTCAGCGTGCTCCAGGTTTTCCCCGCATCGCGAGTAACTACTGCTCCAGTGTCAGTACCCACGAGCAGCGCATCTGCAAACCCCGTCACATATGCGGCGCTTAATATTTTCTGCGAACCTAAATGCACGCCGAGCGGAGCCGGGGTATCAGTATTTACAGGAACTTTCTTTTCTGTGAGCTTCCCATCCTTCAATGTAAACAGCCTTTTATCTTTCGTTACAATAAGCATATCTGTTGCATTGAACGGAGACGGAATTAAGCGAACAACGCCCGCACCAGATCTATCTCCCGTAATTTGCGATGCATTACTTGTAATATCTGCCACTTTTCTCCACGTTCTTCCATCTTGCTCGCCCGCAAATATTGTTCCGTCGTTCGTACCTGCCCACACGCGGTTTACCTGAAAAGGATCTGCTTCCATGGCGACGACACTAGCAGAAGCGCTTGTGGTTCCCTTGATCAGCTGAAACGTTGCGCCGCTCTTTGATGCGGGGAGTGTTAATACGTTTTGCCAAGTCCTCCCGCCGTCTGTGCTCCTGGTTACAATCCCCTGCTTAGCAGCGTCTAAGCCTGCTGCTAAAAATACTCCTGATTTTGTTTGGATTACGTCAACCGTTCCCACTAACGGTATCGGCACTGGCGACCATGTTTTTCCATCATCGCGAGAAACGACCATGCCGTCTTTTCCAGCAGCAATAAATAGAAGAGCGGAGTCTTGCGGAGAGCGGTGAATTTTCCCTAAATCATAAGAAGCTATAGTGGCATCAGTACTGTTAGCTGTTTTCACGGACTGCTCAAAAGATGCGCCTCCAGTTATAGACGTATACGTTCCTCCCGGCGGAGTTTTCTGCACCGATGGCGTACGCGAACATCCGCCAAGCGCAAGCACCCCCGCTACGAGCACCGGTAACGCAATAACAGAGATTCGATTCATGGTATGATTATACCATACGCTATGAAACAGTCCGTAACTATTAAAAAAATTACCTGGGACTACATCTTTTCTCCTTCTCGCGAAGATAGCGCTGGCATTATCCGCGAAGCAGGAATATCTGCGCTTGATGCCGAATATATTACGCAAAGCGACCAAGGACCTCAATGCATCGTACGACCGGAATATAAAATTATTCTCCTCCAGCTCCCTGTTCGCAATTCCACAACTAAGTCGATTGAAATCCACGCCATCCGATACATCATCTATCAGCATTGCCTCGCCACAATCACTGATCAAAAAATCCCCGTTCTCGAAAACTTATTTGCAGAAATCAAGGCAAACGATGCTCCGTATGCTCATAAAGGCCTCACCCCTCTTTCTCTGGCGTTCTTACTGATCGATAGACTCAATGAATCTACGCTTAAAAAAGTTCATCACGTATTTAAACGCGTAGAAATTGCGGAGGACGCCGTTTTTCATGGCAATGAGAGAAAAATGGTGGAAGAAATTGCAGTGCTTTCGCGCGATGTGCTCGATTTGCATCGAGTGGCTCTTCCCCAAAAAGGATTATTCCAAGGGCTCCATCGCCAATATGCATTCACTATCCCAGAGCAGGATGCTCTGGCGCGCGTACAGCATCAATCGGAACAATTGTGGAATACCCTGCAAGTACTCCATAGCAGCATGCAAGAATTGCGCAGCACGAACGATTCGCTCCTCCAGCATCAGGAAAATGAACTGCTCCGCATGATTTTCTCGTACTCTATTATCACTATTCCGCTCCTTGCTCTCGTCAACGAATTCAACCCTCATCGGGCTGGAGCTACTTATATAGACGTTATTTTATTCTGGGGCATTGTTCTATTTCTCATCATCCTCCTGTTTGCACTCTTTGCCAGAGCAAGAAAAAGGCGGGTATTATAAACCGCATGCAACCCATTCATCTGTACAATTCGCGAACAAGGCAAGCAGAAGAGTTAAAACCCGTTTCCGGCTCGGAATTGGTAACGATATATAACTGCGGACCAACGGTGTATA
>MHHS01000031.1:19328-21019 GCA_001817115.1 Candidatus Andersenbacteria bacterium RIFCSPHIGHO2_12_FULL_45_11b
TATCGGCAATATGCGACGATTCTTAAATTCTGACTTTTTAAGAAGAACGCTGTTACTGCTCGGCTATAAAATTCATGACGCGACTAATATAACTGACGTCGGCCATTTAACTCAAGACGAAATCGATGAGGGCGAAGATAAGCTAGAAAAAGAAGCGAAGGCATTGCAAAAAACTCCGCAAGCAATTGCGAAGCAGCAGACTGATTTATTTTTTCAAGATATCGACGCATTAAATATTCAGCATACCGACCAATATCCGCGCGCAAGCGAGCATGTTGCAAGCATGATTGCATTGACAGAAAAACTTATCGCAAACAAACATGCATATGTCGCGGCTTCAGGGGTATATTTTGATATTTCTACATTTCCTGATTACGGGAAACTATCCGGCAATGATATTAAAAACATCGACGCAGGTCATCGAGTTGAAATACGAAGCGAAAAAAAACATCCGCAAGATTTTGCACTATGGATGATTGACGATACACATGTGCAACTATGGGATTCCCCTTGGGGCAAAGGGTACCCCGGCTGGCATATTGAATGCTCCGCAATGAGCATGGAAGAGCTTGGCGAAACTATCGACATCCATACGGGCGGCGAAGATAACCGATTCCCCCATCATGAAAATGAAATTGCGCAATCTGAAAGCGCAACGGGCAAGCCGTTTGTAAATATTTGGATGCATAATCGGCATTTGATGCTATCTGGCAAAAAAATGGCGAAGCGCGAAGGCGAATCTATCACTATCGATACGCTGAAAGAAAAAAACTATTCCCCGCTTGCGTTTCGGCTTTTAGTGTTCGCTCATCACTATCGCTCGCCAATCAACTTTTCTTGGGAATTATTAGATGAATTTCAAGGGCATATGGAAGGTATTAAGAAACTACTGTCGCGGCTTTCCCCTCACGCTTCGGCTTCGCTCAGCGTAAACCCCCTCCCTCTCCCAGAACAGGAGAGGGGAACGCGTTCTCTCCCCCTTACCAAGGGGGAGCTGGAGGGGGTCAGCATCGAGTTTGCTCACGCACTCCAAGACGATCTCAATACCCCAAAGGCATTTGCAGTATTCCTGCAAACTATAAAAGCATTAAATAAGGCGCTTGACATGAACGATGCAGAACTTGCAAAACGATTATCGTCTGAATTATGGGCTTTAGACAGCGTTGTGGGAGTACTTGACAAACTCATAGCAGAACATAAGGCAATCAGTGCTATTCCGAAAGAAATTATGGATATGGCTCAAGAACGCGAACAAGCAAAGCAAGCAAAACGATACGACGATGCGGACAAGCTTCGCGAAGAAATTGTTCAACAAGGCTACCGTATCGAAGACACCCCACAAGGGCCGCGTATCGTTCCCCTCTCCTTACTAAAGAGAGGGTAAATATTAATCCACATCTTATCCACTACCAGACATCCAAAGGCACGGTATAGTAAGGGATACGTATGCCTGGAAAAGAACTTCGAATTGCTCCTCATCACACCGAAGCGGAAGAATCCGTACTCGGAAGCATTCTTATCGACAAGAATGCTGTTATTAAAATTGCAGATTGGATAAATCCGGAAGATTTTTATCACCACAACAACCAAGTTATTTACGAAGCGATGATGGAGCTGTACAGCAAAGGCGACCCGATTGATATCTTGTCTGTTATTGATCGCTTAAAGGAAAAGAAAGAACTCAAAACTAT
>MHHS01000032.1:0-11771 GCA_001817115.1 Candidatus Andersenbacteria bacterium RIFCSPHIGHO2_12_FULL_45_11b
CGTTTTCGGCAAGAAAACGACCGCTATGGAATCCATAGCGGTCGGGGTTGAGCGTTTTACTCTTGTACTTTCCAGGAAAGCTGCTGGCCTGCCAAGAACGGCACAACGCCGTCATATTCCTGCGGGATGGTCATTGGTTCCTGTATGAGTGTTACAGGCTTCTCCGCGAAGGCAACATCGTAGAACATTTGCCCGAAACCGCCGGCGAAGTTTGCAAGGCGGTTAATCGCATTGTGCTTCGTGAAAACCTCTGCCAGAAGCGGCAGCGCAATTGGAGCTGTAAATACTCCCGCACAGCATTCGCTGCACTCTTTTTTATCTTTCGGATGCGGAGCGCTGTCAGACCCAAAAAAGAATTTCGGGCACCCGCTGATTGCAGCCTCTATGAGCGCTGTTCGATCAGACTTGCGTTTCGCAACGGGTTTGCAGAAATTGTGCGGACGCATGCGATCTCCACCCACATCATCGTGCGTGAGAATGAGGTGATGGGCCGTAATCGTTGCAGCAACATTTTCAGGAAGCTGTAGAATAGCTTCGACAGCAGCTTCAGTAGTGATGTGCTCCATCACGATTCTTAGATCGGGAAATGATCGAGCGATATAGAACAAGGTGCGTAAAAACGCAGATTCTCTATCTAATCCCTCGATAGCGTTCCCCGGCTTCTCACCATGCAAGCACAGCACTAATCCCAATTTCTCCATTTTTTTGAATAATGGGAATAATGCGAAGTAGTCTTCGATACCATCTTCTGCATTTGTGGTAAGGCCTTTCGGATAAACCTTGCCAGCAACAGCGATCTGCCGACCAGAGAGTTCGAAGAATTCATTCAGCGTCTTCAGCGTCTCAGGTGCAGTATCAGGATAAATCTTGAACGTCATAAGAGGTGTGAATGGAAGATAATCTTTACCTGTCGCACTCATAATCCATTTACTATACTCCGTGACGTCTTCTGCAGAACGTATAGCTGGGGTAAGATTTGGCATCACAATTGCAGCAGAGAAATGCTGCGCAGTAAGCCGTGCGACGCTGCGCAGCCTACGTAGATGCACATGTGCATCGAATGCGAACGGAAGGGTAACAGAGTTTGGTTGCATAGGTTGTAGCCTTTCTGAAGGTTAGTGAGAGAACAGTTCATATGCGCGTCTGATAATTTTTGCAGTGCGCCACGGGCGAGTGATGCATACGGTACCGAATTGAATACCGGATGCGCCTGCACGGTGATAATCTCTTACGGCAGATGCGCTATCGATACCCCCGCATCCCCAAATGGGTTTTTCAAGACCAGATGCACGTGCCTCGCGAATCCACTCGCAGTGAATTTTTCGCAGCAGCGGACCGGATAATCCCCCGCCTCCAAATTGTTTCAGCGGCGAGTCAGCGCTATTAAATAACTTCGTCCATGGAATCTGATCGGGAAGCTGTCCCCATGGAATCGTATTCCCCATAACGATCGCTCCGCAGGGCGCAAGGCTGCTGATTTCTCGGACAGCCGCAATTGGAGCAAGGGCATTGAATTTGCACTGCAACGGAATCCGAAGCGGCGAAGCTGTATAAAGGGCTTCGCCGACTTCTTGAATAAGCTTAGAGGAATATACATTTGCATTCGGACACGAGAAGTTCAGCTCGAGGCCCACTGGAGCGTTGAATTGTCGAATGACGGGAAGTAGAAGCTGGACAAACTCTCTTAGTTCCTCCATACGATCTGACGTTGTTTGTTGCACGCTCATAAACGATAAGTTCCATGGCATGCCGGAAATTCGTTGCCATATTCCTCTACCCAGTAAATCTGGGGCGTCGGGTCCGCTTAAGCCAACGGCGTTGAGAACAGATCCTGACCATGGATTAACTATAATAGAGCCTGGGAACCATTCTTCAGGAGTGATGCCGTCTGGCATCATGGGCATATTACCCAGCTTGCGTGCCGGATCAAGCCGCGGCTGCATCGTTGTCGTTTTTGCGGTGAATCCGCACCCTTGAAACGTAAGGCCTCCAAGTGTTTTCCAGAGCGAATGATACCAGTGCCTTCACCGAAAAATCCTCTCGCACCTGATGCGTTCATGACGGGCGGATAGTCGATTCCGAAAAGATTCATGGCAATGCCTCTAAAAGGGGTTGAGATTCGTATTCAGTTGACAAAGAGCCTACAGTAACACTGCAAGATACGAACAATAAAAGCAAGTTTTTATATCATCTTTGCGCCGAATACTTCTTGTACGTTTTTAAGCAAATCTTCTTCTTTGTTTAACTTTTGTTCGTGTAAGGATGTGCCGGAAACGATTTGCCCTTGCAGTTGGCATGCGAGGGAAACGGTTTCTTTTGTAACTTCTAAAATAGATGCGATGACCATTTTTGAGTTATCAGGCTTTTCAAAAAATGTTTTATGGAGCGGGAATTGCACAGAGAGCACTAGTGAGCCGTTTTGCATCGCAGACGGCGTTGTTGCGCGAAGAAACGTAGACGCAACGGGGTTATGGACCCGTACATGTTGGATGACATCATCCCACGATGACTGTATTTTTTTAAATGTGTCGGGGTTGTCGGAAGTTAGGGCAATGGGAGTTGATAGTTCATCTTTTACTACGCTTTGACCCCCTTTAGCTCCCCCTTGATAAAGGGGTGAGGGCTGGTTAGTCGGGATGCTTTGTTTATTTGCCACAGGAACAGTTGATGTGCCGCTCGCGCACGCAGTCACGATGGCAATCTCGATTGCGATCATCGGATCGGGTACGATCGCCATATCTTGCGTAGCAACTAAAAAAGCTCGCATTATAGTCGTAAGGCGCTGTGCCGACTTTCCCGCCAATACTTCTTGAATCACCCGTTCGCGCGCAACATAAATAGATTCGTGCAGAAACTGATCCGGGTCGAAGCCGTCTTGATATGCTTTTGTGGCAATAGTAATTGCTTGTTTTGCGTCTGATGCAACGAGTGCTTCCACGAACGATTTGATTGTTTCAGGAGAAGGCACGCCGAGCATTGTGGATGCTTCTTGGATGGTGAGCTTTTCGTTTGATTGTGCGAGGAGTTGCCCGAGCAGAGATTCTGCATCGCGGTAGCATCCATCGGATCGCGCAATGATAAATGCAAGCAGGTCGTCGTCTGCTTCTCGTTTTTCTTGGGCAAGCAGGTGCGTGAGCCGGGCGCGCATTTCTTCTTCTGATGCCCGTCTGAATCGGAACACTTGGCATCTTGATGCAATTGTTGCGGGAACTTTCTGCAGTTCTGTCGTTGCGAGGATGAATATGACGTGGCGAGGAGGCTCTTCTAACAATTTTAACAGCGCCGCAAATGCGGGGGCTGAAAGCATGTGTACTTCGTCGATGATATATATTTTATATTCCCCGCCCGTTGGTGCCAGCGATGCAGTCTCCCGAAGCGCGCGGATGTCGTCGATGCCCCTATTGGAAGCAGCGTCGATTTCTAAAATGTCCATAAATCGATTTTCCTGAAATGCTACGCACGATGAGCATATTCCGCACGGTTCTGCTGTTTTTGATTTCGTGCAATTGAGCCGTTTTGCGAATACGCGCGCAGTTGTAGTTTTTCCTGTTCCGCGAGGGCCTTGGAATAGGTATGCGTGTGCAAGCTTTTTTGTGAGAATCTCCTGCTGCAAGACGCCGGTAATATGCTCCTGCCCCGATATTTCAGCAAATGTAGTTGGCCGATATTGTCGATAGAGTGCTGGCATAGTTCTTACAGGATATAGGAAGATGCGACGCGGTGCCAGCGTATTCCCCTCCTTACGAAGGAGGGGTTAGGGGAGGTTAGTAGCGACGCGCAGACCCCCTCTCACTCCCCCTCATACGAGGGGGAGAAATACTTATTTCGCCTGCTTGAAAATAAACAGCTTGCTCCCGAAAAAGTTCACAAACAAAATGAAGCCGATAGCAAGTGCTTTTGCGACAAGGTCGCGCTGATCGCCGAATATTTGGTTGAGAAGAGGAACGTGAAATACGAAATATGAAACGAGAATTTGATTCAATGCCCAGGTAAAAAGGTTGAGCGTAAAGTACCCCGCTCCCTGTTTTGCTGCATTGGAAGTAGTGTCTTTAAATGTCCAGTAGCGGTTGATAATAAAATTGCTGCAAATAGCAAGAAATACGCTTACATTATTAGCAGCAATAAGCTGTGTTCCAAGAATCGTATATGTAGTATGCCATCCCACAATACGTGTGAGAAATCCAAACGTTGAAAAATCCACTACCGCGCCGATAGCGCCAGTGATGCCGAATTTAACAAACTGCTTTGCAACAGTGCGGTAGCGTTCAGGGAGAAGCTGGAGCACCCTGTCTTGGAATAATGCTTCTTGCATAGAAATTAGTGATGAATAACGTGATCAACCGCTCCCCACTGGGCATCTCCATGTTCAGGAACAAGTACGGTAACCTCGTCATTCTCCTGCGCTTTATAGAAGGTGATACTTGCAAGGAGAATGCTATATGTCTTCTCCGGAGTTTTTACTCCGAAATTGCCCTGGTCATCTACAGTGAGCGCACCAACAACCCGCTTGCGTTCCACTGGGCTGATTTGCTTATATACCAGCGAGCCGTCCGTTTCAATAGTGAGCTTCAGCACATCTCCTTCTACTAGTTTTGATTTTGAAGCATAGTTAGGCGGAATAGGATATTCCTCCCCATCATTTCCTTGCATGTTTTGCCCGTCGAATACGCCCTCAATAACACGCTCCCCTACAGCTGCTTCTTCGTGTATTGCTGTACTTGGCGTAGTGGTTTCAAGGGGTGAACCCGCGCCAGAATCCTCTTCGAGTGCCTGGCGGACATACTGAATATTGCGCTCAGCATCATCAAGCCTTTGCTGGATTAAAGCGATAGTGCGTGGGTCAAGGGACATATAAATGATCTGTTTGTGTTGGGTTATTACTCTACATATTATGATATACTGCTTGGAATCGTAACACAATGTCCCGATTACAAGCATCTCTATTCCTTATAGCTATTGTCGGAAGCGCAATATTGTTGCGTTCTTACAATATTACCGCGCGAAGCTTATGGTTTGACGAGGCTTTTTCGTGGAGGCTGATTCATTTTCCATTGCAAGAAATGATTATGCGCGATGCGCAAGATGTGCACCCTCCCCTCTACTATGTACTGTTACAGGGCTATAGCCATATATTCGGTTCTTCGCTGTTAGCTATCCGCTTGTTTTCAGTTGCATGTTCCGGTATTGCGATAGCAGGTGCGTACGTTTTCTCTGCGTATGCGTTCCGCTCTCGAAAAGTCGGATTTTTAGCAGCTACTCTTCTTGCCGTCTCGGGCTGGAATATTTCATATGCGTGGGAATCTCGCATGTATCCGCTTGGCATGGTATTTGCCCTGTTTTCTTCGTATGCATTATTGAAAGCAGTGCGAGAGAAAAAAATCGCCTGGTTTGCACTATATACCGTTCTTGCAACGTGCTTGGCGTATACGCATTACTACGGATTCTTCACGATTTTTGCGCAGATACTCTTTGCTGCAGGCTCTATTGTTCGGTATACGCGCGGAAATATAAAAGAAATGCTGAAAAATCGCATTACGTGGTATTCCATTGGGGCGATGATAGCCGCTTTGATTGCATATAGCCCATGGCTGCCTACGTTTTTCCAGCAAAACAAGCAAGTGCAGACAGCGTATTGGGTTCCGCCTATTGCCAGCACTTCCATACCTGATACGTTTTATCAATTTTTTGTTCCTACAAAAGAAATTCCCCCACACCACTGGCCGATTATAGTGCTGTCGCTATTGCCGATTATGGGTACGATTACGATGTGGGTATGGTTAGTGTTGCGGAAAAATAGACAAGCGGACGGTGCCATCTTAACTGCGCTGCTTGGTTTTGTGCCGTTTGCCATCGGGGTAGTTATTTCTTTATCTGGAAGAAGTTTGTATAACGATCGATTTTTTGCATTTGCTGGCATCTTTGTATTTTGTGCTTTAGCGTATGCGCTGCTGTCTATTCCCAATAAAATACTGCGCAGAGTTGTCGTATTGCTTGCTATTATCGGACTGGTTGCCAGTTTTATACGCTATTGGAATGAGTTAGATATTGCGCATAAGCCGGGCAGCCGCGGCGCCACGGAATATGTGTTTCAGCAAAGAACAAACGAAGATCAGGTGATGGTCAGCTCGCCTTATGTGTATTTTGCCATCCTCAATTATGCAACAGATGAATTTTTTGCTCCAGACGTACCCCGTTTATTTTCTCAGACAGGAGAACTCTCTCATTTTTCCGGGGGACCAATTATGCTGCAAAGCGATATTGTGGGGTCAAGCGATATTGCGAAATTCTCTGGCACCGTGTGGGTTATTGATACGACAGGCTATGCCGAAATACCATTCCAAGCTCCAGATAATTGGATCGAGGTAGATAAAAAAATATTCCCTGAAGTGTTTGTGTACCAAGGAGATATTATCGTCCGGCAGTTTAAGGTGAAATAAAAAAGCCCGCCAGCCGGAGCATCGATTTGCGGGGTCCATAGTCGTGCGGTATGGGTTCCGTCAAAATCAAGCTCAACAGCTGGGGGCGTTATAGAAGAGAGATGGCGGCCTTGGAGCAAGGCGCTGAAAGGCGGCGCGCCCTACGGACGATCCGTGCAAAGCCGCCATCTCTGTAGTTCTTATTAAAAGATCAGTTCGTAGAAATCCGAGATTTATAATATACACGATTCTTGATTCGCAGGTCAATATATTGCAGTGTTTGCAGCTCGTCTGGAGTAATGGTGTGCTCTAAAAGCCGTTTCAGCACCCCTAGCTGATCTGCGGCGGGGCGGGTAGTATCCATGAGGAGGATCCAATTTTTATCTAGTAAAAAGTGTGCTTCCCTGGTTTCTAGCGATGGGATTCGAATTTCTGCTACTTCCGCATTTGCTGTTGTTGGAATGTTTTTAAGCGCATCTGCGATAAAGATAATAAACTGATCATTCACAGCACGCGTACCCAGTGTTACCTGCGTATTTGCATCTGAATTTTTTAGTACAGGTAATACGATTCCAGGAAGCGCATCAAGCGGAGCTTCTTCATATGCAATACCCTGGTCATCCAAAAAATAATATGTCTCTCCGGATAACAGCAGCAGTATAGGAGTCTTTTCTTGAATGATGATTTTTAATGTGCCCGGGAGTTTGCGGATAATATGTGCATCTTTTACCTGCGTGACTTGCTGGATAATTGTACGTTCTACGGGCTTTGTTTGCGTAAATAATAAATCGCTCCCGATGCTTTTTTCCGCAATTTCTCGCACCGCTGATTCTGTGCCAGGCTTCGCGTCAACGATTGTAATAGCGCTGATGGAAAATGTTTTTGTAAAGAAGAGCAGCCAGGTAAATATAGCAATTGGTACAATGAGTATGAAAAGCAAAAACGCAACGGACGACCAATCCATAAGCTTGCGAAACGTCACGCGCCATCGAAGGGCTTTCATGACGGTATTCTACCGCACGGGTGCGAGATTTTGAAACGGAAGATATGGATGCAGGCACACTGGAAGCCGCACCGAGCCATCTGCCTTCTGGTGATTTTCAATTAAAGCGATGAGCAGGCGCGAAAGCGCAATGGCTGTTCCGTTAAGCATATGCACTTTTTGCATATCTCCTGTCTCTGTTTTGTAGCGAATATTCAATCTGCGAGATTGATAATCTGTGGTGTTGCTGGTTGAATGCGTTTCGCGATATGTCTGCTGGCTCGGGATCCATGTTTCAATATCGTATGTTTTTGCAGATGGGCCGCCCAAGTCGTCTGCCGCCAGGCGGACTACTCTATATGGCAATGCAAAAGCATCCATGATTGCGCGCTGGCGTGCCAGCAAAAATTGGTGCTCTTCCTCGGATTTTTCCGGAGTTGTTATGCTGAACATTTCTACTTTATCGAATTGATGTAATCGCAAAATTCCTTTCACGTCTTTGCCGTGGCTCCCAGCTTCCCTGCGAAAACATGGCGTAAAGGCAGCATAGCGCAATGGAAATGTTTTGCTATCCAGAATTTCATTCATGTGCATTGCTCCAAGAGATTGCTCGCTGGTGCCCACTAAATACAATGCATCCTGCGTTTGATATACCTCATCTCCCGCCTGGTCCAAATATCCCATGCCGGCCATTGCTTGCTGATTAAGGAGAACGGGCGGCGCTACTTGCGTAAAACCTTCTTGTGCAAGCATGTCCATAACATAGCTTGTGATGCCAAGCTGTAATCTTGCCATGTCGCCGGATAGATAGGTGAATCGCGCTCCTGCAACTTTTGCTCCGCGCTCCATGTCGATTCTATTTCCCATTAATTCCATATAGTTTTTTGGCGTTGCAGATGAATCCGGAATCGCCGTATCGCTTTCTATAACTAGAAAACTGTCTTGTTCCCCGCCTGCTTGTACGTCTGGCAGCGGGATATTGGGAAGTTTTTTCCATGCAATTTCGCGATCCTGTGCCAGTTTCTTTTCGTGCTCTGCAAGTGTTTTTTCTTCAGCATCAACAACTTTCATTTCCTCTAAAATTTGCATTTTTACTTCGGCGCTCGCGCTCGGGATTATTTTACTCGCTTCTTTCTTTTTTGCTTTTAGATTCTCCAATTCTTCCGAAGCTGTAATCCATTTTTTATCGAGTTCAAGCAGCTCTTGTACCATTACAAGCGCAACGCCCCGTTTCCCTAGCGCTTCTATCGTCGCTTCTTTCGTCTCTTCATTTCTAAGTAAAGCAATATCAATCATAGTATTTCTTCTTCTTTTAGCAGCGGGAATAAAATTGTATCGCGCAAATGCGTGGTGTTCGTGAGCAGCATTACTAATCGGTCAATGCCCAAGCCGAAGCCTGCAGCGGGGGGCATGCCGTACTCCAAAGCGCGCAAGTATGATTCATCGATTGCGTGCGCCTCTGCATCGCCTTTATCGCGCTCTGCCTGCTGCTCCATAAACCGTTCGCGCTGTTCTACTGGGTCATTTAATTCGGTATATGCTTTTACTAACTCCATGCCGGCAACAACTAGTTGAAACATTTCCGCAATATTAGGATTGCTTGCCTTCTTTTTTGCGAGCGGAACTAGTTCTATCGGGTAGTCGTATAAAATAGTTGGTTCTAATAATGTCGGGCGGACGATTTCTTTATACAATTCATCAACCAGCTTGCCATAATTTTCGACATCGGGCACTTTGACGCCGTGCTGTTGAAACACCGCCTTGTATGCTGCAGGGTCTTTTTCGATAAGAACGTCGATACCGGTTCTCTCTTTTAGTAATTCAACGTAGCAGTAGCGCGCAAACGGTGGCTTGAACGATATTGTTGTGTTTTCTCTGGGAACATCAAGCGACCCTATTATTTTTTCTGCAGCTTTCGATAACAAGTCTTCCGCCAAAGCCATTAAATCTTCGTAATCTGCGTATGCCCAGTAGAATTCAAGCATCGTAAATTCTGGATTATGCGATTTGTCTACGCCTTCATTTCTAAAATTCTTTCCAATTTCAAATACTTTTTCAAACCCGCCCACTAATAAGCGCTTCAAGTATAGTTCTGGGGCGATGCGCAAAAATAGATCTGCATTAAGCGCATTATGATGCGTAGAAAATGGGTGTGCCAACGTCCCCCCAGGAATCGGCTGCAGCATAGGCGTTTCCACTTCCATAAATCCTTTTTCTTCTAAATAGGAACGAACAAACGAAATTGTTTGCGATCGCTTTTTTGCAGCATCTTTTGCGTCCGGGTTTGTGAGTAAATCCAGTTCTCGCTGGCGGGATTTTAATTCAATATCTTTGAGCCCGAACCATGTGCTGGGAATCGGCCGTATCGCCTTGCTTGCCATGGAAAACTGCGTTACCATGACCGTCTTTTCTCCGCGCTTGCTCAAAATAGGAATGCCGATTGCTTCAATAAAATCTCCAGAATCGAATGTTTCGAGTTCTGCAAAGCGATCTTGCAGGCCGTCTTGTGCAAATTGTAATTGCATTTTTCCGCCATCATCCACGATATCAACAAATGAAATGCTGCCATGCGAACGTATAGCAGAAATGCGTCCCAGCAATACCACTGCTGTTCCAGTCTTCACTGCATGGTCAAAATTGTCCGCAAGCTCCGCTAGAGTGCTTGTACGGCGCACTTCTGCTGGATATGCAGGCTTTCCGTGCGCCAATAGCTCCTCGCGCTTCTGCAAGCGTAGTGCCCGTATTTCTTCCAATCGTTCTTCTGCCATACGGTCAAGTGTAGCGGGAAATGTGGAAAGTGGAAATACGAGATCGGAAACATGGATCCCCGCTTATGCGGGGATGACATTGCGATGTCAGCTAATTTTTTTGATGACGCATTCTTTGGTTCCGGCTGGAGTTGGAATATGGATAGTTTCCCCGACCTTTGCGCCCATAAGCGCCTCGCCCATAGGAGACTCGTTGCTGATTTTCCCTTCCATCGGATTTGCTTCATTGGAGCCTACCAGCTTATATTCTTTTTCTGCTCCGTTCCAGGAAAGCAGTACGATATTTCCGATACCCACATCATCCGTTTTCGGTTTTGCCACCACGCGTGCATTTTTTACCGTCATTTCCAGGTCTGCAATTTCCTGTTCCATCCGGCTCTGCTCTTCCTTTGCGCTTTGGTATTCCGCATTTTCTGAAAGATCGCCCTGCTCTTTAGCAGTATGAATCGCCTCTGCAATTTCACGGCGGCGCACCGTCTTCATAATATGCAGGCGTTCTTGTAATTCGTTCATGCCTTCTTTTGTAAGAAATTGATCTTTCATAGATGTGTTAGTAGTAATGTTGGACTAGTGTAGCGAATGAGCTGGGATGGTCAAGGCCATGTTATTCACATTTTGTCATATTATTTTGACAACTCGTGCTCATACAGCCATTGCCATATTTCGCGTGCCATGGGAGCTGCAATCACATCTCCTCCCCCTCCCTGTTCTACAAGTACGGTAACCACGAATTTAGGGTGATCATACGGGCCGAAACTGGTGAACCAAGCATGCGTTTTTTCAGATCCGTCTACTTGCGCCGTTCCTGTTTTTCCTGCAATAGGGAGCGGAAGCGTGTTAAGTGACTTCGCTGAACCGTCCGTAATTGTTTCTCTCATTCCAGCTCGTACTACCTGCATAGCTTCTGGATTTATAGGAATGGTGTGTTTTTTGGGATTGCTCTGCACTAAGTGAGGTTGATACCAGGTGCTGCCATCGGCCACTGCTGCGGTGCCGGCAGCTAGCTGCAGCGGCGTAACAAGAACTCCGCCCTGTCCGATACCTAAGTGATATGTATCGCCGATGTACCAAGGCTGGCCTGTCTTCTCCAGTTTCCATTGCGGGCTGGGAAGAAACCCGGCTGCTTCACTGGGAAGGTCGATGCCGCTTTTTTCGTCGAATCCGAAATATTGCAAATACTTTGTGGCAAGCTCCACCCCTAATCCTTGTTGCGATCCGAGTCCGCCTATTAGCATGTAGAAGAATGTGTTGACGGAATTTGCGATAGCTTTTTCTACGTCCGTAATGCCATGTCCGCCCGTTTTCCAATCAAGAAAATGATATGACCCAACCGTAATTCCTCCTACGGAATTGACCGTAGTGTTTGGAGTGATGACCCCTTCTTGCAGCGCTGCGGCAGCGAGAAAGGGTTTGATAGTGGAGCCTGGCGGATACATGCCATTGGTAGCTCGATTGAATAGCGGAGTATTTTTATCCGTAAAGTATTGCGTGGTATTGCTCCGCAGAAGCGGTTGAGAAAACGTATTTGGGTCATATGATGGATAACTTACCAAAGAATATAATTCGCCGTTGTTGGCATCGAGTACGATGGCTGCTCCGCGAGCG
>MHHS01000032.1:11800-55948 GCA_001817115.1 Candidatus Andersenbacteria bacterium RIFCSPHIGHO2_12_FULL_45_11b
ATCAAAATCAGAAAATAAGCCATAGATAAATTTTTGCAATTCAGCATCGATGGTTAAAGAAAGGTCTTGTCCTGGAACTGGTCGCTTCTCTCCTAGGTTGGTCTGCTCTTTGCCTGCCGCGTTTACTTCTGTATACGTAAAGCCGTGTTCGCCTCGCAAGGCTGCATCGTATTGCTGTTCAATACCCTGTTTGCCAGTGGTGTCTGTGGCAATCAAGTTTGCGTTATCGTTTAGTTGTTTTGCTGTTACAGGATTCGTGTATCCAAGAACGTGTGCAAGCGATTGGCTGTATAAATATTTGCGAACCAGAGATGACTCCAGAGATGTTCCAAGAATCGTTTGCGCATGTTGCTCCAACGCAAGTACGGTATTATGATCGAGGGCTTTTGCAATAAGAGTTTCTTGTCCTGTTTTTCTTGTTCTAGTTAATGCTGCACGCACTCGATCTGGTTCTACTGATGGCAAAAGTGCAGCAAGGTTGTCTAGTAAATATGATTCGTTTGCAACGCTGGGTAGATGGTTTGGTTTAAATACAAGGTCTGTACTGGAAATATTCTCAACAAGCTGTGTGCGATTGCGATCATAAATAACGCCACGGGGCGCAGGGAGAATAATGCTATCAACTCGATTATGCTCCGCTTTCGCTCGAAACGAAGGGCCTTGCAGTATCTGTAGATATGCACCGCGACAGCCGATGACGAGCAAAATGCCGATCAGTATAATATGCAACAAGCCATACCTCCTCCGCGCTGGCTTTGCAGTGGAGTGTATGTGTTCGATAATGTCGGGTGCCTGCATGTTCATATTTATGCGGATAGTTCATGCAAGGCAACGGCGAGTCCGTATGAGGCAATGCTTGTGCATATTATTTGCATGCTGGCAATAGGGAGCGGAATCGCATAAAGCGAAAAAGAGTGCGATATATTTTTTATAGCAATAAGAAAGGTGATTTGCAATGTTACCGTGGCGCATGTCATAAAAAAATACTTCCAAGACAGATTTGTTTCAGGGCTTTTCCATAGCCATTGTGTGGCAAATGGCATCATGAATATAATGAGCATGGATCCGAACGGGAGCGTGCTCAAGAGTTCGAATAGAAGCGCGCTCGTTGCAATAAAGAACACTGGCGCAGGGGCAATGCTTGCGAGTATGATGGCAATTCCTGCTGGAGCAAGAAAAAGCGACACCGTATCGTAGCGGAATATGTGATGAAGCAACAGCATGCATATGATCGCGATTGTTCCTAAAAAAACCCGTTTCATTTTGGGGCAAGTACTGTTACTGCTTTCACGGAATCGATTGCGTATGGCAGCTCGATCGCTGCTTTCTGGTATGCTTCGTTCTCTGGTTTGCGTACAGAGGAGACAGCTCCCACCACTATTCCGTATGGGATTTGCTGGCCATTGCTGGTAGTAACAATGTTTTGTCCTGGAGATATTTCAGCATCTCTTGGAATCGTTTCCATGGAAAGCGATGTTTGAAAAAGGCTTATTAGAAGTCCTTGTGCGGGAGGTATTTCAGAATCTTTTGTTACTGTCTCTACTGTAATTGATGTATCTGGGTGAAATACTGTTTGTACGATTGCGGAATGCAGCGATAATTGAGATACAAATCCTAGTAGTGCAGATCCGTGTACCACTACCACGTTGCCCGTTCCAATACCATCCGCAATGCCCTTGTTAATAACGTATTGCGCTTGCAGGGTGTCTATGGGCCTGCTGATTACATGCGCGGATATCTTGTGCATAGAATCGAATGCCGGAGCGGCTAGTTGGTCTCGAAGGCGCGCATAGTCTGCCAGCTCGCTTGTGAGCCGTATATTCTCAAGCGTAAGTCGTTTGAGTTGTTCTTCAGTTGATTGTGATGGCGAAGAGTCAGGAATGCGAAACACCTTCGATACAACCCATATGATCTGGTCCCATGTGCGGTTTCTTGCATGTTGCATGATCGGCGTGAAGAACAATCCGGCAATAAGCAATGTGAGTCCGAATGCAGAGAGGGCGATAACAGCTGACTTTCTCATGTTCTTATATTACTTGATCTTTGATCCGTGCACACTTGGCAATAACACTTCTTGTACGGCTTCAATGTCTTCTAGCACGATACCTGTGCCTCGTACTACGGCAGTAAGCGGATCATCTGTAATATGGGTTCGTATTTGTGTGGCATCTGTGATAACGTCCGCAAGTCCTCGAAGCAATGCTCCTCCGCCCGCCAGATAAATGCCCTGCTCAATAATGTCTGAGAGCAATTCAGGGGGAGTTTCCTCAATACATGCCCGTATAGCATCAACGATAATGCTGATAGAACGCTGCATTGCTTCTTTTGCCTGCGCGCCATTCATTACTACTTCTTTTGGCAAGCCGGTTACTAAGTCTCTTCCGCGGATCGGTGCTTCCAAGATTTCCATCGTATCCGTTGCGGAGCCAATACGAATTTTAATTTCTTCTGCAGTGCGTTCGCCGATTAACATGTTGAAATTATTGCGTGCGTATTGAATTATATTTTCATTCAATTCATCGCCGGCAATTCGGAGCGTACGATTGGCTACGATCCCTCCTAGCGCAATAACGGATATCTCGGAAGTTCCTCCCCCGATATCAACAATGATATTTCCCGTAGCTTCATGAATCGGCAATCGCGATCCGATAGCTGCTGCCATAGATTCTTCAATTAAAAATACTGCTCGTGCACCCGCGCGAAGGCTTGCTTCTTCAACAGCTCTTCGCTCCACTTCCGTAACGGAAGATGGAATGCCGATAACGACTCTTGGACGCGGCAGGAAATGAAATCCGTCTTCATGTACTTTCTGAATGAAGTAAGAAAGCATTTGTTCTGTTACTTCAAAATCAGAGATAACACCGTGGCGCAAAGGGCGAATCGCGACAATGTGCGCTGGTGTTTTTCCAACCATGCGCTGCGCCTCTTTGCCGATTGCTAGAACCTCGTTTGTTTTTTTATTGATTGCAACTACGGAAGGTTCGTTAATAACAACGCCCTTTCCGCGCACGTACACGAGCGTATTTGCGGTGCCAAGATCGATACCGATATCTTGGGAGAATCGGCCGAAGAAATTATTTACGAACCCCATATGCTCACTGCTTTAATCGGGCTATACAAGGTGCAATATCAAGTAAAGTTGATTCAGGCGAGGTTCGCTCTTTGAGCTCCACTTGCCTGTTTGTTTTTTTAGATACTACAATGCGGTACGGTATGCCCAATAAATCGGCGTCGGAAAATTTTGCTCCCGGGGCTATGTTCCGATCGTCATACAGCGTTTCAATACCTGCTTTAGTTAATTCCTCGTATGCTGCATCTGCCTGTTGTTTAATTTCTTCATCGTCGATGTTCAGGCCAGCCAAGTATATGGTAAACGGTGCTACGCTCTTCGGCCATATGATGCCCTTTTCGTCATGGAATTTTTCAACCAATACGCCCATTAAACGCGAAGTGCCGATGCCGTAAGATCCCATGTATACAATCTGCTGCTTCCCCTCTTTGTTTGTATACGTATAGTCGAACGCTTTTGAAAATTTCGTATTAAGTGGAAAAATATTCCCTATTTCCGAGGCATTGTGTTGAGTAAAGTCGCCATCTTTTGGGGCAACTTCTTTATTGAACGCTTCTCCTGTTTTATTGTCGATACAGATAACATCTTCCCCGGATTCGCAAATAGCCTGAAATTCATGAGAAAATCCCGTAGTAAAATCTCCACCCGATGCCTTTGTTATTTTAGTGTCTTCCCAAATGCCGAGTCGCTTAAAGACGTTCATATATGCAATTTTTGCCGTTTCGTAAAATGCGAGCAAGTCTTCTTCGCTTGTATGAAAGCTGTACAAGTCTTTCATGCGGAATTCTCTGCCTCGCATCAAGCCCGATTTCGCTCTTTCTTCATTGCGGAATTTTGTTTGAATTTGATAGACGGCAAAGGGAAAATCTTTATAGCTAAGTCGTCTCTTTTTTGCCAGCGGAGTAACGATTTCTTCGTGGGTTGAATTAAGAATGTATCGTCCGTCATTTCTTTTTCTTGATGCATCATTTGCACCCCGTGCTTCAAAAAGCACATCAATATCTGTTCGGCCGGTTGTTTCCCATAGCTCGACAGGAGAAAGCGCCGGCATAAGAAGTTCTGAGGCAATTGTGTCCATTTCTTCCCGTACAATATTTTCAATCTTATTTAGTACCCGCAAGCCGATCGGTAAGAACGTATACACTCCTGACATAGTTTGATCTATGAAACCGCCTTTTTGCAGAAGTGTAGCGTTTATAGAGTCAAGCTCTTTTGCATCTTTATTTGTATGGAGAAAATATTGAGAGTATTTCATACGCTAGAAATAGTGACGAATGTCTTTGAAAGTAATAAAAAGCATTAGCCCAATAAGCGCGATGAAGCCGATTGTATGAGCATATTGCTCAACGGATGCGGTTCGTTTTCTGCCTGCCAATTTTTCAATCCCCACAAACAAAATGCGCCCGCCGTCTAATGCCGGAATCGGCAAAATGTTGATAATTGCCAAGTTGATGCTGATCATTGCAGCAAACTCGAGAAAATACGACAATCCCATAGTAACTGCCTGCTTCGTGTAGATAGCAATGCCGATCGGCCCTGTAAGGGCTTGGCCTACTGATTGATGTTCGAATAATTTTGCAATAAGAATTCCGAATTGACTCACGATAGCCCAGATCATAATGCCTGTTCGCTCAATACCTTTGATTGGAGCAAGCCACAACGGAGTTTTTTCTAGTCCCGTTTCACTAAGGCTGATGCCAAGAGCGCCCTGGCCTTCAGGAGGATTGATGCGTGGGGTTACTATCACATCGATATCTTGACCATTTCTATCTAAGGAAATATGAAGGGGGCTACCTGCGTGGTCGCGGGTAATTTGCTGAACTGCCGTAAGAGAGGGGTCTTGTATTCCTTCGATGCTGATAATGTGATCGTATATCTGCATGCCAGCTTCTTGTGCAGGAGATCCTGGAATAATTTCAACAGCGTATGTTTTAATATCCGTTAAGGTTCCCATATTTTTATCTGTAACAAGCGTTGGCGCTCCAATAGCGCTTTCGATTGTGAGAAGAAAAGCTGCAAACAAAAGATTCATGCCAACTCCCGCAGATAAAATTGCAATGCGCCAAAGTGCAGACTTGCTGGCGAAGCTGGTTGGTGAAGAAGAAGTCTCATCCATGTTTTCTCCTTCAATTTTTACAAACCCGCCGATGGGAAACAGATTCAGCGAATAGAGCGTACCTCTCCATTTTTTAGACAGCAGCCTTGGTGGAAAACCGAATCCGAATTCTTC
This sequence comes from Candidatus Andersenbacteria bacterium RIFCSPHIGHO2_12_FULL_45_11b, assembly GCA_001817115.1. Taxonomy (GTDB): domain Bacteria; phylum Patescibacteriota; class Andersenbacteria; order UBA10190; family UBA10190; genus HO2-45-11b. Next base: position 17,101 of record MHHS01000032.1, read on the forward strand.
GACGGTGCACCCTGCTTTTTTTGCAACAAAGAAATGACCCCATTCATGCACCAGCACGAGGACTAATAGCATAGCTATAAAAATAGCGATGATGAGGATAGACATATCCCTAAGCGTATCTTGAAACGTTCCTCGGCGCTAGTGGAATAAGGCGGTCTTTTTAGGTAAAAAACACCCCCGGGAATGTTGCCTGGGGGTTGGGTGAGGCTATCTTTGCTTCTTGTATTGCGGAAGGCTACGGAAGCGGCGCTTGCGGGCTCCTTGTCGTACGGTTGGGCTTAAACACTGCTCGCGAACTGTTTCCAAGAATTGCTTTTCCTGGCTGCGGTTGGCAAATAGCTTGATCACCGTGCGGCTTCTCAAGAGCTCAACAATCACATCTTCTAGCAGAACAAAATTACGGGCAGACTTGACGGCTCGCAAACGTGCGTCTTTGAGCAACTGCTGAACGGCGATTGAATTGGTCGCGCCATTTTTTTCGGGTAAATCGTTAGGCACTTCCAATGTATCGCAGATGACACTAAAGATCGACTCCAGCTGCGGACTTCTTTCCTGTTGCATGAGAATTCTTCGTTGGTATTCACGGAGCTTTCCGAACGCTCCGTACACAACATGCTGCAGTTCTATATGCTCCGCATTTTTGGCATGCGCGAATTGACTCGCAGCGTCCAATGCTTCACACAGAAAGCTTGCAGGAATTCTTTTCAACGTCATGCGTTTTCCTTCAGTTTGAGAACGAACAAAGGTAAAGACCTCATATCTATATACGAGGTTGAAAAGCATTTGTCAATAAATTTTGACAAGTTTCTTAAATTGTCTTGATCTCCTGCTCTTTGGAAGTAACTCGTGTTTGCAGTTCTTCTTGGGCCTTGCCAATTAAATCATCTAAATGCTTCTTTCCGCCATAAAAATCATCTTCTGAAAGCTTGCCTGCTTCTTTTTCATTCTTGAGGTATTTGAGCGCTTCATCCCTTCCTTTGCGCATCCGGATGCGCGTTTCCTCTGCTTTGGCGTGGAGAGCTTTGATTGTCTGATTGCGAACTTCTTCGGTAAGCGATTGAAACGCTAACCGCAACACTGCTCCATCGATTGTTGGCATTACGCCTACATTCGCTTCGACAATGGCTTTCTCTATTGCGGGAATTGTGCTTTTATCCCACGGAGATACTACCAGCGTCCGCGCATCCATGTTAGAAACGGAAGCAACGGCCTTTATAGGGTTTCGCGATCCATATACTTCAACGGAAATATCTTCAATAATTGCCGGCTTTACTCTGCCAGAACGAAGCCCGGAAATTTCACTTTCAAACCACCCGAATGCTTCAAGCTGTGTTTCTGCAAATAGCTCCTCTGCGTGTTTTATTGGCATATCTATACTATAGTATTTCTTAATTCTGCCAAAGACGCAAGGAGAATATCGGATGCCAGCTTGATGTTTCCGCCGGGAATTTTTTGTGTACGATAGTACTCTTTGAGCCGCAGTGCCATGCGCGCAAGCGCCGAATTCGATCCATATTGCGCTGCATAGCCATGCATGATGCGCGCAATATCTGTTAGCTCCTCCTCTGAATATGCGCTGCTCGGTCGAATCGCGGAATATGTTGCAATGCGCTGCGGAAGATCAATATCATCGTCCATAATTTGCTCAGGCGCAAGAGGTAGTATGAGGCAGCGGGATTTAATAGTTGCAAGTATGCTTCGTTTTGCAGGTGCGCCGAGTAAAAAACGCGTGGTTGTTCCCGACTCTTCAAGTGTTTTAAGTAGCATATTTGCTGATTCCGGAAGCAGCTGCTCTGCGCGAGGAATGCACACGATGCGCTTGCCGGATATTGGGCGCGATGCGATAGTTAGTTTGAGTTGTTTGATATCTGCAACGGTAATAGTATTTTTTTCTGCCACAATGCGTATTGTATCGGGATGGTTGCCTGCTTGCGACTGCTTGCCTGGCATAGCGTGCTGTATTGCAAAGTCGCACAATTCTTGTATGTCCGTATCGCTATGCGAAACTGCCAGTATCGGTTGTTCTGCATGCGCTGAATCAATCCAAGAAGCTATGTGATTGCGTACAGTATCTGTGATACTCATTTTCGTTTCGAGATGTAGTACAGTAGCGGAGGCGCTACAAAGATAGAAGAATATACTCCGGTAAGCACACCGATAATGAGCGCAACGATGAACCAGCGGATAGATGCTCCGCCAAAAACCAGCGCTGCTGCTAGCGATAGCAGCGTGGTAAGCATGGTGTTTATTGATCGGCCCATCGTTGCAATAAGCGCGCGATCGATGACTTCTAAAAAGCTTTTTCCGCGGAGCGCTAGCCATTCTGATCGCAATCGGTCGAAGATAACGATCGTATCGTTTACGGAATATCCAAGAATGGCCAATTGGGCTGTTACGAAGAGCGTATCAATTTCTGCGCCCCATATTTTTCCAAACACCACAAAACATGCAGTTACTAAAAACAAGTCATGGATCAGCGCATAGATAGCGGCCACACCGAATTTCCATGGCGCCATAAGCCCGCCTGTACTTCGGAAGGTGTATGCCAAATAGATGATCATGGCCACAAGCACCACGCCGATTGCCTGGATGGATTTAGTGCGAAGTTCTTTCCCGATAGTCGGGCCGATTTGCTCGAAGCTGATTTCGTTTTCACGCAAGATATTTGCCTCTCGAAGCGCAGTGATGATTTCTGCATGTTGCTTATCGTCAATTAATGATGTCTTAATGCGGATTGTTCCGTCTTGCGTTCCTTCTGTTTGAGCGGAAAGTTGGAATTTGCTCGCCAGTAGCTCCTTCGCTTTCGGCGCATCCTGCGCATTCGCCTGAATTTCAATAGATGATCCCCCGATAAAATCAATTCCCCAGTTCGGTTTTATAATTACAATAATGAGCGTGCTTGCAATAATTGTTGCTGCAGATATCGTCATCCAGATTTTAGGATTCTTCATCATGGTTAGGTAGTGGGTTGTTTTATTGATTTTGCGCCAAGTAAAAATGATGTATGCGTTTTTGGATTTGCAAATACAATATTGAGCATGCTTTTGCTGATTGCAATCGCTGTAAACATGGACAAAATAATGCCCAGAGAAAATGTAAGTGCGAATCCGCGAATAATAGACGTTCCGAACCCATATAACACAAACCCTGTAATAAGACTTGAGATGTTCGATGCGGAAATAGAGCTCCACGCCGCATTAAATCCTTCTTTTAGCGAGAATGGAACGGTTTTTCCATCTTTAATATTTTCCCGAAATCGTTCGAATATCAAAACGTTTGCGTCAACAGCCATTCCAATAGACATAATAAATCCCGCAATTCCGGCAAGCGTAAGCGTTACAGGAATAAGCTTCATAATCGCGAAGAATAGTACTACGTAGATAAGTAATGCAATAGAAGCAATAACGCCCGGCAGTCGATAACGGAATATCAGCCAAGCAATTACGGCAATAATGCCTACGATGCCCGCTTTTATGCTTTTTGCGATTGCTGTTTGGCCGAGGCTTGGGTTAATAACACTCTGTCCGATAAGTGCAATTGGCACGGGCAATGCGCCGGAATTTAAATCTCTCACTTTTTGTTTTGCTTCTTCGAGAGTATAGCTCCCAGTTATAACGGCTCGCCCATCTGGAATTGCGGATTGAACCGTTGGCGCTTGGTTTAGTTCCCCGTCAATGTAAATTGCCAGTGGCTTTCCGATATTTGCTTTAGTGATTTCTGCAAATAATTTTGTACCATCGCTGTCAAACAACAGCGTTATTTGAGGGGTGCCAGTTACTTGGTCGAATTCAACAGAAGCTTTTTTTAAATTTTTCCCGGAAAGTCCGGTTGGTATAAATGTGTCGCCGGTAATAGTGTTTGATCCGCTCTCCCCAAGCATTTTTTTAAGTTCATCGGTCGTTGGTTCTCTGCGAAAATCAAGCGTTGGCGTTTTTCCAATCTGCTGTTTTGCTTCTTCCGGATCCTGGACTCCCGCAAGCTCTACGATAACCCTATATTCTCCTTGTGCTACGCTCGTTTGGATCAACGGCTCTGATACGCCAAATGCATTTACTCTTCGCTCTATAACATCGCGTACGCCGGCTAGCGCTTCATTAGGGTCTTGTCCGTTTTTTGTATCCACATTCGCTCGATATTCCAGCCGAGTACCGCCTTTCAAATCAAGGCCGAGCTTTACGTTCAAATCCCTCGTAAATCCGCCAATTGCAATGCTCGGGTGCTTCGGGCTATCCACCCAAACAGCAAGACCTACTACAATTGCCAGCACAATACCCCATATCAGTGTTTTTCTCGTGCTCCGTAACATACAAAGCTATTTGTACCGTGGATTATAGGTTTTCTGCAAGAGTTATGTCATCCCGGGCTTGATCCGGGATCCACGTAGATTCCGGCTCCCCACTTCGCCCAAGGGCTTCGCGGGGCGCAGCGAAGGCCGAAATGATAGATAGCTTATGTTCGATGATCTTATACGTATCGTTAAATACGAATTTGCCCTCAAATTTTTGGCTTCGCAAGAACATCGGCATCCAAAAAATGTCATCTGCCCACATCGCATCATATGGAATTTCGTTTATAGAAAACCATTGCGGTTTCATCTCGTCTGTTTCTATCGGTTCTCCGAAAAAGTTTGTTGCGCGAAAAATATGTACCTGCCATATTTGTTCTTCACCCGGCAGGGTAAAATCCAGTACGCCAACTTTTTCGGTTTCGGCAACGCTAATACCGCATTCTTCCAGCACTTCTCGCTTCGCTGCTTCTTCAATATCTTCGCCTTCTTCAACTTTTCCGCCAAATCCGTTCCATTTCCCCTCGCCTTTCCCCCGCTTCGCCAAGCCAAGCAAAATCTTATCGCCTTGTTGAATTAAGCACAGTGTGAGGAGTTTTTTGTCAGACATTATTTCTGAAGTATTCTGACTTTAACTTCGAGTTTCTCTATTCTTTCCTCGTGATTTTGAATTCGATCATCGTGGCGCGGAATCGGCGACAGTTTACTTTCGTTTGAAGTAACCATCTCTAAAATATCTAAAGAAATTTGTTTTAGTTCGTTCAATTGCTTTGTGTGCTGATCTAGTATTTGCGTGTGCTGATCTAGTGTGTTTGCGTGTCCTTGTTGCCCAGTCTCGAGCGACGCGATTTGCGCAGCTAAGTTGCCGCCCCATATCTCGAGGTCGTGCAATGTGGCCGGTTCCGATTTGCTGTTCATTTGTGTGCTTTTCTTCATACCGTAACTATAGCGCATATTTACACATCAAAAAAGTTCCTTCCGGTTTTGTATGCTTCGATGTAGTTTTCTACTACTTCAAATAAAGGACTTGGCAATGCGTCAATATCATACCAATCCCACGATTCGCATTTATCAGGCTCTAATAATTGTGGTTCTCCAGATTCCCATTCTGCAACCATTCCTATATCTACATAATGTTTTGGAGCATATGTCTTTAAGTTCGACAGGCAAGAAAAGCGGACGTTCTTGATCTCAATTCCCGCCTCTTCGCGCGTTTCTCTTTTTATGCAATCCACAAACGATTCTAAATGTTCCAAGTGGCCTCCTGGCCCAGCATATACGTTGGCCGCATGCGCGCCTTTGCGCTTTCCTAGCAAAATTTTCTTGTCCTTAAATATAAGAACGCCCACGCCCACCTTCGGCCGTTGCTCTGGATTCATAGATTATTATGATTCATCTAAAATAATTCTTTTATCAAATCTACCACGCTTTTGAGCTTTTTCTGATTTTGTTTTTTCAATATCTTCTGACGCGAATTTTTTATATGCAATAATTGTGTCAATTACCTCGAGAATATTCGCTACCTCTTCAACGCTTTCCGATTCAGTAAATTCTTGTACTTCTTCCGCTAATTTTTCTTTCAACTTCTCCCAATACTCGGCATCCGTAGCAATATGCGTTATCGCCTCCCGGCCTTTGCTAGTAATAATTTCAGGAATATTGTCGCGTACGAGTTTATTGTATTTCATATATTAAAATTGTTTTTATATGCGTTTCCGGCTTTACGATACGCTTCAATTTCATATTTGTTATTCTGGTATCCATTTTTTAGTAATTCAATGTAGTACAGAATTGGTTGGATGATTGGCATTCTTTGATATTGCTCGATGTGTATTAACTCATGTTCCAAGTCTTTATGCTCAATATTTGGTCCTAGTATAACTAAATTTCCTACTGCTGTTGCTCTGATATTCTTCAGATAACCAAATCTCCACCATAATTTTTCAACAGTAACAATAACTGCTCCGGGGTTCTTGTGTAGCGATATTTTCTTTGGGATTGATATTAATGCTATGAGAGAGCCTAAAATAGAATACGGAAGATTAAGAATTAGTCTTATCATAACGCTTTTTTAATATCATCCCAGGTTATGTTGCTGATTTTCTCAATTTCTTTAAATATCTGTTGCGGTGTTTTGCTTGTGGCATCTATAAATATTATGCCCAATTCTTTTGCCTTCTGCTTAATTTCTTCAGCGTATTTTAGTGCATTTTCAAGTTGGTAGTCAGTTTTTCCCATTGGATTATTCCTACTCTCATGACGCAAATTTTTTCTGATAACATTTAATTTTACGTCTAAAAAATATACGCTATCAAATAAATCCATGACGCTAAAAACATTTCCTGACAATCCGAATAAATATATTTCCTTTTGCTTACTTAGAAATTGTTTTAAAAATTCTTTGTTCCAAAGGAATTCATGGGTATCAAGAAAAACTTTATCAGCATCTTCGGGATACGCAACTTTGTTTCCTTGATTATTAAACCAGCCAGATAGACCGGCAACTAAATCTGCATCAACCGCATTAACTCCTTTCTTTTTTAGTTCGCTTGATATGTATGTCTTACCAGAGCCAGAAGGACCAATGACTAAGATTTTATTGTTATTTTCCATGGCACTTTTTAAATTTCTTGCCTGATCCGCATGGGCATGGGTCGTTTCTGCCGACGTCTTTATACGGATTATGAAGCGGGCCTTCGGAAGACTGTTGTGCAGGCTGTGATGCGTTTTGCGCTTGTGCAGTAGGTTGGGGGGTTCCCTGTTCCGCCAAAGCATGAATGCTTGCAGCTTCAGTGTGCTGGGCTATGCCCGCAGGTTCGGCGGGGAGATTCGCATGCTGATGCTCTTCTACTCGCTCTGCGCGCAGCACCGTCTCGAGGATCGATCCCTTGATTGTACCGAGCAGTTGTTGAAATAATCGATGTCCTTCCTTTTGATATTCAACAAGCGGGTCGCGCTGGCCATATCCGCGAAGCCCGATTCCTGTACGCAGATAATCCATCGTATCTAAATGGTCCATCCATAGCGTGTCAATAGAACGCAGCGCAATTGCCTGCTCTAGTTTTGTCATTGTGTCTTCGCTTAACTCCTCTTTTTTTGCAGTAATTTTTTGAGAAAGAATTGTACCCACTTCCGTACCTATCGCATCGCGCGCAGCATCCGGCCCAGAGGGGCTTTCTTGCGCAATAATGTCAGACAGCCTTGTGTGTATGTCTGCGGTTGGTGCATTAGTGAGCGCGTGGATAGATTCTGCAATTTCTTCTGTGTTCCAATCGTCCGTTGCGGAGCTTGCCGTATGCGTCGCAATCAACATAGCTCCCTGTTCTCGCGCCAATTCTATGATGCGAGCGTGAATGCTGAGCGCTTCTTGATTCGGTTCTTTCCATGTTCCAGACTCCAGCAACGATCTGCGCAACGTATAGATCGCATTTCGTTGCTTATTTAATACGTTATCGTATGACAATACTTGCTTGCGCATATCGAAGTAGTATCCTTCTACCCGTTCTTGAGCTCCTTCCAATGCCTTGCTTACCAATCCGTTTTCAATCGGCTCGTCTTCTGGAATATTCAAGCGCTCCATAATGCTTTTAATTTTTGACCCGCCGAATACGCGCATCACATCATCCTCCATGCTCACATAAAATTGCGTTTCCCCAGGGTCGCCTTGCCTGCCGGAGCGCCCGCGCAACTGATTATCGATGCGCCGCGCTTCATGGCGCTCTGTGCCCAGTACGCATAATCCGCCCAGTGCAGATACGCCATCCTCAAGCTTAATGTCAGTACCGCGCCCAGCCATGTTGGTTGAAATAGTAACCGCTCCCTTTTTTCCTGCCTGAGAAATAATTTCTGCCTCTCTGGCATGGTGCTTCGCATTTAATACTTCATGAGGCACGCCTTTTTGTTTCAGTAATTCAGAAATATATTCCGATTTTTCAATAGCAATAGTGCCTACAAGCACTGGTTGCCCATGCTCGTGGCGTTGCGCGATATCATCAACTAACTTTCTAAACTTTGCTTTTTCGTTGACGTATACGCGGTCAGGTTTATCTGAGCGGATTGTTTTTTGGTTGGTTGGAACTACTACTACATCCAAATTATATACTTGCTCGAATTCTTCTGCGGACGTTACTGCAGTTCCTGTCATCCCGCCGATGTGCTTGTATAATCGGAAAAAGTTTTGGAACGTAATAGATGCTAGCGTCCTGCTTTCTTGCTGCACTGCAACATGCTCTTTTGCTTCCAGTGCCTGATGCAGCCCCTCCGAATACCGGCGACCTTCCATGAGGCGACCGGTAAATTCATCAACAATAACAACCTTTCCATCTTGTATGATGTAGTCTTTATCTTTGTGGTATAGCGTTTGCGCCCGCAGGGCTTGTTCCAAATGGTGAACGAATCGGATTCCTTTTTCTGCATAAATATTTTCGATTCCTAACTGTTTTTCGACATAGGTTACTCCTGCGTCGGTGAGTGTTGCTGCTTTTCTCTTTTCATCTACGTTATAGTGTTCATCTTCGGTAAGCAGCGGAACAATGCGAGAAAATTGGTCGTATAGGGTAGTGGAGTCTGCGTCGGGAGCAGAAATAATCAGCGGCGTTCTTGCTTCATCAATCAAAATACTATCCACTTCGTCTACGAGCGCATAATACAGTTCTCGCTGTACGAGCTGTTCCAGCTGCTGTGCCATGTTATCGCGCAGGTAATCGAATCCGAATTCGTTGTTGGTGCCGTATGTAATATCGCATGCGTATGCCGCGCGTTTTTCTTGCGGAGCTTGCCCTGCAACGATGACGCCTACAGTGAGCCCAAAAAATTCGTACACTGAGCGCATCCACTCGGCATCGCGCTGGGCCAAGTAATCATTCGCCGTTACCAGATGCGCCCCCTTTCCTGCAAGTGCATTTAATATCAGCGGTAATGTAGCAACTAAAGTTTTTCCTTCTCCCGTTTTCATTTCCGCGATGCTGTCTTTGAGTAGCGCTAAGCCTCCGATTAATTGCACGTCAAAGTGGCGCATATTGAGCGTTCGCTTTGCAGCTTCGCGGATGCCCGCAAAAACTTCCGGAATATGCGCGTCGATTTCCCCCCTGTTTTTTCCTTGATATTGTCCGACGTATTTTTTTAATTCTTCATGAGAAAGCTTAGAGACTATCCCCTCTAGCGCATTAATCTGCGTAACCACTGGCCGATACGCCTCAGCGGCCTTTTCGTGGCGCGAAGCTCCGCGAAAAGGTATAAAATCAAATATTCCCATAGATTTTCACGAATGTTGCTTTCTTTTGTCGTGATCGGAAGCAAGCTCAGACTTGAGTGCGGCGCACACCGCGTCTATTGCATTTTGTACGGTATCTTCTGAACGCTCTGCTCGATATACCTTTTTCCCATGTTCGATCATGATAATGCATCGAATAATGTTGCCCTTAAGGTGATGGGTGTCTTGTATGATTGATACGTCCGTTACAAATGGCGGTTCAACATGCTTTTCTAAGCGATTTAGGCAATCTTCTAGTTTTTCCTTGTCCTGGCTTGTAAGTTTAATATGTTCTGTTCGAAGTGAGTATTTCATAGTAGTACATTAAGTATTCCTTAGTTTCAGCAGATATTCAACTTGCCTTGTAATATCTTGACGGAATCTGTTTGTAGCAAATTTCATCCCCTGTTTTTGGAGATTTCCAGGGTCAAACGCCCGCTCAATGCGAAGAAAGTTCCGAATGGCTTCCGCAAGCGTTTCAGGGAGCTGTTCTTGGTATAAAATGCCATGTACGCCGCTGCGCACTATTTCTCTCGCCCCGCCCGTCCCATATGCGATTACGGGCGTACCGCAAGCAAGAGCTTCAGCAGCCGTCATGCCAAAATCTTCAATGCCCGGCTGAATCAATGCGCGTGCTCCGCGATACAGCTCCCGTAACTGTTCGCGCGAAACCGATCCGGCAAACGTTGTGTGTTTGCCTGCAAGGCGTTCTAGTTGCGCTCGATCGCTGCCTGTTCCAGCGATTATAAGTTTTAACCCCAACTTTTCTGCAACGGTGATTGCGTGGTCGAATTTCTTCTCGCGAGTCAACCTGCCAACGCATAGAAAATACGATTTGCGGGTAGGGCCAGGCTAGTAAAACTGCGTGTCAATCGGCGGATAAATAACAACACTCTCTTTCTGATAGTATGTTTTTATTTTTTGCTGCGTGTACTGCGAGTTTGCAACGTATGAAGTTGGGCGCTGCGCAGCCGCAAAATCTATCATGCGCAAAAAATGAAACAGCGCTCCTAATATGAAGCGAGAATGCGGACGACTCGCGAGAGCCGAACGCGATGCATCCCATAAGTATCGTGTTGGCGTATGGCAATAGCACAAGTGAGGTATGTGCGATCTCGTAATAACGCCTTTTGCAAATCCGCTCGCACTGCTGATTACGATGTCATACTTCGACAAATCAAATTGCTCTACTGCCTGCGGAAGAAATGGAAGCATTCTTCCGGGGTGTTTGCGAAACCATGCGGGCCATGCTTGCAGTGATGAAGTATGAACATCGTATGTTCTTCCATCAACGGTCAGCTTGGGAATATTTCCCGCATACAGCGCATATATATCAGCTTGCGGATACATGCGAATTAGTTCTTCTAGTACCAGCTCCGCTCCGCCTCTGCGTACCAGCTCATCGTGCACAATTGCAACCCGCAGGTTGCCCTGAGCTTGTCGAATGGGCGATTCTTTAAACATCATTGCATCGTATCGCTTTCTGTTCGTTGATGCAATATATTATTTAATCCGCTCGTAAAACGTTATGGTATTAGATCCGTTAGAAATACCGTGGACGGATTTCCAGTTCGCTTTGAGATCGTTATTGATATCGTCATATTCATTTAAGTATGAAAATTGAGTTTGCGCATCCAAAACAAACCAGTGCGAATCTTTAAAGGCCTGCACGAGGTTTTTCGTAGGCGGCAAAAACGTCTCGATGCGCGTTGGATTCGTCCGTGTAAATTCGTACGCATACCAGCGCGGATGAGAGATATTCAAAGCTGTTTGGTATCCGGCAAGGTATGGGATAAGCGTTGCGCCGGTAAATACTGATTCCCCGGTCGGAATATTTTGTTGCATCCATGCAGCAGCATCGTATGCAGCCTGTTGCGAGAATGTTCCTGTGTGTTGAAATGAGTACGTAATAAAACTGGAAGCGGTTGCTGCCCATACGGAAATAATCAGGAATATCAAAAGCGACGCGTATTTCAAAACGAGTGTTTTAGTGTGAAGGCTTCGCGCAATAAATGCTTCAAGCCCCACGCCAGCGATAATAGTAAGCGGCGGAATGAACTCGGAAATATAGTTTGCATGGAATTTGATCCACTTCGCGTAAAAGAACATCATGCTGCCAATCCATATGAGGCCGATGAGGCCACGCGTCCATGCGTTGCCTCTCCCTCCCCTCCCAGCCTCCCCTCGGGCAGGGGAGGAGTCGCGTTCTCTCCCCCTTACCAAGGGGGAATTGGAGGGGGTCAGATGCGGCAAGAAAATTGCTCCTACAAGCACCGCCCCAAACAGCCACCACAGTTCCGTAATCCCATATTTCATAAACTTTGCCCCTTCATATTGCGAGAAAAAATCCCAAGCCCACCAGAAGATGCTTAAAGGAATAAGCCATGCAAAGCGCGATAACCACGACCAGACCCCCTCGCGCTCCCCATTAGTAAGGGGGAGAAATAACGACTTAATCGCATCTTGCAAATAAAACCCAATACCCAGCATCGACAATAAAATTATCGGCAATGACTCTCTGAAAAATGGCGTCATGCCTTTGAGCGAATACTCACGTATCTGCTCAACTTGATCAGGATCGATGCTTGAAATGCCGTCCTCTGCGGAATTGATTCCAAGCGCTTCTGTAATACCTACGCCACCATATACGCTATATGCGTAGGTGAGAAACAAGGCGAGCACTCCCAAAAATCCTATTCCAACAAACACCGTATTTCTTAACCGTGCATTCCAGCTTTTCGATTGCGTAATGAGAAGTAGGATAACCGTAAGCCCGAGCGCCAGCATGCTTTTGCGCGATGCTACGGCAAGTCCGATAATGCAACCGGCGAGGATGAGCCATTTTCGAGAAGCTTGCTTTTCTCGCAACGCATAAGCTAGTAATGCTATTCCAGACACGCCGAAGAACATGGCAACCGGTTGTGTGTGAACATATATCGTTGAAACAACTGCTGTCCCCATGCATGCCCATAGCGCTGCAGAAATAAGCGCTGCTCGCGTTGTCCAAATACTTCTGACTAATAAAAATATTGGATACACGAGCGCAGAACCCGCGATAATAGACGATAGGCGCCCTGCGAATGCGGTATGGCCAAGAATAGCTTCCCACAGCGCTATCCACGCAATCACGAGAGGCGCTTTCACATACCCGTCCCCTCCTGCAAAATGCCCGTGCAGTATCGACCATGCGTCATATAAATAATTTCCCTCATCGTCTGTAAATGGCAATGATAATGCGTAAAATATTCTTATAGTAACCGCGATGATAGTCAGTACAAGAAGAATAATCCACGGCTTTATTTGTAATTTGCCAATATACCAGTCGCTGTCATCCCGGACTTGATCCGGGATCCACGTCGTCGATTTTCTGGATTCCGGCTCGGAGGCCGGAATGACACGGCGAAATAATAACCAACATAAAAATATGCAGAAAATGCTCGGCAAAAATGCACCGGTCCATAGCGTGTACATGTGACGATTGTCTTGCCATGTATTTATAAACGTATGAATTGCGTTGCTGATGCTATGGTAGATGAATGTTCCTAGCGGCACCGAATATAGCGTTTGAAATGCAACGTCAATACTTTGCTTTCCAGATTTTTGAATAATGTCATCTGTAGCTGGCGCATTGTTAGATGCGCGGATGATATATGCCGTACCTTGTAAATATGTATCTTTATTATTCAAATCAATTGCAATCGCATTGCCTTTAACGCTTTCCGGAGAGTCAACCAAAAAGAAATATGTTTTCCCTTTGGAGTTTGCAATTGGAGGAAAAGAGAAGTTGTAAAATTGGTTATCACCGAACTTGCTTGCAGGAACAGATACTGTGCGAATATCGTTGCCCGATCGTACAGAATCTCGAAGATGTAATACAACAGGATGTGTATTATCGCGCCCGGAATATGTGGCAATCATTACTCCAATTCCAGCAAGGTCGTTCCGCTGTGCGACGATTGTTTGACCAATAGATGAAGTACCGGTCAGTTCGCCGGAATTCAAGCTATGCTCTTCTTGCCTCTCTCCTACTTCCGGAACGTGAATAGCAACCAGCGCAATGGCAATAATGAAAGCAACCCCAAAAGCAGTCTTTTTCCGCGATATTTGCATGGGTTTAGTATAACGGCAGGTTAGTAAGTTGTCATTGCGCGTCGCTTCCCCTCTCCTGTTCTGGGAGAGGGCGGGGGGGAGGGGCGTTCGGCGGTGTCATCCTGAACTTGATTCAGGATCCAGAAAATGGTGCCGTGGATCACAGCTCACGGGCCGGGATGACACTGTATTATCGCTTGCTGAACTGCGGCGCCCTTCGAGCTCCTTTGAGGCCGGGCTTTTTTCGTTCTTTTGTTCGAGAATCTCGCGACAAAAGCCCTGCTTGCTTGAGCTGTTTGCGAAACCCTTCATCGATTCCAATCAATGCACGCGCAATGCCAAGCGAAATTGCTTCTGCCTGTGCGTTTTTGCCGCTTCCGCTCACTTTTATTTTTAGTCCGTATTCGGAATCTTGGCTAGCAAGCTTCAGTGCGCGCAAGGCGGTATTTTGCAATACTTCCGTTGATAAATATTGCTCAAACGGAATATCATTAATTGTTCGAGAATCTTTTTCTTCGGTAAGAAGAACTTTTGCAACTGCAGTTTTTCTTCGGCCTAATCCGTGATGAAGTGGTGATGTCATAATGCTGGTGTGTTGATTTGAGCCATATGAGGATGCTCAGCCCCTGGATAAATATATAAATTATGAAGTCGATCGTCTCGCAGGTTATTCTTCGGCAGCATTCCGGAAACAGATTGTCGGATTACAAACGTGCAGTCGCGCTCCATTTGCTCATTCATCGTGCGCTCGCGGAGCCCTCCGGGATATCCGGAATATTTGCGATACATTTTCTGCTCTTTCTTTTTGCCTGTTACTACTAACGACTCCGCATTGATAACCACAACACGCACCGGAGCAACAGTATGCTTTGCAGAACCAGTTAAATGCTTGCCAAGCAAAAGCGATGCAATTTCCGTGGACATTCGCCCAAGCGTGGTGCTCTTCGCATCAAATAAATGCCATTCTGCTTTTGGTAGTATTGTTTCTTTTTTCATAGAATTTCAACGTGAGCCATATGCGCAGCATCGGATCGGGTTACTGGGAGTTTTGTGATTCGCAAGTATCCGCCTGGGCGTTTTTTGTTTTTCTTTGCAACTTCGAGCAATTGAGGCAGCTCCGCCTTATCTGCAAGCTTTGCAATCAGCATCCTTCGGTTTGTAAGCGTAAGTTCTGCTTTTGCGCGAGTTACAAGCGGTTCGAAATGGCGGCGAAGCTCTTTTGCCTTCGCTTCGCTCGTATTAATTGCCCCGTGCTCTAAAAGAGAGCTGGTTAAAAGGCGCATCAAATGCAGCCGCTCGTCAGCGGATCGCCCTAGGATTCTGTTGGAGACCTTTTTACGCATGGGGTGTATCTTGCTCTTCCTTTGATTTTTTTGCAAACTCGTCTCGTGCAGCAGCTACGTCTTGCACTGCCTTTGCTCCCAAGCCTGGGATGTCGCTGATTTGCTCGTCAGTTAAGTCGAGAACCTGCTCAACGGTCATAATTCCAACGCGTTCTAATGCGTTATGCACTCTTGATGGAAGCTGGAGCAAGTTCAACGTGTTCTCTGGCATACTTGGCTCTTCAATTACTTCTTCCTCGATAACTGCTACGGGCCGGTTTGCGGTAAGAAGATCAGCAAAATCTCCTGCAAGCTGGGTGAAGTGGTCGCGCAAAATAGAAGATGCCTGTTGCAATGCATCTTTAGGTGTAATGCTTCCGTTTGTTGCAATTTGCATAATAAGGCTATGGTAATCTGTTGCTTGCCCTACGCGAACATTTTCAACAGAGAAGCTTACGCGTTCAACGGGAGTAAAGGTTGCATCTAGCGCAATTGTCCCAATAGCGCGGAGTTTGGCATCTTGTGTTTCGGAAGGAACGTATCCTCGTCCTCGTTCGATAGTACATGTCATTTCCAGGGTCGCGTCTTTTTCTGTGATGTGAGCCACTACGTGGTCTGGGTTGATAATCTTTACTTCAGGCGGAACGGAGAAATCTCCTGCAGTTACTGCGCCAACGCCCTTTTTCTCCAATTTAATTTCAATAGGATCGTCGCTAGTGGAAGATACGCGGATCCCTTTGATGTTCAGCATAATAGAAACAATGTCCTCCTGGATTCCCGGAAGCGCAGAAAATTCATGATCGATTTTTTCGATCTTCATTTGGGTAATCGCCGCTCCTGGCAATGAAGATAACAGCACTCGTCGAAGCGCGTTGCCTACCGTGGGGCCGTATCCGGGATGGTATGGCTTAATGGTGAACGTAGCGGTGTTTGGAGTATCCTCCTTGATGTCTACTTCTCCTGGTAAATATATTTCTTGCAACATAGTAATAAAATTATGAAATGAATGGGTTTATGTTAGTGCGCAAAGAATTCTAGAACCGCTCGAATATCTACTCCTACGTTCGCTTCTTCATACGCCGGGAGCGATTGAACTTTGAAGCTGAACTCTTCTGGATTAATCAGAATCCACGACGGAGTAGATGCGTTCTGCATGCGCTTTTCAAAAGAAGAGAAGTATGATTTGTTCCGCTTGCTTTCTCGCACAGATACTACGTCCCCCGTTTTTAATTCGTAGGAAGGAACATCTACCGCTCGTCCGTTTACTGCAAATAATCGATGGGTTGCCATTTGGCGTGCTTGCGGCCGCGTTTGTGCAAATCCTGCTCTGAAGATTGCGTTATCAAGCCGTCGTTCTAAAAGAGAAATAAGCATGGGGCCTGTCTGTCCTCGTGTTTTTAGCGCTTGTGCGTAATACTTTCTCAATTGGCCGTCTCGAATCCCGAATAGTTCTTTTAAATTCTGCTTTTCAGAAAGTTGCTGGCCATAGCGGCTCTTTTGGCGGGGGCGTCGGCCTTGCTGGCGCTGCCCGCCCTGTCCTGGGCGGTTTGCGGTGCGAGGGTCGGCAGTTGGTGCAGCTTTTGCTGGTGCCGGTGCTTGTGTTGTTGGTGCTGGTGACATATGTAGAAAATTAAATCCTTCTGCGACGAGGAGGTCGTACTCCGTTATGAGGAATGGGCGTCATGTCGCGGATTGCAGTAATGTTTACTCCTGCAGCACTCACGCCGCGGACAGCAGCATCGCGCGCGCTCCCAACTCCTTTTACGATGATGCTCGCTTCTTCTAACCCGAATTGCTTTACCTGCTCCATAAGGCTTGTTACTGCCTGTGTTGCTGCGTATGGAGTTGATTTTCGTGTTCCGGAAAATCCAACGCGGCCAGAGCTGGATGATGCGATAACGTTCCCTTGCTGATCGGTAATTGTAATTAAGGTGTTGTTGAACGTAGCTTTAATATGAACAACGCCTGCTTTTACTTTGCGTCGAGCCTTCGATTTCTTAGCTTTGGTTGCCTTCTGTTTTGTTGCTGGTTTTGCCATAGGAAAATATTATGTCTTTTCGTTGCTAGATTTTCGACCGCTTCCTGCAGTTTTGCGTACGTTTCCTCGAACGGTTCGAGAATTCGTTTTTGTCCGCTGTCCTCGAACGGGCAGATGCTTTGCATGCCGAACGCCTCGGTATGAACCGATATCTCGGTGGCGTTTGATATTCATTGCGATTTCGCGGCGCAGTTCTCCTTCTACGCGCATGTTCTTTTCAATATGTTCGCGAAGCGCTTGCTCTTCTTTTTCTGTAAGTTCCCGAGTCGGAACGGAGGGGTCAATTCCGAGTTCCTGCAAAATCTTTGCCGCCATTGGCCGACCAATCCCATAGATATCTGTGAGGGCAAATAAAATATGTTTTTTGTCTTGGAGGGTTACTCCGGAAATTCGCATAGCCATAGGTTATAGTTGACGCTGCTTATGTTTCGGATTTTCGCAAATCACAACCACCTTGCCTTTTCGGCGCGTTGTTTTGCACTTTGCACACATTTTTTTTACTGATGCTCGTACTTTCATGGTGTTATTTATATATTTTAAATTACTGCAGGCGAAGAATAATTCGTCCTTTAGTGAGGTCGTATGCGGACATTGCTACCCGTACCCGATCCCCTGGCATTACGCGGATTCTATGAATGCGCATTTTGCCGGAAAGGTGGCCAATAATGGTTTGGCCGGTGTCTAATTGTACTTTGAATTGGGTATTTGGGAGGGTTTCCTCAATCTCCCCGTCTACCTCAACGGTATCTTGCTTTGACAGATGAAAAAGCTTAGTGAATAAAACACCTGCATTCTACTACTTTGGTCGCTAATCAGCCCGAAGTCTTGAGAAAGCGCAGATGAAGAGTATTGTAAACAATCATGAATATCCTGTCAAACCCGCTTTTTAGGGTAAGAAAAATGCCCGGGGAGAAAGTTCTCCGCGGGCGTGTGGATGCTCAAAGTGAGCTTGCCGGCAATTTCCACAAAAACTGGTTTAGTTTGTTTCGGACAGTTTTCAGGTCGTATGTATACGAATACAGCCATAATCCGCGTTCGTTACATTCAACGCTCAATAGATGAGATTGATTGTCATTTTTTAGGACGGGATTCATAGCAAC
Source organism: Candidatus Andersenbacteria bacterium RIFCSPHIGHO2_12_FULL_45_11b (assembly GCA_001817115.1). Lineage (GTDB taxonomy): Bacteria > Patescibacteriota > Andersenbacteria > UBA10190 > UBA10190 > HO2-45-11b. Next base: position 35,186 of record MHHS01000032.1, read on the forward strand.
AATAAAGCGCTCACCCATTGGCTGATCTGTATATTCCAGACGGAATTGCAGCACTTCTTCTAATGAACAGTATTCAAGACGCGCAATACCATGGCCCATTGCGAGGGTGGTCTGCAATGTATAGCAGCTTGGGCAATCGAGATCGGCGTTAGATGCTGCGATTAACGATGTTTGCACGGCACGATCTACTGCGGGAAGAGAGATGTCTTCTAGGAGTGTTCGCACTATTTTTCCGATACGGATTCCTTGTTTTTCAAATGCTCGAACATAATATGTGCCAGATCGTTCTTTTTTTCGGGTGCGTATTACTATTGTTCGCACAACATTCGACCGCCAATCGGTTATCATTACTCGCTCCTTGTAAAAGGGCATTCAAAACATGGGAAGTATTATGTATACACCCATCCTATATGCATGTCTAACTATCTACCTATCCGGATTTATGGTGATGTTGACGCGCTGGCCGATAGAGGGAATGCTTCGCACCCAGAATGGCCATAGTTTGATGTTTACCGTCTGTACTCCTGAAAGGTTCTGCAGATACGTGGTAGCCTCGTCCTGGCTGCGGCCGACGAGCTTATCTCGCAGAGTATCGATAGAAATATTCGGTATGGTTGTGTGTGTTACGCGGGCAGTGACAGATGCGGACTCTTTATCCCAATCTACGGATTCAACGGATTTTGTAAACGAGATTGGTGCAGGAAATAGGGTAGAGCTTGGGTCCAAGTGCTCGGAAAGCGCAGTATCAAGAATTTTTCCAAGCGCGCTGTCTTCATACGCGAACACTCGAGCAGTTGCATCCGCGGTAAACGAAATTGTATCAGCCTTATCGCCCGTTTTTTGCCCGGGGGCAAAATTGGAGAGCTGTACATCCCAGCTTTCATCTAGAATTGACCAGCCCGATTGCAATTGTCCATGAGCAGCTGCTTCCACTTGCGCTTTCGCCTGCGCTTTTGCCGCTTCATGCGCTTGGTCAATATCGGAGTCTGCGACTACTTTTACTTCTTGGCCGCTGCCCCCAGTTAATGTGCTTTCTGCTTGCCCATATACGACCGTTTGCGCAGAACTATCCAGCGCCGCAAAATTCAAGTGTTGCGGGGTAATATTTCCTTTCTCTCCTGCCTCTGCAGCCTCGACTTCTACCGTTGCGCTGGCAATGTTTGAATCTGAAGACGCGGGAATAATTTCGGAGCCGAGCATGTAAAAGAGCGTACCGTCTTTTGTGACCAGCCGGCTTTTCTCTTTAATTTTTTGTACGTCGAATGTTTTATTAAATATGCGTACGGTTCCTTTTGCTTTTGTACCCACAATTTCCGTAGTAGTAACAGGAGAAGCGCCCTCTACGCGTATTTGTTGAGAAAAAACTGTTCCGGGCACCGTATTGGGTTCGCTAGCCGTATTGCTTGCAATAGTGAGTTTTTGGTCAACAAGAAGCGGCGCTGTTTGGAGACGCAAATCAATAGTCGCGGAAGGAAGGAAAATAAATGCGGCAATGCCGGCGGTAAGCAGCACTACTGCCAAGAGTGATAGCGCGATTTTTGTTTCTTTTGTTCCCAGCATCATAGCAGCCTTGCTAGGCTTTTTCTTCTTGGCTTTCTTTTGCTGGGGGGCAATGTTGTCAACAACTGCAAACAAAGGCCGTTTTTCCGTATCCACGTCTTCCTCGTTTTCCTGCTGTCGTGAAGCTGGTTTTTCTGGAAGAGTCTGCTTAGGTATGTGCACGTTTGTAATGGGAATTTGAGATCCAGTAAAACGTCTGCTTGAAGTTTTTGCACTGGATTTTCTCGCAGCAGCCTTCTCTGCATGCTTCTCATACAATTTTTTCGCTTCCGGCGGAAGTTCTTCCGGAATATCTTTTCGGGAAAACGATGGCTTTTGAGATGGGGTTATGTCGCGCATTGAGTGTAAGTATACGCTAGTTTCCTTCTCCTTGCCAAGGAAAAGGGGGATGAGGTGATAATAAAGACACGGCGTGGATTCCGGATCAAGTCCGGAATGACAAGTTCTCTAACACCGCCTTAATGCGACGTACTCCGGCGGACGCGGATTCTTCCTTAGTGATTTTGAATTTCCCCAGCACGCCTGTGTGCTCCACGTGCGGGCCGCCGCAAATCTCGCACGAAAAATCACCCATAGTATATATAGAAACTGTATCGCCATATTTATGTTCAAATAATCCGAGTGCGCCCTTTTCTTTTGCTTGTGCAACAGACATTTCTTCGCGCGTAACGGTCATATCTTTTTGAATTTGCTCGTTTACTAAGTTTTCTGTCTGCTTGATTTCTTCTGGCGTCATTTTCTCTGGATGTGAAAAGTCGAATCGTAATCGTTCTGGTGTTATATTGCTGCCTTTTTGCTGAACGTGATCGCCTAATACAGTTTTAAGAGCTTTGTGCAATAAATGCGTTGCAGTATGATATTTTACGGACATATCGGAATGGTCTGCCAGCCCGCCTTTGAATTTGCCCGATGATGCTGTTCGAGATAAATCCTGATGTTTTTTCATGTTCGCATCAAATTCTTTTTGGAATCCGGCAGTATCAACTGTTTTGCCTTGTCGCTGTGCTTCCTCGATAATTAATTCAATTGGGAATCCATATGTTGCATATAAATCAAATGCCTGCTCGCCGTTAACATCGTCTCTATTCTGAAAAATCTGATCAAACTTGAGCAGCCCAGTACGTAATGTTTTACTGAACTTATTTTCCTCTTTTAAAATTTCCGACAAAATGATTTCTTGGCGTTCAAGTAAATTCGAATAGGCATTAGAGTAGGATTGAATAACAGATATCGCTAATTGTGATAAAAATGGCTTTTCTATTTCAAGAAATCGTCCGAAGCGCACTGCTCGGCGAATTAATCTGCGCGCGAAATATCCCTGGTCTTTTTTATCCGGAACTACTCCATCGCCAATGAGAAATGTTACGGCACGAATGTGATCAATAATAACTCTGAAATATTGGATATTTGCGTCTGCATATTTTTTCCCAGATATTTTTTCTAATATCGCAATCATCGGCGCGAAAATATCTATAGTAAAAATATCTTGTGTATCATTTGCTGCGGCAGTTAATCGTTCTAGCCCTCCTCCGAAATCAACGTTTCTTTGCGGCAATTCTATAAACCCTTGCTCGGTTTTAATGTATTGCATAAAAACGTTGTTGCCAATTTCCATAAATCGTCCGCAATCGCAATTCACGTGGCAAGGCTGATTTGCGTACACAGATGCCGCGTGAATGGGTTCGGGCAATTCGTTATCGTTCAACCCGCCAGTCCGGCGGGTGGAAGCCAAAGGGCTTCCAAAGTCCCAGAACATTTCTGTGTCCGGGCCACCAGGCTCGCCTACGGGCATATTTTCAGGAATTCCTGCGCGCGACCACCAATTTTTTTTCTCGCCGTATGAAAAAATGCGCCCACCCTGCATTCCATTTGTTTCGCAATCATCAACAATGTCAGCAGTAATACCGACAGATTGAAATTCATTTTTCCAGATTCTCCCGCTCTCCGTGTCTTTTGGAATGCCGATTTCATCATTTCCGGCAAAAATAGTGACATATATTCTATTGGGATCAAGCTCCAATTCTTTTGTTAAAAAATCGAACATCCATGGGATTTGCTGCTCTTTAAAATAATCGCCAAGCGACCAATTCCCAAGCATTTCGAAGAACGTCGTATGTCGGTTATCTCCTATGTCATCGATATCCTGTACGCGCAAGCATTTTTGCGAATCAGCGAGGCGGGAGCCTTCAGGATGTTTTTGCCCGAGCAAGTAGGCGATCATTGGCTGCATCCCAGAGCCTGTGAACAGTGTTGTGGAATCATTCTCTGGAACTAGTCGAGAAGACGGAATAATCGCATGTTGTTTAGATGCAAAAAAGTCGATATATTTTTTTCGGACATCGTTGAGAGTCATGACGATAGCGTAGCAGGCCACATAATAGTTGTCATCCCGGCCTCTGAGCCGGGATCCAGAAATAACGACGTGGATTCCGGGTCCAGCCTTCGCCAAGGCTACGGCCGGCAGGCAAGCCCGGAATGACAAATTATTCAATCCGGCTGCTGGGTGACCATCGTATCTTGGTTATTCGGCAATATGGTTGGCGTAAATTGCAGGGAATCCCGATAAGGGTTCGGCCATGAGGCATGAATAGGGCCTTCAAATTTCTCCATAAAATCGCGCGCTTGCTCAATTGTTTTCTTTTCAATAGCAATTTCGTGAGCAAGGTTAAGTATAAGCGTATTCGTGTGCTCATTCTCGCAAAACGCAGTCATTTCCCCGCGTGTTTTATCGAGCAGGATGCTGCCGTCGAATGCTGCAATTTCATCATGTTTATCTGTCGGAATCATTGCGTCTACTGTTTGCTCGAGCAGATCGATATGCGGATGCGGCACATTATGGCGCACTCCTTCGCGATGCAATACGGTTCGTTTCCATGGGCCGTTGTAGTGCCATATCAGCATCGTCTGCGTGGCTTCGTGCGGCATGCCATAGGAATGAATAAGGATACTTGCCATTTTGCGGGAAGCGTTCGGCCAGCTGGAAATAAGATCCTGTACTGCAGATCCTTGAATGCGAGGTGCCTTAATTCTTGTCATGCCATGCATACCTTCACTATTCATATATTGCAAGAGTCTGTCAATGCTGCAGGCGAAGTATTTCGACAAGAAACTCTGACAAATTAAAAATACTTGCGCTCTTTTGAATCTTTAATAACTGCAAATGCTTCTTCTGGTGTCTCGACGATAGTGTAGAGAGTTGTGTCCTCTGCGGAAATTGTTTTAAACGTCTGCACTAATGAAGTGCGAATCCAAGTATCGAGTGGTTCCCAGAATTCTCTCCCCACGCATATAACGGGAACGCTGTTCATTTTTTTTGTTTGAATTAATGTGATCATTTCGAAAAACTCATCCAGAGTACCGAACCCGCCTGGGAAAAATACATATGCCTGCGCCGATGCAGACAACATGACTTTGCGCGTAAAAAAATAGTGAAACCCAATCCCCTTTTTCACATACGCATTGCGGCGCTGTTCTGTTGGCAGCTGGATATCGAGACCGATGGATTCCCCTCCGCCTTCATATGCTCCCCTGTTCCCTGCCTCCATAATTCCGGGTCCGCCTCCTGTGATGATGGTAAACTGCTCTTCTGCAAGTAGGCGCCCCAGCTTGCGTGCAACTCCATACCACTTATCTGTTTCTGGAAGCCGCGCAGATCCGAAAAAGGTTACTTCTTTGCGGAGCGGATAGAGAAATTCGAATCCATCCACAAATTCCGCCATGATGCGGAAAATTCTCCAGTTTGCATCTTCAGAAAAATCAAATGGCCTATCAATCGGGAATTTATTTTGATCCGCATGATCATATCGCATGCAGACATTGTATCACAGTCTTAGATTTTCGGCGGTTTAGGCGGTGTGTAATTCGAAATAGGGTTTATTTTTGACGGAGCGATTGGCGGTAGAGGAACGCTTGTTTGTTGCTCGTCTCGCGATTCTCTCCCACCCCCTCTAACTCCCCCTCGGGCAGGGGGAGAAACTCTCTCCTTTTTCCGCTTATCGAAACATTCTTTGCAGAATACTTCCTTTTCCGGATCTGGTTTGAATGGCACTTCTGTTTGTTTTCCGCAATTCGAACAAATTGCTGGGTAAAGCTGTATAGTCTTTTTTGGTATTCGCGCCTCCTCAACACCTGGTGTTCTACCGTTAACACCAGGTGTTTTCCCGGCGCTTGCATCGTCCTTCTTCCCTCCCAATAATGTCGATAAATCCGTAATCACTTCCTGTTTTGCAGGAGAAATGACGACGTCTTCCAGTTCGTTTTCTTTGATAGGTTGAGGTTGTGTTTGCTGAGGTTTATTTAGCGTGTTTATAGGACGCGAGTTTTGCTGTAGTTGGCTATTTTGTGGTTGTCCTTGCTTGCCAAGGAAAATCTGTGGCTTAGTGGATTGCCGACCATCCTCTTGCACGTCCATTGTTGAGCTGCTCCACCGCGCAATTTTATCTTCAATTTCTTTTCGAGGAGACCCGTACCGCTCTCTGGATACGCGCAAAACTTTTTCTTTGCTATTATATGTATCTGATACAGGCGGAATAGTTTCCATTGAGAACGGCGCACTTGTAGCTCCCTGAATCATGAGCTTGATGTATGCATTGTATTTATCCAAATTTACTAAATCGGTCTGCGTAAAATACGGCATAAATTCTTTTTCCAGATATTCTGCATCGAATGCGCCGACTCGAAAGGAGATGATAGTACCCACGTTTCCGAATACAGCATCGCGAACAACTTCCTCCATCTGCGTGATATATTGGTGGGCGATAATAAGGTTTAAGCGATATTTGCGGGCTTCAGACAAAATGGTCGCGAACGATTCCGTGGCAAAATTTTGGAATTCATCCACGTATAAATAGAAATCTTTTCGGTCGGCTTCCGGAATGCTTGCCCTATCCATTGCGGCCAGCTGGAGCTTAGTGATAAGCATGGCGCCTAAGAGGGCGGAGTTATCTTCCCCAATTCTTCCCTTTGATACGTTGATGAGAAGAATTTTTCCGTTATCCATAATATCTTTCATATCAATGGTGCTTTTCGGCTGGGCGACGATATTGCGAATAATAGAGGAGCTTAAAAATTGCCCCACTTTATTTTGGATCGGGGATATCGCCTCGCTTCGGAATCGTTCGTTGTAGTTTGCGAATTCATTTTCCCAAAAGGCCTTTACTACAGGGTCCGATATATAATCAACGACCTTTTTCCGATACCCTTTATCGGAAAGCATGCGCATGATTCCAAGCATAGTACTCGAGGGGTAATCAAGAAGCGCTAAAATCACGTTGCGTAAAATATACTCCAAACGAGGCCCCCAAGAATCGGCCCAAATTTTCTTTAACGAGCTTACCAGGCCAGATGCGACGAGGTATTTGTATTGCGGATCGACAGATTCAAGCGGATTAAACGCTACGGGGAAATCAATATCTGCAGGGTCGAAATATACCACGTCATTGATTCTTTCTGGCGGAATGGCATCTGCTATTTTCTCCGCAACGTCGCCATGGGGGTCTACGAGAGCAAGGCCTCGCCCCATTTTTACGTCCTGTAAAATCATGTTTTCCAAAAGCGTAGTTTTTCCTACTCCAGTTTTTCCAATCACGTATACGTGGCGTCGGCGATCGTCCGTGTAAATGCCGAATGGCCTGCGTTGGTGTCGGAAATTTGTTTGTCCTATGACGGTTATCTCTTCAGGCATAGCAATGGTTATGCGTAGGGCAAATTAGCAGGAGGGTTCTTGTGCCCAGACTTTGCACGGGCAACGCCTGGAGCGGAAACGTATTTTACAGGGAAGTGGTAAATAGTTGCCAGCTCTTCTGCATTGAGCATTTGTCCAGAATCTACACCGAAGAAATCTCTCCATTGAAAGTTTAGAAAGGCGTTGCGTTCTCGCAGGTATCGTCGGCGATCTTTCATGATAAAACTAGGGCCGTTTGTTTTTGTTTCCCCGTCTGGCTTGAAGGAGTTTAAGTGCGATGCTGCAAATTGTTTGAATATGCCGAAGCCTCGAGCGATATTCGGTTTCTTTAGCTGGCCTACCGGAGCAATATGCACGATGCGGATTTTTGTTTTATAGCAATTTCCTGAAATCTTTTGCAAAATACTTTTCATCTTTGCGTCATCTACCGGATTGAAAAAACGGAGCACTTTTTCTTCTTTCTTATCTTCTAGCACAATCGGTCCGCTGAAAATAGCTCTGAAAAATTCACCCGGCAAGGCAGACATCAATGCTTGTGCGTTCTCCCACATGCCTGGCTTAGCTTTCTTCGCCTGGCCGGAAATTTCAGCGATGCGCTGTTCTCCTTCTTGCTCCCATTTCTTGATTCGTTTGCCGTCAACGGGCCGAACTAATACCTGCACCCAAAACTCTTCCCCAGGTTCTACGTTCGTGAGCGCTTCTACGATAATTTGCATCGGGTCTACAAACGGAATTTCTTCTGCCAAATTTGCTTCGAATTCCCGGTATGTTTTTATCGGAAGGATATCATCTTCAGTGAGCACAACGTCGCCCCCCCACATTTCAAATGTAGTGCGCAAACCTTCTACGTTGTACCGCTGGGTGTAATCCTCAACTTCTTGAATATCTGCTTTCGGGTATTGCGCATAAATGATTCCCTCGAACAATTGCCGGTGCGCCGTGGGCACCACGACAACGAATTTTGCGGAATGTTGCGTGCAATAAATTTCAAAGCTGGCCCAGGGTTCTAAATATCCATCGAAGTATTTTTCATTGAAATCGGGGCTTTTATGCATTCCACCCATCACCTCGAAGATAACTTCCATTGATCGGGGAGTTTCTTCCGACTCTTCCGGCAAAGTAACCTGGTAGAACGTCCATTCAATAGCGCTTACGTAGTCGATCATTTTTAGGAGGAGGTACGTTTTCCATGCGATCCACATAATCATCCAAACAACAAGGAGCCAGCCGAACGTGAGCATGGTTGGCCCGAAGTCCCTGGCAAAGTCAGCGAAAGAATAACCCATGTCCTGTATTGTACTGCAAAAATTCGATTAGTGCTTATGCAAGCGCGTACAGGTCGTTTTCTAATTTTCTAAACTTAGTGTTGTTTTGCAGGCTCAATAATACGGTGTTTTTCTTCACCATTCGCTGCTTCAGGACTGCTTGTACTAGCTCATCTTTTGACATCGGCTTAGTTGCTTCGCGCAAAATAGATGCCAATACATCAGCGACAGTCCCTGCCATAAAGCCCCACTCTTTGAGACCGTACAGTCCGCGTCCTACTAATACGAATCGTCCATCTTTGATCAGTTCATTGTGAACTGTTTGCGGGTTTGCCTTTTTGTGATCGAATTCGGCGCTATTGATCATTTGAGTAATGTCTCGAAAATGTGCGGGCTTTCCGTGGCGTCGAAGAACGGCAAATGCTTTATCGCCAACTCCGCGAGGAGATGTTTCTGCCCAGCCCACTAATCCCCAATCTCCAAATGCTGTTGGAGAAATATTTTTGCTTGCATGCAATGCGGCATGAATATGAGTATTTGGAACTACTGCCCCCTGTGCTTGTGCTCGGATTTCATTTACTAGCTGCTCTAGTGCGATGGGAGCATTGTTCTTCTTAAGCACTTCCATTGCCATAACGACAATTTTTTCGATGTTATCGTGCAGCGATGCCGGGTGCTGCCAATGCGTCTCAAATAAAGAGTTTGGAGGTACGGGCGTAAATGATGGCAAAATTGTTAGGAAGAAATGAATGGTATGCGGATCAATTGGCATGCCGGTACGTTCTTCGACAACAGAGACAATGTGGCTTTCAGACATAAGACCGCCGTGCTCTGCAAAAATTTCAGCAAGCAAAAGCTCCGCTCCCCCAAGAATGTCTTGCATGGAAGTGAGTTCCTTCTTCGCGTTTGCTTCAATTTGGCGCACGCGTTCGCGAGTAATTCGATACTCTTTGCCAATGCTTTCGAGCGTCTCTTTCTCGTCTTTTTCAATGCCAAAACGGCGTACGATAATATCGCGAGATCGGGCGTCGAGTCTCTGTAATGCGTCTTCGGTTAGCTGAGAAAAATTAATCATAATATTTTTTTAGCATATCATGTAAATATTGTCAATATAATACCAACAACTTATGACTATACTAAGTATTCTTTATTCTGTCTACTATGGTTGATAGTAATATTGTCAAGATTGTTTGACAATAGCCCGCATTCGCTCATCTAGCGTCCCTGCGCTGAATAATATGCCTATACTAGGCTGTTTATTAGCCAATAAGCCGGAAAGCTCGTTGTCGTCAAATTGGCATACGGCTGGCGTATTTTGCTGCGAAATTGCTTCTGCCAGCCTGTATGCATCCCGCAGGGTTTGCTCGTCTCTCCCTGCTGGAGTGAATGGTTTTGTAATAATTACTTCATCTGCTTGTGCAAGTGCAGACGCAAAATCATCGAAAAATGCATGGAGGCGTTGAGGCATATGAGCCTCGAAAATAGCTATAATGCGCGTTTCTGGCGCAAATTCACGCGCTCCTTGCAACGTTGCTCGTATTTCCGCGGGGTGATGGCCATAATCTGAGCGAATTACCGTATTCCCTATGTCTCCAATATATTCAAATCTGCGACCTAGGCCTGGAAATGTTTTTAGTGATGAAACTGCTTGCGCGCGCGGAACTCCGATTTTTTCTGCAAGTGCAACTGCAAGCGACGCATTTGTTCTCATGTGCGCACCTGGAATGAGCACTGCAACATCAGCTGCTTGATCGGCTGGGATTGGGTGCGTAGATTCGGGCCATGCAATAGTTTGATGTGCTCGATATTCTATTTCCGGAACAAATACCGCTCCTTTGCTTTGCAATTGCTGCATGAAATGCTCATACGATTTTTCAACATCTTGCAAAGAGGAAAATGCATCAGGATGGTCATAGTCTATGGATGTAATAATAATTTCGCTGGGGTGCAGTTCGTAAAAATGATTGCGGTACTCATCTGCTTCCACAATAAAGTAAGCTCCTTTTCCTAATTGCGCGTGTTTACCCGCAAGCGATGGCATAGAAGCGCCAAGCAAAACGGTTGGGTCAAGGCCGGCCGAGATAAGAATGTGGGCTAAAAAGGCCGTAGTAGAAGACTTTCCGTGTGTGCCTGTTACTGCCAGCGTTGCGTATCGCTGAGAAAATTTCCCGAGCGCTTCGTGGTATCCGTATTCTGGAATCTTATGTGCGCGCGCTGCGGCGCGCAACACATGATCCTTTGGAGCTGCGTCGGTATACACAACATATTGTGCTGTGTGCATTGCATCAGTTGCCTCTGCGAGCGTGCATCGAGTGAGCCCAGGAGCGTCGTCGTACCCGATAATGCAATTTCCTTGCTGTTCAAGAAGATACGCTAATCCGCGCATGCCCGAACCGCCGATTCCGATAAAAAGTATTGGTTGCATAGGCTATTTGCTGCTTGGAAGGTACCCGCTTGCAAGTTCGAGCGCAAGGGTAGCAATATCCTTAGCGGCATTGGGGAAATCAAGCGCCTCGATATTTTTTATAATGGCAGTGCGCAATTCCTGATCAGTAATAAGTCGTTCAATGTCCTGCGATAACAAATGCGTTGTAACATTGCTGGGGTCTAATACAAGCGCTGCTCCTGCTGCCTCGAAAGCCAGTGCATTTTTTCTTTGATGATCATTCGCGGCGCCTGCAAGCGGGATGATGAGTGCAGGTATTTTCATGCGCGCAATTTCTGCAAGGCTGCTCGCCCCCGCGCGTGTCACCGCACTATCGCTTGCCATCAGTGCACGAGTCATATCAGCGCCCTTCAAGCGTGCAAAGGCCTTATACATCTGTTTGCGAGGTGATTGTGCAAGAAATTCTTCCGCAACCTTTGCGATAGCAACATGATGCGCTTCCCCCGTGATATGGATAATCGCCATGTCTTTGATGAGCGTAGGGAGCGAAGTAATGAGAGTGTCGTTGATTTGCTGTGCGCCTTGACTGCCCCCCATAACCAATAGCACGTGTTCAGATTCTGCAAAGCCAAAGGATTTTTTCGATTCTTTCTTTTGATCATGTGCAAGAAGTGTTCGAGTAGGCGTTCCTGTGACGAATATTTTTTTCAGGTATGGCTGTAAATATTCTCGCGAAACTGCAAATCCCAGGGTAATTGCTGAAGCAAAGCGCATCGTAAACGCATTAGCCCTGCCAGGCGTCGCATCGGATTCGTGCAACAGTATTGGGATTCTGTAAAATATTGCTGACAGAATAACAGGAATGCTTCCGTATCCTCCCTTGCTTACCACGACATCGGGCATAATGCTCCACATGCGCGCTAAGGCAACAAGGGTGCCGAAGGGCAGTTTGAAAGCAATATCAATAATATTCATCCCCGACGCATACCTTCGTAATTTCCCAGAGGGGATGTTGTGTATCGCAACGCCATAGCGATCAAAAAATTCTTTCCCTTCAGGAGTTACTACTCCTAAAAAAGAAAGCTCCAATACTTCTGGATCGGTAAAGCTCGGAATTGAGTGCTGTTTTTCCGTGTATTGCATACGGATCGCCTCAATAATAGATTCGAATGGCATAATGTGCCCGCCCGTTCCTCCGCCTGTAAATACAATGCGCATAGTTTATTTAGAGATGTGCTTAGAGATATTTAACAACACTCCTGACGCAAAGAGAAGGGTTATAAGTGCCGATCCGCCGTAGCTGATGAATGGCAGTGGAATTCCGGTAAGAGGGGTGATGGCTAATACAGAAGCCATATTTACAAATGCTTGTATTAAAATCCATGACGTAATGCCCGTTGCAAGAAGGCGTCCGAATGTATCAGGAGCAGCCTCCGCGATTTTATATCCGCGATATACAATTACTGCAAAGGTGAGCAGCAATATGAGTATTCTGATAAAACCGAGCTCTTCCGACATGATTGCAAAAATTGTATCCCCTGCCGGTTCCGGAAGATAGCTGTATTTTTGCCTGCTTCTGCCAAATCCTAATCCCCATAATCCACCTGTGCCCACCGCAAGCAATGCCTGATTAATTTGATATCCGATGCCTTGCGGGTCAAGCTCTGGATGCAAATATACAAATAACCGCGCAAGTCGATATTGTGCCGTGCTGACTAAAATGGAAAATGCAGCCACGCCGCCTAGTCCGATAAGTGCTAAATGTCGCAGGCGAAAACCAGCAGAAAACACCATTGTGGCTCCGATTACGGTAATAGTAAATAAGGTTCCGATGTCTGGCTGTAAGATAATAAGCAAGCTGATAACTCCAGTAATAACTAAGAACGGTACTACGCTTTTTTTGAAATCTTTGATGTCGGATCCCTTTCGTTCGAGCAGCGCAGCTAGGTAAAGAATAAATCCAAGCTTTGCGATTTCACTTGGCTGTACGGTGATAGGTCCAACTCCGATCCAGCGAGCAGACCCTCCGGATACTACTTTTAATCCCGGAACGAATACGAGGACGAGCAAAACTAATGCCATCAAAATGGCGGGTACCGCAACTGTGCGAAGTTTTGTGTATGGCGTGTAAAATCCTATGAGAAATGCCACAACTCCAAACAGGAATCCGTATAGTAGCTGATGTTTTAGAAAGTAGAACGGATCATCTCTGAATTGCTCTGCTAACACGGAAGATGCTGAGCCAACCATAATAAGCCCGAATACCACAAGTCCGAAGATTGCCACTAAAAGGATTCCGTCTGCCCGCCCCTTTGCATGAGCCATGCTGGTAGTATACATGAAAAAACCCCGGGCGGATTGCGCGGGGTTTGACAGCTTACTCTACGGTCTCGACGCGGCAGAATCTGTTGAACTCAGGACAGTTCATACTCACAACTCGATGCAATGCAGTATGCTTGAATTTGTCGTAAAGATAGTTAATCACTGCAAATGCCGTCAGTTCAAGTCGCAGACGTTGTTCGTACCCCGGTTTATTCGCAAGTTCAATTTGTATGACTGCCAAGTGTTTGTATAGCCAGTTTGTGTCGCTATACGGCATATTGGATACATTTTGCCTTGCTTGGTTAAGGGCGTTATGGCGATCTCGTTGATAGCCCGAACCCTCTTTTCGTAATATCCAAGCCCCATCAAAGCGTTCAAGGTATTTCGAAATCGGCGAAACCGTTTGTGTGGACATCTGCAAGTTCCCTCTATTTTTTACTACAATGTGCGATCAGTGAAAACCCGAAGCAAGTATGCATACGGCATACAAAAAAGTCAAAAAAATCCCCCTGAACATCCGTGTTCGAAGGGGGCTCGTGGATTACTGGATTGGATGATTCTCCAAAAGCTCTCGCACCGTAGGGCAATGGCAGGCTATTCCAATTTGCTGAATTATTTTACGGGCATACACAGAGCCAGGTGTCGGTTCAAGGTATGCTCTAATAAACATGGATAATAGTACGCATTGAGTATAGTATTGTTCCGTTTCATCGGGATTTGTTCGGAGTATTTCAACGCTTTCCGCTGCTCCCTCGATAAGATTCAGCAAAACATTCTGGTCTTCAATTCTTGCCTCGATAATCGGTAGGGCGCGTTTGATGTTAAAATACACAGAAATTTCTAGGCGCCCGCCGTGCATTTTTGATTGTGAAACTCTATTCCACAAAACGCTTCTCATCGCTTTACCGAAGTGCGGAGACAATTGAATCGCCATCGTATCGCTCCTTGATTAGTGATGGAAAGGACAGTTCGTACCCAGTAGTTTTACTATACTCTCCTATCGCAATTGTTCAACAGTGGAAATAAATGCATCCCCTCGATCGAATTCATGGAGAAATAATCCAAAGCTAGTAGCTCCTGGGGAAAGGATTACCGCATCGCCCGCTTGAGCTAATTTTTGCGCAAGTATTACTGCTTCTTGCATAGTAGCTATGTCATGCATTTGCGCGCTGGTATGCGAACGAATCGCTTGCTGCATGCGGAGCGTCGCTGTTCCTGGGAGCCAGATGAGATGCTTTAGATTTTTATGCTCAGATATAGCATGCGCAAGACTTGTAAATTCAAGAGCCTTATCAGAACCCCCAAGAATAAGGATGAGAGGTTTCTCTTGCATCGTGGTAAGCGCGGCTATCGTCGCATCGGGCATTGTTGCCGTCGTGTCGTTAATATATTGCACGCCGTTCAATTCTCGGACCAATTGCATGCGATGTTGCAGCTGCGGAATTGAGCGTACCGTTTGCTGTATGGTTTCTGGCGATGCGCCAAACAATACTGCGAGCAATATGGCCGGCAACTTGTTGCGAAGCTCATGCGGCGATGTGTGGGGGATGTCGGAGACTTTGCAGATTTTTGCAGATGTTTTGCTGGTGTTGTTATGCCCGACCTGATCGGGCATCCACGTCGTCGATTCCTGGATTCCCGCCTTCGCGGGAATGACATTGCCACAGACACTATCATTATCAATCCAAATCCCTCGCAAATTACTTGGCAATGGCTTTAGTGAATACCAGTATAATTCCCCTCGTACATCCTGTTCCCATGTTCGGATAATTTCATCATCATAATTTAAAATCGCAATGTCGTTTTCTGTTTGATCTGCAATAATTTGTTTTTTTGCCTGAATATAATCCTCGTACGAATTGTATGTATTCAAATGGTCTTGATATATGGATGTGCATATTGCAATGTGCGGGCTGGCATGAACTTCTTGCAAGGCTTCTAAGCGCCAGCTAGAAAGTTCAAAGACGATGGGAGCAGAGGAGAGGAGTGTTAGCGTCCCCAACGGCGATACGCCGTCTACGCCAACTGCTATTGTCTCTGAAATAATGCTTTTTAATATGTGATAGATTGCATGCGACGTAGTTGTTTTGCCTTTCGATCCGGTAATGCCGATAATGCGTTTTCTGCCGACTTGATCGAAGAATATATTGCTGTCCATTACAACGGGGATATTTTTTTCACGGGCCTTTTGTAGAATAACGGCTTTGCGCGGAACTGCCGGATTTCGCAAAATCATATCAACGCCATCTAAACTAATTTCATCTTGACTACCAAATAGATATTCTATACCAGGTATATTTGAAAGTTTTTGAATAGACGTTTCTAGTTGTTCTCGTGATTTTGTATCTGAAACAGTAATGCGCGCGCCTTGCGATGCAAGCCATGTAATATTTCCCACTGCTCCACCATGTAAACCTAATCCGAGAACGAGGACATGCTTGCCGGAAAAAGAACCCATATTACGAACCCATTCCAAGCAAGCCGATCACTAGCCCGATGCTCGCAGATACGGCAGACAAAATCCAGAACCGCATCGTTACTTTTGTCTCCGGCCATCCGAGCGCTTCAAAATGATGATGAATGGGCGTAGAAAGAAACACTTTTGAGTGAAATAGCTTTTTCGATGTCATTTGAATGATGACAGATAAAGATTCTATGACCAGGGGAAATGCAATAATCGGGAGCACGAGCGCAGAATTCGTAAGCATCGCGATAATTCCCAACGTAGTGCCTAGGCTCATGGCGCCCGTATCGCCCATAAAGAATCGTGCGGGATATACGTTAAACCATAAAAAAGCTAGAATGCCGCCTCCTATTGCGGCGCAGAGCATAGAAAGTTCAATTCTGCCCATCGCAAATGCTAACGCAGTGTATGCTCCGAAGGAAAACAGCAAAACGCCGCCTGCCAGGCCATCTAGCCCGTCTGTTTCGTTCACAGAAAATGCAGTAGAAACGATGACGAGCATGAATAGAGGAATGTACCACCAGCCGATTTCAAAATCCCCGATTCCCGGAACGTGTATAGTGCTCCAATCAAGCTTAGTGTAAAACCACCACGCGCCGAATGCTGCAACCATTACATAGAGCAAAAGGCGATGCTTCATGCGCAGCCCACCGCCGTGCGGGCCTTTTCCGCGTACATTCAAGTAATCGTCAACAAGCCCCACGAGCGCAGAAGCCACAAGCGCGCCGAGCGGAAGCAGGGTTTGCGGTCTGCTTAAAAAGCTTAGCGCATGCGTAAAGCTGGATGGAAATAATTCGTTGAGCACCCAAAAGAGCAGTGCAAGCAGAGCTACTGTACCCCAAATAATAATGCCTCCGCCCACAGGCGTACCCGCCTTTTTTGCGTGAAGTTTAGAGTATAATGGCGTGTTCCCTGTATTTCTGATATTCTTTCCGAATTTATAAATATAGAGCACGTTGGTGAGTGCCGGTGTCAAAATAAACGCAAGTAAAAACGTCAGCGTGCCGATTCCTACAACGCGAGTGACGTTTACTACTAAATATGGATCCGAAAATGCAATCATGGCCACGTGTAATTTCTGTAGATGTACTCTACAACAATCTTCATGTCTTGAAAACGATCATCGCTTCCTAAGATTACTGCGCCTATTTTCTGCCCCTTTGGCCCTACAGTTATAATTGCAAGGTTCTCTTTTGCGGCGAGTGTGTATCCCGTTTTTGCCGCAAGTATGGGCATGTATGTTCCTAATAATTTATCGGTGGATACGAACGTGTGCTTGCTTCCTTCGAATGATATAACCTCACCTTTTCCTTGAGATAAGAATGGGCGCAGATACGAATCGTTGTATGCGATCATTAACATGCGCATGACGTCGTGTGCAGTTGAATGCTGTGTCCCCCCTTGCAGCCCAGTGGAGTTTGCGAGCACAGTGTGAAAGAGTCCGTGCGATGCGGCATATTCATTTGCGTATGCGACAAAATCGCTTTCAGATCCTTTTGTCGCTATTGCGAGCGCTACCATTGCATCGTTTGCAGAAGGAATAAGGCTTGCCGCAAATAACGAACCCGCTGTTACGTGTTCCCCTGGGATAAGCTTAATGCCTACGCCCTCGCGTTGCGCTTTGCGTACATCTGGCGGAATGGTGACGGTAGCATTGGGCGAGATGAGCGACCGGGCAATAACTGTTGAGAGGAGCTTGTTTAAGCTAGCAATTGGCCGCTCTTCATTTGCACTGCGTTCATACAGCACGGTATCCGTTTCTATGTCCCACACCAGCGCAGATTGCGCAGTAAGGTCGACATCAATGGCATCCCCCGTTTTTTGGGGGATATGCGCCGATTGTGTTTCCAGCGCGGGCTGCTGAGATACGCCGTATGGAACACAGCTTGTAACGGGCTGCTGCATTATCATGCAGCCCACAATCGTGGCGATGCCTTGGAAAATCGAAATCATTTGCTTGAGTTGAGAAGTTGGTCTATATGCTCGCTCTTGGATAGAGCCTCAAATTGCGGTAATTCTTTTTTGTTCGTGATGCCTAGCTGCATAAGCGCATCTTCGGAAATGTCATACAACGATGCATGCGCAGCCGTTCGTGTTTGATGCAGGAGCCCGCGGAGGAGAAGCTGGCGAATCATTCGCCTGGAATCTACGCCTCGGATAGCATCAATATCATATCGAGATATCGGCCCGCGATATGCAATTACGGAAAGTGTTTCCATCGCAGCGCGGGAAAGCTCTTTGCCGTCCTGGCCGGCAAATTGCGCAAGGAACTCCGCAACAGATCCGCTTGTTACGAGCTGTGCATGTGTTGCGGTTGTGACCAGCGCTAATGCATGGCCTTCCAAATGCTGCGCCAATTCCCCAAGAGCAGCTTGAACATCTTGTTCTGGAGCGCTAAGTAGCTGCGCAAGGTCGGAAATACTTACTGCTTCTCCGGCAGTAAACAGCAGCGCTTCAATATGCTGGGTGAGGCTTGTCATATTTTATGCACCGTAAGTGTACTAAATGCTTCTTCTTGTTCCAAGCGAACAGAATTATTGCGTGCCATTTCCAGCACTGCTAAAAAGGATACGGCCTGATCTTGGCGAGAAGATCCATGAACAGTTTCTTGGAATATCAGTTTTTTGACGCGGTCGAGCCGGTCTTGGAACATCGCAAATAATTCTTTTATAGATCGGCCTCGCCTTGTGAGATGAGCAGAAGGTTTTGGCGGCGGCGGTATTCTGCCAATAAGGTTTTGCAATGCGTCGTGCAGGAGTTCTGATGAGATATTCGGCATGAAAGCCTCGCTCCCCGGTTCTTGAAATTCCCCTTCTGCAAAATGATGAGCTGGCAAGAGCGGTTTTGTATTCCAGCGAGCGGCGAGTATCTCTGATACAGCGCGGAATTTTTCGTACAGTGCAAGCCGGTGATGCAGATCGGAAATTTCTTCTTCCTCTTCGTGCGCTAAAGATGGCACCATTTGGCGCACTTTGATTAATAATAGTGTAGATGCAACAACAAGAAACGACCCCATAATCTCTGGATCAATTTCACGCTCTTTAATGTATGTTAAAAATGAATCCGTTAAGCTCTGTAAAGAAATTTCAGAAAGTCTGATTTGCTCTTTTTTTGCAAGCTCAACAAGCAGGTCGTATGGCCCTTCATACTGCTCAATATGGACGTTTGGAAGCGTTGATTGCATAAAAGTAAGTGTAGCATATTAAGAGTTTCCTCTCTCCCTGCATAGGGAGAGAGCTAGAGAGAGGGTTAGTGCGAACGCATGACGAAACCCTCTTCCCCGCCTTCTCCCTATCCAGGGAGAAGGGAGCACTCACTCATGTTTCGGCATTTCTTTTCCTCGGAATTTCCAAAAATATTTAATTGCGGATTTGATGTGTTCGCGGGTCGGGCGATTGGTGAGCACGCCGATAATTGCATTGCGCTCGCTGCTTCGCTGATGAAAATGGGAAAATACTGCAGAAGGCACATACATAACGCGCCAGCCGCCTTCCCAAAATCTGCGGCACCAATCAACGTCTTCAAAATAGAGGAAAAATTGCTCATCCATTTTCCCTATTTTTTCTATGGCTTTTTTGCGAACCATGAGGCATGCGCCCATCAGCCAATCCACATCTTTTATTTCTGCATGGTCGAAATCTTTCATTAAAAAATTCCGAATAGTCTGCTTGCCCATCGCCGTTTTTCCTAAAAATGTTCGGCGATAAATGATCGTCATGATGGTATAGAACCGGTAGCACGAATATTGCAGTTTTCCATTCGGAGAAATTAATTTTCCGCCAGATACTCCAACTTCCGGATTTTTATCCATAAAGTCAATAAGTGTTTGTACTGCTCCGGGCAACGCAACCATGTCCGGGTTGAGTATCAAATAGTAGGATCCCTTCGCTTTTTTCAGAGCCATATTTACGCCCGCAGCCAAGCCCATATTTTCCGGGTTATCAAGAACGGTAATTTCAGGGAAATCAGAACGGAGCAGATATACGCTATCGTCTCCCGAATTATTATCAACGACGATAATTTCTGTAGATTTCGGCAAGTCTTTCAGCAGCGACTCAACAAGCGCTCGCGTAAGCTGCCACATTTTATAATTTACGATAATAATTGACAATTTCACAGAATAGGAGTATAATTGAGAGTTAGTGCCAAAAAGGTGCTACTGGTGCCACAGTGGCACAAAAACGTTCGAAACGCAAACAGAAGGAGGTTCTTTGAAAATGGAAGCGACGACCCAAGAGATCGAATTGAGTAAAGAGACGGCCTTCGAACAAGGTAAACTTTTTGGAAAACATGCTGGCTACTTCAATTGCCACGATCAAACCGTCACTTTTCTGTTTAAGCCGAAATCAGCATCTTCGGCAGCGAATATGGACGAGATGGTTGCGTCGTACATTGGGGGTGTCTTGTTGGGCTTTGCGGATGGGCAAGAGCCCAATAAACATCGCGTGCTGACAATCACCTCGTTCGCACGTATTTCCCGAGCCTTCGAATTCAACTTTATAACTACGGTTGATCAGGGGGAAGAATAGTCATCATCATACTCGCGCACCCGCCCTTTCGGCCGGTGCGCGATTTTTATTGTCGTAGTTTCCCTTCCCCCCAATTGGGGGGAAGGAGGGGATGGGGGCAGAACATGCGGCATCACGTTTCACCAGCCCCCACCCTAACCCTCCCCCTGATTAGGGGGAGGGGAAATTCGCCAAGATTGCTTCGCTATGCTCGCAATGACACTGCTCTCCCCGTACTTTTTCCTTTCTCCCTCATCATCTTCAATCCAGCAAAAGTTTCTTTCCAAACACCAAATAATTCTTTCGAAAATAAAGATAGAACAAAAAAGACGAGCAGTCGCATTTTAACAAACGGCCAGTACAAAAAAATTTGTTTCGTGGATGCATTTTTTGCAATCATCCATACATAATTTCGTAACGACCAACGAGTACGTGGACTATTGACGCGTTTTTTAATTTCAGAAATATTTAATCCCCAGTTTAAAAATCCTCGTTTGCCGAGCGTGCGTGCATGATAGCTTGCGAGTACGGGAATATATTGCACCTGCCAGCCCGCATTGTTTAACCGCCAGCCT